>DATIZV010000188.1:0-21088 GCA_035516915.1 Usitatibacter sp. | reverse complement strand
CTGCTCGACGGGCCGCGGCTGGAAGCGCGGGAAGCCCGCCACGCGATACTTGTCCTTCACCGCGTCGGCGAAGGTCCTCTGCACCGTATCCGAGACGACTTCCTGGCGCACCTGCGGACCGTACTGCCGCTCGACCATCTTGATCGGCACGTGGCCCGGGCGGAAGCCCTGCATGCGCACGGTGCGCGCGAGCCGCTTGAGGCGCGTCGCGATCTCGGCCTCGATCTGCGCGATCGGCACCGAGACCGTGATGTTGCGCTCGAGGGGGCTGGAGGAGCTCTGGACTGCCTGCTGCATCGATTTTTCCTTGTTGGAATTTCCCTCTGGACTTTCGCGAGGGGCGCACGGGCGAACCCGTGGATGCGACCTGGTGCGAAAGGAGGGACTCGAACCCACATGCCTTTCGGCGCTGGAACCTAAATCCAGTGCGTCTACCAATTCCGCCACTTTCGCGGTCGTCGGATTATACCCGAAAAGAGGGGGGCCCGACGCCGCCACGCGGGTCGCCGGCGCCCGATATAATCCAGGAAATTCAATCGCTTCCACGCCCATTGCCCGTCGACCACTACGAGAACTTCCCGGTCGCTTCCTGGCTCCTTCCGGCGGCCGTGCGCGCGCCGATCGAGGCGATCTACGGCTTCGCGCGCGGCGCCGACGACGTCGCGGACGAGGGCGACGCCCGCGACGCGGAACGCCTCGCGGCGCTCGACCGCTACCTCGAGGCGCTCGATGCGATCGATGCGGGCCGCGACCCGGGCGCGCGCTTCGAGCGCATCGCGCGGGCGGTTCGCGAGTTCGGCTTGCCGACGCCGCTCCTCGCCGACCTCGTCGACGCTTTCAAGCAGGACGTCGTGAAGAAGCGCTATGCGACCTTCGACGAGCTGATGGACTACTCGCGGCGCTCGGCGAATCCGGTGGGGCGCCTCGTGCTGCACGTGTTCTCGCGCGCGGAGCCGCGCTTCCTCGACGAGCGCTACGCCGCGCAGTCGGACCGCATCTGCTCCTCGCTCCAGTTCATCAACTTCTGGCAGGACGTCGCGATCGACTGGGCCAAGGGCCGCGTCTACATTCCCCAGGAGGACCTCGAGCGGCACGGCGTCGCCGAAAAAGCGATCGCGGAAGGTCGCGCCGACGAGCGGTGGGCGGCGCTCATGGCGTTCGAATGCGCGCGCGCGCGGCGCCTGCTCCTCGAAGGCGCGCCCCTCGGCGACGCGCTGCCGGGCCGCCTCGGACTCGAGATCCGTGCCACCCTCCACGGGGGCATCGCGATTCTCGATAAAATCGACGCCGCGCGCGGGGACGTGTTCCGGCACCGGCCCGCGCTCGCCAGGCTCGACTGGATCCGGATCGTGGCGCGCGCGCTGGCGAAGAAGGGGGCGGATCCCTTTTCGGCAAGCCGACCGTCGCGCTGAAAAGCGAACCGACCCGATTTTCGCCATCACCATGAGTCCCGACGAGTATTGCCAGCAGAAGGCCGCGCGGAGCGGCTCGAGCTTCTACTACAGCTTCCTCTTCCTGCCGCCGGAGAGGCGGCGCGCCATCACGGCGCTCTACGCGTTCTGCCGCGAGGTCGACGACGTGGCGGACGAGGTGCGCGACGCGGGCGTGGCGCGAGCGAAGCTCGCGTGGTGGCGCACCGAGGTGGCGAACCTTTTCGCGGGGCATGCGGAGCACCCGGTGACGCGCGCGCTCGCGCCTTTCGTGCCGGCGTTCGGCCTCGACGCGGCGCGCATGAACGAGATCATCGACGGCATGGAGATGGACCTCACGCACCACCGCTACGCCGATTTCGACGCGCTGCGCCTCTACTGCCACCGCGCCGCCGGCGTCGTGGGACAGCTCTCCGCCTCGATCTTCGGCTACTCGAATCCCTCCACCCTGGAATACGCGGAGACCCTCGGCATCGCCTTCCAGCTCACCAACATCCTGCGCGACGTCGGCGAGGATGCGCGCCGCGACCGCGTGTACCTGCCCGCGGACGAGCTCGCGCGTTTCGGGCTCGGCGCCGACGACATCCTCGCGCGCCGCGAGGACGAGCGCTTCCGGTCCCTCATGGCGTTCCAGGCCGATCGCGCCGTGTCCTACTACGAGCTCGCCAGGAGCCGCCTCGCCCCCGAGGACCGGGCAAGCCAGCGTGCGGGACTCATCATGGCGGCCATCTATCGCGCGCTCCTCGAGGAGATCCGCCGCGACGGCTACCGCGTGCTCGACCGCCGCATCGCGCTCACGCCGATCCGCAAGCTGTGGATCGCGTGGAAGACGTGGGCGGGGACGTGAACGCGCGGCGCGTCGCCGTCGTCGGCGCCGGTTACGCCGGACTTTCGGCCGCGGTGCGCCTCGCCCGCGCCGGCTGCGCGGTGAGCGTGTTCGAGGCCAACCGCGTGCCCGGAGGACGGGCGCGCCGCGTCGTCTACCGCGGAGCGTCGCTCGACAACGGCCAGCACATCCTCCTCGGCGCATATCACGAGACGCTCGGGCTGATGCGCGAGGTGGGCGCATCCGCGCCCGCGCTGCAGCGCGTGCCGCTCGCCCTGCGGATCGCCGGACGCTTCGCCCTCGAAGCGCCGCGCCTTCCGGCGCCGTTCAATCTCGCCGCGGGTCTCGCCTTCGCACGCGGCCTCTCGGCCGCCGATCGCGCCGCCGCCGTGCGCTTCTGCCTCGCCGTGCGCGCCCGCTCCTTCCAGCCGGCGGCCGGCGCCTCGGTCGCGGAGCTCCTCGCGCGGCATCGCCAGTCGGACGCGCTCGCCACGCTGCTGTGGGGTCCGCTGTGCGTGTCCGCGCTCAACACGCCCGTGGATCGCGCCGACGCGCGCACCTTCGTCACGGTCCTGCGCCGCGCGCTCTTCGGCCGGCGCGAGGACTCGGACCTCCTCTTTCCGGTGCGCGACCTTTCCGCGCTGCTGCCGGAAGCCGCGATCGAATGGCTGGGCGAGCGAGGGGCAGACATCGCGCTCGCCACGCGCGTCGCCTCCGTCGTGCCGCGCGAAGGCGCATGGAGCCTCGAGGCGGCGGGACGTGCGCACGCTTTCGATGCCGTGATCGTCGCGGTCGCGCCGCACCAGGCGCCGCAGCTTCTCGCCTCGTGTCCCGCGCTCGCCGCGCTCGCCGCGCGCATCGAGTCGATCGAGCACGAGCCGATCGCCACCGTGTACCTGCAATACGAGGCGCGCGTGCGCCTGCCGTTCCCGATGATGGGGCTCGCGGGGGGACAAGTGCAGTGGGCCTTCGATCGCGAGGCGCTCACCGGCACGCGCGGGCTCCTCGCCGCCGTGATCTCGGCTCCGGGGCCGCACCTCTCGCTCGACAACGACGTCCTCGGCACGATGGCGCACCGCGAGATCGATCGCGCCTTCGGCCCGCTCCCCGCCCCGGCCTGGACCAAGGCGATCGTGGAGAAACGCGCGACCTTCGCCTGCATCCCCGGCGCGTTTCGCGCCCCGCACGAGACCGCCGCTCCCGGCCTCTTCCTCGCGGGCGACTATACGGAACCGGACCTTCCGGCGACGCTCGAGACGGCGGTCGCGAGCGGCCGCCTCGCCGCCGAGGCGGCGCTGCGCTACCTCACCAGCCATGATCACCGAAAGATTCCCACTCGAGCGCTATGAGCCCCCGGCCGAGCTTCTCGCCGGCCGCGTGATCCTGGTGACCGGCGCCGGGCAAGGACTCGGCCGCGCGGTGGCGCTCGCTTGCGCGGCCCACGGAGCGACCGTGGCGCTGCTCGGGCGCAATCCGCAGAAGCTCGAGGCGACCTACGATGCGATCGTCGCCGCGGGCGGTGCGGAGCCCGTGCTCGTGCCGCTCGACCTCGCCGCGGCCGGGAGCGCGGAGTACGAGTCGCTCGCCGCGCTGGTGCGCCGCGACCTCCGGCACCTCGACGGCATCGTGCACTGCGCGAGCCATTTCGTCCCGCTCGGGCCGCTCGCCGACGAGACGCTCGAGCAGTGGATGCAGCTGTTGCGCGTGAACCTCGCCGCGCCCTTCGCGCTCACGCGCGCCTGCCTGCCGCTGCTGTCCGCGGCGCCGGATCCTTCGGTGATCTTCACCGGCGAGACGCACGGCGCCCATCCGCGCGCATACTGGGGCGGTTTCGCGGTCGCGAAGTCGGCCCTTTCCACGCTCGCGGCGGTCTGGGCCGACGAGCTCGAGCATGCGGGCAAGCCGCGACTGAACGTGCTGATCCCCGGGCCGATCGCCTCCCCGCAGCGCCTGCGCAGCCACCCGGCGGAGGACCGCTCGAAGCTTCGCTCGCCCGAGTCGGCGGCCGCGGCGTTCCTCTACCTCCTCGGAGCCGACGGGCGCGGGCTGAGTGGGCGTACCCTCGAGCTGTGACCCGGAACACAGGCTTTTTTCAGGCGCTTCGGTTAAACTAGGAATTGCCCGAAATTCGCAGTGTAAGTCCCTGCATTACCACAACTAATCGACAACTACCGGGAGGGGTCGGCTCCCCGCCGTTCCAGACCAGGCCGCACACGATGCTCGATCAGGCAAATCGCACGTTCATCTGCAGCGTCGTGTTCATCGACCTCGTCGGCTACTCGAAGAAGCCGGTGACCGAGCAGATCCGCCTGAAGACCGCGCTCACGAACAACCTCTCCGAGGCGATCCAGGACATCCCCGTCAACGATCGCATCATCCTCGACACCGGGGACGGCGCCGCGATCAGCTTCCTCGGCGATCCCGAGGACGCGCTCTTCGTGACGTTGAGCCTGCGCGAGAAGATGATCAAGGAGGGCATGACCGCGACGATGGTCGAGGCCTCCGGCGAGGACTCGGTGCGCATGGGCATCAACCTCGGGCCCGTGAAGCTCGTGAAGGACATCAACGGGCACCCGAACATCATCGGCGACGGCATCAACGTCGCGCAGCGCATCATGAGCTTCGCGCGCCCCGGGCAGATCGTGGTGTCGCGCTCGTACTACGACGTGGTGTCGAACCTCGCGAGCGAGTACGCGAAGCTCTTCACGTACGAAGGGTCGCGCACCGACAAGCACGTGCGCGAGCACGAGATCTACGTGGTCGGACACCACGAAGGCGCGCTGCAGAAGGCGAAGGACGGAATGAAGGACCGTGCTTCGTCCACCTCGCCCAACGCGCGCAAGTCGCGCACCGGCCCGCAGACGCCCGGAAGCTCGACGGTCACGCTCACCATTCCGTCGTTCGTGCACGACAAGAAGAAGCTCACGCTGATCGCGGGCGGCCTCGGCGCGCTCGTGATCGTGCTGGGCGTCCTCGTCGCGACGAAGAAGCCCTCCGCGCCCGAGCTCGCCGCGGCGACGCCGCCCACGACCGAAGCGCAACCGTCGACGGCACCCGCGACGCAGGCGCAGGTCCCCGCGCCCGCGTCCGCCGCGACGCCCGCCGCGCCGGGCGCCTCGACGACCGAAACCGCGAAGCCCGCCGAGACCGCGAAGCCCGAAGCGGCGCAACCCGAGCTTCGGCCCGAGACGCACGTCCTCGCGCCGCAGCCCACGCCCGCGCAGATCCCGCCCGCGGCTCCCGCCAGCGTTCGCACCGAGCCCGCGCCCGCGGCGAAGCCGGCGGAGCCGCCGAAGGCTGCCGCGAAGCCCGAGCCCGCCAAGCCGGCCGTGCCGCCCGCCACGCTGGTCTTCGCCGTGCAACCCTGGGGCGAGATCTTCGTGAACGGCAAGTCGCGCGGAGTAACGCCGCCGATGAAGTCGCTCAAGCTCGAGCCCGGCAAGTACAAGATCGAGGTGCGCAACACGACCTTCACGCCGCACGTCGAGAACCTCGATCTCAAGGCCCGCGATGAGGTCACGGTGAGGTACAGGTTCCAATGAACATGCCGCTCGCACGGCCGCTCCTCGTCCTCGCCGCGGTCCTCGCGCTCGCCGGCTGCGAGCAGCTCGGGACCAAGGAGAAGCCGCAGCCGGTCGCACCGCAGATCACCGAGGAGGTGCTGCGAAAGCACGCGCAGGATTCGCTCGCCGCGGGCGTGAAGGAGTACGACGCCGCCGACTACGCGAAGGCGGAATCGGACCTCAACGAGGCCCTCGCCCACGGATTGCTGCCCAAGACCGACCAGTCGCACGCGAGGAAGCTGCTCGCGTTCATCTACTGCACCTCCAACCGCGAGGCGCAGTGCCGCGACGAGTTCCGCAAGGCCTTCGAGATCGATCCCGACTTCTCGCTCACGCCCGCCGAGGACGGTCATCCGATCTGGGGACCCGTGTACCGCGACGTGCGCACGCAGCTCATCACCGAGCGCGAGGCCGCCACCACGGTGGGCAAGCAGCCGACCCTCACGAAGGCGCAGCAGATGCTCTCCGACGGCATGGTGAAGTACGACGCCGGCGAATACAGCGCCGCCCGCCGGCTGCTCGAGGCGGCCATCACCGAAGGTTTCGCGGACAAGGCGAACCAGGTGAAGGCGATGAAGTACATCGCGTTCACCGACTGCCTGGAGCGGCGCTACAAGGACTGCCGCGCGCAGTTCATCAAGATCTACGACGTGGACCCGAACTTCGACCTCACCCCGGCCGAGGCGGGCAATCCCTACTGGACCCACACCTTCGCCGGGGCCAAGGCGACCGCCAAGCGGCAGCTCGCCGAGAAGGCCGCGAAGGAAGCCAGGGCAGCGAAGGACCAGAGCGCGAAGGACAAGAAGGCGACCTCTCCCGCGGCGGCCTCGGTTCCCCAGAAGTGACGATGATCGCGACGCTCGGCCGCTACAAAGTCGTCTCGGAGATCGGCCAGGGCGCCATGGGCGTCGTCTACAAGGCCGTCGACCCGATCATCGACCGGACGGTCGCGATCAAGACGATCAACCTGAACCTCTCGCGCCAGGAGCTCGAGGAGTACGAGGCGCGCTTCCAGCAGGAGATCAAGGCCGCCGGCCGCCTCAACCACCCGAACATCGTCACCATCTACGACGTGGGCAAGACCGAGCAGGTCGCCTACATGGCGATGGAGTTCCTCGAGGGGCAGGAGCTCAAGGACATGATCGCCTCGGGGAACCTGCCCCCGGCCGACCAGGTGGTGGACATCATCTCGCAGGTGGCCGACGGGCTCTGGTTCGCGCACCAGCAGGACATCGTGCACCGCGACGTGAAGCCTTCGAACATCATGGTGCTCAAGGGCGGCATCGCGAAGATCACCGACTTCGGCATCGCGCGCCTGCCGAACTCGGCGGTGAAGACGATGACCGGCCTCATCCTCGGCAGCCCCCGCTACATGTCGCCCGAGCAGGTGATCGGCAAGGCGATCGACGCCCGCAGCGACATCTTCTCGCTCGGCGTGGTGCTGTACGAGGCGCTCACCGGCGTCGCGCCCTTCGACGGCGACAACGTGAACGCGATCATGTACGCGACGGTGAACACGACGCCGCCGCCGCCCTCCTCGCACAACCGCTCGCTCCCGCCGATGCTCGACCTGATCGCCGCGAAGGCGATGGCGAAGCTGCTCGAAGACCGCTACCAGACGATCAAGGAATTCGCCGACGACCTGCGCGAGGTACGCCGGCAGATGGACGCCGGGCGCCCCGCCGCGGCGCTCAAGGCGACCACCGCGCCGCCCACGCCGATCCGCAATCCCGTGCCGATCCCGGTTCCGGAGCGCATGGTGGACACGGCGACCATCCCGCTCAATGCGGAGCCCGGCGCGAAGGACGACGAGGCCGGCAAGGCGCTCGCCCTCTCGAAGACCTTCGATTCGTTCGACGCCACGCTGCGCCTCGCGGCGATGACCGACCAGACCGACGACTTCCGCGACTACATCACGCACACGCAGAAGATGCGCGCGTACAAGGGCAAGATCGAGAGCGGCTCCCCGCTCGCGCCGAAGGCGCCGCCCGCGGAAGCGCCGAAACCGAAGGTCGCGCCGCCGCCGCGCCCGGCGCCCGCTGCCGCGCCCGTCGCCCCGCCGCCGGAGGCTTCCGCGAGAGGCGGCTCGAACCTCTTCGCGATCGCCGCCATCGTGGTGCTCGCGGTCGCGGCGATCGCGCTCACCGTCGCGCTCGTCATCAAATAGAAGAAGGCGGAAGAGTTCAGGGGCAGCGGGAACGGCGTCGGAGCGGACCTTCGGCCGCTCAACGCCATCGAGCGGGGAACGGCGTTGGAGCGGACCTTCGGCCGCTCAACGCCATCGAGCAGGTCACTTCAGGTAGTCCACCGCCTCGGTCACGCGATCGACGGCGATCACCTCGAGCCCCGGGATCGGCGTGCGCGGCTTGTTCGCCGCAGGGATGATGGCGTGCGTGAAGCCGAGCTTCGCCGCCTCGCGCAGGCGCTCCTGGCCGCGCTGCACCGGACGCACCTCGCCGGCGAGCCCCACCTCGCCGAACACCACGTGCTTGGCCGGCAGCGGCCGGTTGCGCAGGCTCGAGACGACGGCGAGCGTGACCGCGAGATCCGCGCCGGGCTCCGCGATGCGCACGCCGCCCACCGCGTTCACGAAGATGTCCTGGTCGTAGCATGCGATGCCGGCATGGCGGTGCAGCACGGCGAGAAGCATCGCCAGGCGATTGAGCTCGAGCCCGACGGTGAGCCGCCTCGCCCCGGCGCCGTGCGCCTCGTCCACGAGCGCCTGCAGCTCCACGAGGAGCGGGCGGGTGCCTTCCTGGGTCACCATCACGCACGACCCCGCGACGCCGGCGTGGTGCTGCGAGAGGAAGAGCGCGGAGGGATTGGTCACCTCGCGCAGGCCTTTTTCCGTCATCGCGAAGACGCCGATCTCGTTCACCGCGCCGAACCGGTTCTTGAACGCGCGGATCAGCCGGAAGCTGGTGTGCGTCTCGCCCTCGAAATAGAGGACCGTATCCACCATGTGCTCGAGCACGCGCGGCCCGGCGAGGGCGCCTTCCTTGGTGACGTGGCCGACGAAGACGACGGTGGTGCCGGTCTGCTTGGCGAGCCGGGTGAGCTGCGCCGCGCATTCGCGCACCTGGGCGACCGAGCCCGGCGCCGAGGTGAGCGCGGCCGAATAGAGCGTCTGGATGGAGTCGATCACGGCGACGCGCGGGCGAGCGGAAGCGAGGGTCGCCTGGATCTTCTCGAGCTCGATCTCCGGAAGCAGCCGCACCTTCGAGGCGTTGACGCCGAGGCGCCTCGCACGAAGCGCCACCTGCTCGGCCGATTCCTCGCCGGTCACGTAGAGCACCGGCACCTGCTCGGCGAGGCGCGCCGCGGCCTGCAGGAGCAGCGTCGACTTGCCGATTCCCGGGTCGCCGCCGATGAGGACCACGCCGCCCTCGACGAGGCCGCCGCCCAGCACTCGATCGAACTCGCCGATGAGCGTCGGCAGGCGCGGGAAGTCGCGCGCCTCCACCTCCGCGAGCGCCACCACCTCGCCCGCGCCGGCGAGTGCCGCGAAGCGATTCGCCGCGCCGGGGCGCGCCGCCTCGATCACCGTCTCCACGAGCGTGTTCCACTCGTTGCAGTGCGGACACTGGCCCTGCCACTTGGTGGCCTGGCCGCCGCACTCGGTGCAGGTGTAGACGGTCTTCGTCTTCGCCATCAGGCCGCGTCGGACTCGATCATCGGCACGCGCTGCGACACCGCGCACAGCAGCTCGTAGCCGACCGTCTCGGCGGCCATCGCCACCTCGTCGACCGGCACGCCCTCGCCCCACAGGACCACCGGAGACCCCACGCGCGCGGAAGGAACCGGCGAGAGGTCGACCATCACCATGTCCATGGAGACGCGGCCCACGGTGCGCGTGCGCGCGCCCGCGACGAGGATCGGCGTCCCCGTGGGAGCATGGCGCGGGTATCCGTCCGCGTAGCCGCAGGCGACGGCGCCGATGCGCATCGCGTGCTCTGCGCGGAAGGTTCCCCCATAGCCCACGACCTCGCCGGGCGCCAGCTCCTGCACCGCGACCAGGCTGGAGGTGAGCGTCATCGCGGGCCTCAGGCCCAGCGACTTCGCCGGCCGGTCCATGAACGGCGTCGCCCCGTAGAGCGCGATGCCCAAGCGGCAGACGTCCCCGTGCGCCCCGGGATTGGCGAAGATGGCGGCGGAATTGGCGAGGCTGCGCGGCAGGTTGATGCCGGCGGTGCACGACTCGAAGCGGCGCATCGCCTCGCGGATGCCGTCCGGGGCATCCGCCGATCCGAAGTGCGTCATGAGCGTGACGCTCTTCGCGGCGCCGGACTTGCGCACGCGCTCCAGCGCATCGCCCAGCGCGTGCGGCGGGAACCCCAGGCGGTTCATGCCGGTGTTCACCTTGAGCCACAGGTCGATCGGAGCGCCGCGGCGCTCGGTTTCCAGCATGCGCAGCTGCTCCTCGCAATGGATGACCGTCGCGAGCCCGGAGGCGCGGATCACGGCGAGCTCCGCAGGCTGGAAGAATCCCTCGAGGAGCACGATGGGAACGGCGGGATGGCGCTCGCGCAGCGCCACCGCGCCGTCGATCTCGAGCGTGGCGAAGCCGTCCGTCCGCTCGAGGGCGCGCGCGACGCGCTCGATGCCGTGGCCGTAGGCGTTCGCCTTCACCACGGCGAGCACCTTCGAGCGCGGCGCGGTGCGCTTCGCGAGCCAGTAGTTGTGGCGCAGCGCGGGGAGCGAGATCGTGGCTCGAATCGGGCGGGACATGGCGAGCGGATCGCGGGCGGACGCCGCCGGGGCGACGACGGCTTGCGCAGGGAGGTCCATTCTACCGGCCCGCGTCAGTATCCCGAGGCCCCCGAGTAATTCTCGAAGCGCGTGTGCTTGCCGAGGAACGTGAGCTTCACGGTGCCGATGGGACCGTTCCTCTGCTTGCCGACGATGATCTCGGCGATGCCCTTGTCCGGCGAGTCCTCGTTGTAGACCTCGTCGCGGTAGATGAAGAAGATCATGTCCGCGTCCTGCTCCAGCGCACCCGACTCGCGCAGGTCCGACATCACCGGCCGCTTGTTGGGCCGCTGCTCGAGCGAGCGATTGAGCTGCGAGAGGGCGATCACTGGCACCGCGAGCTCCTTCGCCATCTGCTTGAGGCCCCGCGAGATCTCCGAGAGCTCGGTCGCGCGGTTCTCGGTGCCCGATTCGGCCGCCTGCATGAGCTGGATGTAGTCGATCACGATGAGGCCGAGGCCGCCGTACTCGCGCCACTTGCGTCGCGCGCGCGCGCGCAGCTCCAGCGGGTTCAGGGCCGCCGTCTCGTCGATCAGGAGCGGAGCCTCGTTGAGCTTCCCCAGGGCGCTACCGAGCCGGTCCCAGTCCGACGGGCTCAGCCGGCCGGTGCGCAGGTTCTGCGCATCCACCCTCCCGACCGAGCCCAGCAGGCGCGTGGCGAGCTGCGTGCCGCCCATCTCCATCGAGAACACGAGCACGGGAAGCTTCAGCTCGAGCGCCACGTGCTCGGCGATGTTCAGCGCGAGCGAGGTCTTCCCCATGCTCGGGCGCCCGGCGACGATGATGAGGTCGCCGTCCTGCAGGCCGGTGGTCATCTCGTCCAGGTCCACGAAGCCGGTCGCCTTGCCGGTGACCGAATTCGGGTTGCGGTGCAGCTCGTCGAGGCGGCTCATCACCTCGGCGAGCACGGTGGACATCTTTGCGAAGCTCTCCGAGGAGCGCCCGCCCGACTCGCCGATCTCGAGGATGCGCGTCTCCGCTTCGTCGAGGAGCTGGCGCGCCTCGCGCCCCTGCGGCGAGTACGCGGAATCGGCGATCGAGGTGCCCACTTCGGCGAGCTTCCTCGTGATCGCGCGCTCGCGCACGATCTCCGCGTAGCGGCGGATGTTCGCGGCGCTCGGGGTGCCGCTGGCGAGCTGGTTCAGGTACGCGACGCCGCCCACGTCCTGCAGCTCGCCGGTCAGCTTCAACGCCTCGGCGAGCGTGAGCACGTCGGCCGGCTTGTTCTCCTCGACGAGCCGGGTGATCGTCCGCCACAGCACGCGGTGGTCGGCGCGGTAGAAGTCCGATTCGGAGAGGAGGTCGCCGATGCGGTCCCAGGACGCGTTGGAAAGCAGCAGGCCGCCCAGCACCGCCTGCTCCGCCTCGACGGAATGCGGCGGCAGGCGCAGCGATTCGATCTGGGCGTCGCCGGGGACAGGCCGCGGGAAGCGTTCGGAGCCAGCGGGAACCGAGGGCATGTTAGGAATTGTCTCCTCGTGTAACGAAATGCGGCCTCTCCCGAGCCGCGAGCGGCGAGTGTGTCACGCGCATCCTGTGCGCACAATGGGATAAGCCTGTAGATAAGTTGTGGGCGAGCGGTGCGTATCGGTGAATTGCCTGTGACGGAAATTAGCGTGCCGCTGGCTCACCACGTGCGCCACCCGGAAAAGAGAATGGCCGCCCGGAGGCGGCCATTTTCGGGTTGCGTCCCGCCTTCGCGGGAATGACGTCAGGATCGCGGGGATGACGCCATCCGGTCAGGCTTCCGCGACCACGTGCACCAGGATGTTCGCGAGCACGTCGGAGTGCAGCGCCACCACGATCGGGAACTCGCCGATGTGCTTGAGCGGTCCCTGCGGCATGCGCACCTCCGCCTTCTTCACCGGGACGCCGGTCGCCTTGGTGAGCGATTCGGCGATGTCGGCGTTGGTGACCGAGCCGAAGAGTCGCCCGTCCACCCCCGCCTTCTGCGCGATGTCCACCTTGAGGCCCTCGAGCTTCGCGGCCTTTTCCTGCGCGTTGGTGAGCTGCTCGTTCGCCTTCCTCTCGAGCTCCGCGCGGCGGCCCTCGAACTCCTTGAGGTTCGCCTGGGTGGCGCGCTTCGCCTTGCCTTGCGGGATGAGGTAGTTGCGGGCGAAGCCGTCCTTCACCTTGACCACGTCGCCCAGCCCGCCCAGGTTCACCACTTTCTCCATCAGGATCACTTGCATGGCGGGTCCTTCAGTGCAGGTCGGTGAAGTGCAGGAGCGCGAGGAAGCGCGCGCGCTTGATGGCGACCCCGAGCTGGCGCTGGTAGCGGGCCTTGGTGCCGGTGATGCGCGCCGGGATGATCTTCCCGTTCTCGTTGATGAAGTCCTTCAGGACGGCGATGTCCTTGTAGTCCACCTCCTTCACCTTCTCCGCGGTGAAGCGGCAGAACTTGCGGCGGCGGAAGAGGCCGCGGTTCTGGCTGCGCCCGTCCTTCTTGGCGAACTTTCCGCCCTTTCCTTTCCCGCGTCCGCGGGGAGCCGGTCTCGGCATGATCTATGTCTCCGTATCGTGGGGGACGGACCACCATTTCCGCCGGGCGCGACAGCGGACCGTCGCGGAAATGGGGGTCTGTCCCCGGTTTTCGTCTTATGCGGCCGCGGGCTGCGCGGGGGCGGCCTCGGCGGGCTTGCCTTCGCCGCCGGCCGGGGCCTCGGTGACGTTGCGCGATTTCTCCTCCTTCATCATCGGGGAGGGGCCGGTCTCGGCCTCGCGCTTGCTCACCGTGAGGTGGCGAAGCACCGCGTCGTTGAACTTGAACGCGTTCTCGAGCTCGGCGAGCGTGTCGTTCCCGACCTCGATGTTCATCAGCACGTAGTGGGCCTTGAAGACCTTCTGGATGGGATAGGCGAGCTGGCGCCGTCCCCAGTCCTCGATGCGGTGGATCTTGCCGCCGCCCTGGGTGATGGTGTTGCGGTAGCGCTCGATCATCGCCGGGACCTGCTCGCTCTGGTCCGGGTGGACGATGAAGACGATCTCGTAGTGGCGCATGGGTCGATCTCTCCTTATGGGTAAAGCCTCCGGCATGCGCAGGGGGTCTCGGGAGACCCACAAACCGTGAGGCAAGGATGGAAAGCCTCACATTATAGCCGGAAACGCGAGGAAAAACAAAGGCTCCCGGTGTACATTATCGGCTGGGCAAAGGGGGGACCATGACACCGAAGGTCGCGCTCGTCACGGGCGTCACCGGGCAGGACGGCGCGTACCTCGCGGAATTCCTGCTCGCGAAGGGCTACGTCGTCCACGGCATCAAGCGGCGCGCCTCGCTCTTCAACACGGACCGCGTCGACCACCTCTACAAGGATCCGCACGAGACGGACGTGCGGTTCTTCCTGCACCACGGCGACCTCACGGACTCGTCGAGCCTCACGCGCGTGATCCAGCAGGTGCAGCCCGACGAGATCTACAATCTCGCCGCGCAGAGCCACGTCGCGGTGAGCTTCGAGGAGCCGGAGTACACCGCGAACTCCGATGCGCTGGGAACGCTGCGCATCCTCGAAGCGATGCGCATCCTCGGCCTCGATCGCAGGACGCGCTTCTACCAGGCCTCCACGTCCGAGATGTTCGGCAAGGTCGCCGAGACGCCGCAGCGGGAGACCACGCCCTTCCATCCGCGCTCTCCCTACGGCGTCGCGAAGGCGTACGCGTACTGGATCACCGTCAATTACCGGGAGGCGTACGGCATCTACGCCTGCAACGGCATCCTCTTCAATCACGAGAGCCCGATCCGCGGCGAGACGTTCGTCACGCGCAAGGTGACGCGCGCCCTCGCGAGGATCTTCCTCGGCCGCCAGTCCTGCCTCCACATCGGCAACCTCGACGCGAAGCGCGACTGGGGCCACGCGCGCGACTACGTCGACGCGCAGTGGCGCATGCTGCAGCAGGACGAGCCGGAGGACTTCGTGATCGCGACCGGCAAGCAGCACAGCGTGCGGCAGTTCGTCGAGAGGGCCGCGGCCGAGCTCGGCATCCGCATCGAGTGGCGCGGCGCGGGCGCCACGGAAGTGGGCATCGTGGCGGCAGTCGCGTCGACGCCGCTCGGCGAGGAGGCGGCCGCCCACGGCGAGCGTCGCCTCGAGAAGGGCGCGCAGATCGTCGCGATCGACCGCAGGTACTTCCGTCCCGCCGAGGTCGACACGCTGCTCGGCGACCCGTCGAAGGCGAAGAAGAAGCTCGGCTGGAGCGCGAGGACGTCGTTCGACGAGCTGGTGAGCGAGATGATGGCGAGCGACGTGGCCGACGCGACGCGGGAGGCGATCGTCACCCGGCACGGCTACCGGGCACCGCTGCCGATCGAATGAGCCTCGAGCGCGGCACCCGCATCTTCGTGGCCGGGCACCGCGGCCTCGCGGGCTCCGCGATCCTGCGCGCGTTGCAGGCGCGCGGCTATTCCGCCCTCCTCACCCGGACGCGCGACCAGCTGGACCTCACGCGGCAGGACGCCGTGCGCGAGCTCTTCGAGCGCGAGAGGCCGCAATGCGTGGTGCTCGCCGCGGCGAAGGTGGGCGGCATCGCCGCGAACGATGCCTTCCCCGCCGACTTCATCGCCGAGAACCTGGCGATCCAGGACAACGTGATCGGCGAGAGCCTGCGCGCCGGAGTCCGCCGCCTCCTCTTCCTGGGATCGAGCTGCATCTATCCGCGCGATTGCCCGCAGCCGATCCGAGAGGAATCGCTCCTCACCGGCCCGCTCGAGAAGACCAACCGCGCCTACGCGATCGCCAAGATCGCGGGAATCGAGATGTGCGGCGCCTTCAACGAGCAGCACGGCACCGAGTACGTCTGCGCGATGCCGACGAACCTCTACGGAATCGGAGACAACTACGACCTCGCGAGCTCCCACGTGCTGCCCGCGCTCATCCGCAAGGCGCACGAGGCGAAGGCCGAGGGCCGAAGCGAGATGACCGCGTGGGGAACGGGGAGCCCGCGGCGCGAGCTTCTCCTGAGCGACGACCTGGCACGCGCGTGCGTGACGCTCCTCGAGAAGGACTGGGCGGAGCTCCTCGCGGCGCTCCCGGGCGCGCGCCTTCCGCTGATCAACGTGGGCACCGGCACCGACGTCACGATCCGCGAGCTCGCGCAGACCGTGTGCCGCGTGGTGCGCGCCTCGTGCTCGATCCGCTGGGATGCGACCAAGCCGGACGGCACGCCGAGGAAGCTCCTCGACGTATCGCGGATCCTTTCGCTCGGCTGGCGCCCGGAGGTGGAGCTCGAAGAGGGCATCGCCTTCGCCTACCGGGACTTCCTCGCGCGCTCGGGGGCCGCCGCGGCCGCTCAGGCCCCGTAGTACTCGCGATACCAGGCGACGAAGCGGCGCACGCCCTCCTCGATGGGCGTAGCGGGACGAAACCCCGTCGCCGCCTCGAGCGCGGAGGTGTCCGCCTCGGTCGCGCGCACGTCGCCGGGCTGCATCGGAAGCAGCTCGAGCTTCGCCTTCCTGCCGAGGGCCGCTTCGAGCGCGCGGATGTAGGCCATCAGCTCGACGCGGCGGTGATTGCCGATGTTGAAGATGCGCCAGGGCGCGCTGCTCGTCGCCGGATCCGGGTGGTCGCCGTTCCAGGCGGGGTCCGGCTCGGCGGGCCGGTCGATCACCCGCACGATGCCCTCCACGACGTCGTCCACGTAGGTGAAGTCGCGGATCATCTTCCCCTCGTTGTAGACGGGGATCGCCTCGCCCGCGAGGATGCCGCGCGTGAACCTGAAGAGCGCCATGTCCGGGCGACCCCACGGCCCGTACACGGTGAAGAAACGAAGGCCGGTGCAGGCAATCGCGAAGAGGTGCGCATAGGCGTGCGCCATCGCCTCGTTCGCCTTCTTGGTCGCCGCGTACAACGCGACCGGGTGGTCCGTGTTCTGGCGCTCGTCGAACGGCAGGCGCGTGTTGATGCCGTAGACCGAGCTCGTCGAGGCGAAGACCAGGTGGCCGGTGCCGTGGCGCCGCGCGCCCTCGAGGACGTTGAGGAAGCCCGTGACGTTGGCGTCCACGTAGGCGCGCGGGTTCTCGAGCGAATGGCGCACGCCCGCCTGCGCCGCGAGGTTCACGACGGCGTCGAAACGTCCGGCCGCGAAGAGCCGCGCCATTTCCGGGGCGTCCGCGAGGTCCACGCGCTCGAACCGGAAGCGCGGATCCCCACGCAGGCGGTCGAGCCGCGCCTGCTTGAGGGAGACGTCGTAGTAGTCGTTGAGGTTGTCCACGCCCAGCACGTCGTCGCCGCGATCGAGAAGGCGGCGCGCGAGGTGGAATCCGATGAAGCCGGCCGCGCCCGTGACGAGGATCCTCATGCGCCGAGCCACCTTTCGATCGTCGCGAGCGTTGCCCCGAGCGGCGTGAAGACGAGGATCGCGCCGGCGACGACGCCGATCGCGTCATCGCGCATGTCGGTGTAGGAGAAGTCGCGGCCGACGAGCCCCTGGATGTACTCGAGCGCGATGCCGAGCGCGATGAAGGCGGCGCCCAGCGCGAAGCGCGCGGGCGTGCGGCGATAAATCTGCGCGAACCAGAACATGAGCCACGCGTAGGCGAGGATGTGGCCGGTCTTCATGCCGTAGAGGCTCGGCACGTCGAGCGGGCGCGGGGTGAGGGAAAGGTAGATCACGAGGAGGATGAAGCCGGCGCCGCAAACGATCCATGCATTCCGAAGCCTCAGGTTCACCCTAGCGGTCCTCCTCGCGGACGTTGGGAAGGCCGGGCACCGGATGGCGGTCATGGCGGAGCGAGATCCACCCGAGGGCGAGCATGACCATGAAGAGCGAGGCGTTCGCGGGAATCTGCAGGTTGAAGTCCACCCAGGAATGGATGAGGATCGAAGTGACGCCCATGATGCACGCGAACGACATTCCGCGCATGAGCGGATCGCGGCGCTTCCACTGCGCGACGAGCGCCGCACCGAGCGCGAGCGCGACGAAGGCGCCCAGGATCAGGAAGCCGGCGATTCCCGACTCGGATGCGAACTGCACGTAGTCGTTGTGCGTGTAGTCGAAGAAGTTGACCACCGAGGGCGGACGGTAGCGCGGAAACGCGACGTGGAAGCTGCCGGGCCCCGATCCGAACACCGCGTAGTCGCGGATCAGCGGCAGCGTGTAGGCCGACGGCTCCTCGCGCTGCTGCACGTCCTGCGCGGTGGTCTGCTCCAGGCGCTGCGCGAGCCTCTCCACGCCGAACCAGCTGCCGACGATGAAGAGATCGATCGCGACCAGGCTCACGAGGAGGATCACGGTGTTGCGCGTGGCATGGCGGGAGAGCGCGATGCCGATCGCACCCGCGATGAGGAGCGACGAAAAGAACGCGGTGTTCCCCATGCGCGAGTGCGTGGTGGTGAGGGCGATGACCAGAATGCAGAGCGCGAGTCGCAGGATCATCTTCGGGCTGAGGATCCAGTCGATCGTGTGACGCAGGAGCCTCTTCCAGGTGTCGGCGCGGCGGTCGGAGAGGCCCGCGATGAGCAGCCCGATGCCGATGGCGAGACTCATCTCCAGGAAGCCGGCGAAGTGGTTGCGATTGGCGTACGTGCCGCTCGCGGAATCGCCCTGGGCGATCGTCGTCCCGAACCAGTCTTCGTTGACGTCGGCCAGGTGCAGCAACACGGCATATACCGCGTTCGCGACCGCAGCGTAGACCAGCACGCGCGCGAGCGTGCGGATGCGCGAGCGTCGCGACATGAGCGCGAGGGCTAGAAAGTACACCGCCGCATAGGCGAGGCTCTTGTAGAGCGAAACCAGCGATGCGTGCGGATCGATGGAAAGGGTCTCGCTCGCGCCGCTCGCCATCGGCGCGGCCAATGCGTGCATCCTCGCCGCCTCCGGGGAGAGGTGCGCCACCCAGGAGGCCGGCATCGGGACCACGTGCAGCAGCTGCAAGGCGAGCCACGCCCCGAGAAGGAGCCATGCGGGCGAGGAGCGGCGCAGCGCGTCCGTGGGCTCCACCCTGCCCAGCGCCCATGCGAGGACCCATGCCGCGAGGAGCGCGTAAGCCCAGACCTCGAGCACCATCCACGCCCAAGGCCGGTTGCTGCCAAGGGGGATCGGCACCCACAGGAGCAGCGCGAGGTATGCCCAGAAGAGCACGGCGCTCACGGTGTCGCCGCGTCGCGAGCTCATCCGCTACGCCTCGAAAGCAAAAGGGCCATCCCGGCCTCGCGGCCCGGATGGCCCCGGTGGATCGAAACGCCCGTCTATCGGCTGCTGGCCGAGCCGCCGCCCGTGCCGCCCGGCGGGACGTTCGGGCCCGGCGTGCCCGGCGGGTTCTGTCCCTGCTGCCCTTGCGGCCCCTGCTGGATCGCCTGGTTGATCGCGTTCGTCAGGCCTTCCAAGCCGCCGATCGCGCTCTGGAAGTTCGCGGGCAGCTTGTTGAACACTTCCTGCGCCGTGCCCGGCGTGATCTGGCCGTTCGCGCCGAACGCGCCGCTGCCGGCCGGGATGGTGATCGTCTCGCCGGCGAAGGTGAACGTGAACGCGCCCTCGGTGACCGTCACCGACACGTTGGTGCCGTCGGTCACGATCATGCCGTCGGAGCCCCTGATGCCGATGGTCGCGGTGGCGGCGCGGAAGCGCACGCTGTTCGGCTGGTTGTGGCCGATGAAGCCGGTGATCGCGCGCATGCCGCCCACCACGAGCGAGAGCAGGATGTTGCCGCGCTGCGTCGGCGGATCGTAGGAATACGCGCTCACCTGCATGCGCGAGTTCGCCGTGAGGGCGGCGATCTGGCCGTCGTCGAACTTCATCACCACGGACGAGTTCGCGCTCGTGACGACGGTGTCGCCCTGCGCCACCTCGTCGCCTACTCGAAGGATGCGGGGCGCCGCGGACCCGGTCTGGACGTTCACCACGCCGGAGAGCGACGTGACGACGGCTCCCGCCGCCATCGCGACATCCGCGACGAACAGCGTGAGCAGCGCCAGCAGAACGGAAATCTTCTTCATCATTGTTCCTCCCTGCTCATGCAAAGGAGCCTCCACTCGGAGTCGACGCGGCGCGGGGCATCGCCCAGATGGCGGCAGGCGACGGCGAGCCTACCACGTCTCTCCGCGATCTGCAGCGTCTCCGCGGGGTCGCGCTTCATTGCGGCTGTAACGGTCGCTTCCACCGCCCGTCTCGTTTCCGCCGGCTCCTCGTCCCATAGGGCGAGGCCGTAATCGATCACCGTACGCTGGACTTCGGGCTCCGCGGGACCCAGCATCGCGGCATTCCGGAGCGCCGCATCCAGCTCCGCGCCCGTGGCGCCCTTGCGATAGTCGGCCGCGACGATGTCCGCCCACGAGTACGGCGAGGTCGGGCGCAGCGCCACGGCACGCCTGTAGTGAACAAGCGCCTCGTCGAGGAATTCCGGGCGGTCGACGCGACGCGCCGCGAGGTTGCCGAGGAGCTCCTCGACGTTGGGGTCGCCGGGCGCGGATCGATCGGCGGCCGCGAGGTCCGACAGCAGCCAGTCGACGGTCTGCAAACCGGGCTCCGAGCCCGAGGCCGACCAGGTGGCGATCTCCTGCGCGGACCGATAGGCGACTTCCCCTGCGAGGCCGGAATGCACCGCGGATCGCGCAAGGCCGGCGAGCGCCACGACGCAAGGAAGAGCGATCGCCCATCGGATCCCGCGGACGCTCACTCCACCGCGCTCCCGTAGGTGCGCGCATATCCGTGCTTCTTGTATCCGCCGTAGCTCTTGTAGCCGCTGTATTCGCCGTAGTACTTCTCGGCCTTCTCGAGGTCGAGCTGGTTCAGGACCACCCCGAGAAGGGCCGCGTTGACGCGGCGAAGCTTCTTCACGCCGTTCTGCGCGACCTGGTACGGCGTGGAATCGGCCTTCACCACGTAGATGACCGAGGTCGCGAACTGCGAGAGGACCTGCGCATCGCTCACGAGCTGCAGCGGAGCGCTGTCGACGATCACGATGTCGAACGCCTCCTTGAGCTTGGTGACGACGTCCGAGAACCGCTTCGAGCTGAGGAGCTCCAGCGGATTCGGCGGCACCGTTCCGGAAGGAAGGATATGGATCCCGGAGCGCTCCTCGAAAAAGACGCATTGGCTTACCTGTGCCTGGCCCGCGACGAGGTCCGCGAGGCCCGGCGCCCTCATGTCGCGCCCGACGAGCTTCGCGATCTTCGGCCGGCGCAGGTCTCCGTCGACCAGCAACACCTTCTTGACCTGGCCCAGCGCGCAAGCGAGGTTGAAGGAAAGCGTGGTCTTGCCCTCCTCCGGCACGGATGAGGTGATCACGACGACCTTGTGGGGATCGTCGAGGGCGGACATCAGGATGCTCGTGCGGACCGTGCGAACCGCTTCCGCGAAGGTGGACTGGGAATCGTTGAAGAACGCGAGCTCCGAGACGAAGCCTTTCTTCTTCCCGAAACCCTTGATCTTCTGCAGCACCCCGAGCACCGGCAGGCCGAGGCGGTTCTCGACGTCGCTCGTCGAGTTGATCGTGTTCGAGAGCCGGTCGAGCAGCAACGCAAGCATGGCGGCGAGGATCAGCGTGACGAGGGATGCGATGGTCACGATCTGCCGCTTGTTGGGCGCGT
>DATIZV010000187.1:0-19287 GCA_035516915.1 Usitatibacter sp. | reverse complement strand
GTGCTCGACTGGAACGAGCCCTCGATCCGCTTCTACGAGTCGCTCGGGGCGAGCCTCATGAAGGAGTGGATCCTGGTTCGGATGACGCGGCCGGAGTTCGAGCGGCTCGCCCTTCAGCGGGTAAGCTCCGCGCGCTGATCCGCGGGGCGCGCGGCGACGGCGCGTCCCTCCAGGCACGAGAAGAGCGCCGCGCGCAGGCGCATCGGCGAGAGGGGCTTGTGCAGCAGCGGATAGCCGATCGCCGCGGCCTCGCGCATCCGCGCCGGATCGGTGTCGCCGGTCACGATGATCGCGGGAATCGCCCCGCCGAGCGCCGAGCGCACTTCCGCGACGGCCGCGATCCCCGAAGCGCCCTCGTCGAGCTGCGCATCCACGACCATCGCGTCGGGAGCGCCGCGGCTGGCGAACGCGGCGATCGCCTCGCGCGCTCCCGCCGCGCCCGCCGCGATGCAACCCCAGCGCGCGAGGACCACGGCGAGCGCCTCGACGATGGCCGGATCGTCGTCGATCACCAGGACGGTGCGTCCGCGCAGATCGTGGGCGACGCCTTCGGCGGCGCTGGGCTCGGCGGCGACGGGCGAGGCGACCGGCACGCGTACGCAGAACGCGGAGCCGCGGCCCGGTTGCGATCTCAAGCTCACCGCGTGGCCCAGCGCCTGCGCGAGGCCGGCGACGATCGCGAGGCCCAGCCCCATGCCGACGCTGCGGCCGCGCCGGCGCGCGCCGCCGTCGACCTGGTAGAACTCGCGAAAGACGTGCGCCTGGCGCTCGGGCGCGATGCCGATCCCCGTGTCGTGCACCTCGATGCGCAGCGCGCCCGCCTCGCGCCGGCATCCGACGAGCACGCGTCCCTGGTCGGTGTAGCGGATTGCGTTCGCCACGAGGTTCCCGACGAGGCGCGCGAGCAGAATCGGGTCGCTTCGAACCTGGGCGCCGCACGCGCGCACGCGCAGCTCCAGCTCGGCGGCGCTCGCCTGCACGGCGAAGTCGTTGCGCAGCGAATCGAGCAGCGCCTGCACCGGAAAGACTCGCGGCACGGGCTCGAGGCTGCCGGACTCCACACGCGAGAATTCGAGCAGGTTGTCGAGGAGAGCCGTCGCGGCCTGGTGCGAATCGGCGACGCTGTCCGACAGGCGCCGACCGCGCGCCGTGTGCGGCTCGGCGCGCAGCGCGTCGATGAAGAGGCCGAGGGCATGCATCGGCTGGCGCAGGTCGTGGCTCGCCGCGGCGAGGAACTTCGTCTTCGCGAGGCTCGCGCTCTCCGCGCGCTCCTTCTCGCGCTTGAGCTGCTCGACGAGGGCGACGTTCTCGAAGCGCAGGCGGATCGACTCGACGAGGTTGCGCTCGGTGTTGCGCGCGAAGAAGACGTGCACGCCGAGGTAGACGATGGCGAGGATCCCGATCATCAGGTAGGCCACGCCGTCGCCGCCGGAGCCGCCGCCCCACGCCAGGAACATGCGCACGATGAGCGGACCCACGCAGGGCACGGCGAAGGCGACATAGGCGGGAAGGAGCGCCGAGAGCGAGCTCACGGCGCCCGAGGTCATCGCCGCGATGGTCACGATGACGAACGCTTGCGACAGCGCCGCGGAACCGGTCACGAAGAAGAACCCCGCCGCCCCCCAGCCGGATCCCGACACGGAATTCGCGGCGACCAGCGCGGTGGCCCAGCGCAGGTTCGCGCGCGGCTCGCGCGGCCGCCGCCCGTGCAACCACACCAGCAGCGCGCGCGCCGCGGTGACCGCGTACATCGCCGCGCCCCACGCGAGGAGGTCGACGTGCGGCACCTCGGCGTACAGCAGGTACACGATCGCGGGAACCGCCACGAGGTTCGGGACGAAGGTGATGCGCGCCTGGCGGAACAGCACCTCCACCTGCTCGTCACGGACGGCCGCCGTGGAATCAGCCGTCATGGGCCACGAGCCCCGCCTGCAGCGCGATGGCGACCGCCTCGGTGCGGTTGGTCACGCCGAGCGCGCGCAGGATCGCGGAGACGTGCGCACGCACCGTGTTGTCGGAGATGTCGAGCGCGTTGCCGATCGCCTTGTTCGACTGGCCGCGCGCCATCAGCTCGAGCACTCGCGACTGCGCCGAGGTGAGCGCCGCCCGTGCGCCGGCCGAGGCCGGCCCGGGCAGCGGCTCGAGCACGTACGGCGGCACGTAGACGCCGCCGCTGAAGATGAGCCGCAGCGCCGAGGCGAGCACGTCGGGCGGCGTCGACTTCGGGATGAAGCCCTGGGCGCCGCGGTCGATCGCCTGCTTCACATGGCGCGCGTCGTAGGACGCGGAGACCATCACCACCGGCGTGGTGGCGAAGCGCTCGCGGAAGCGCGCGATGCCCTCGAGTCCGTTCATGCCCGGCAGCGCGAGGTCGAGCAGGATGAGGTCGAGCTCGGGCGCCTCCCGCGCGGCGAGCGCGAGCGCGGCCTCGCAGCTGTCGCTTTCGATGACGCGCGCGGCGGGCTCCATGCGCTCGATGAGCGTGCGCAGCCCCTCGCGAAACAGCGGGTGGTCGTCCACCACGAGCACCTTCATCGCCCGCTCCCTCCCGCGAGCATGGTGACGCGAAGCGGCGTGGGTACCCATAACCCTAAGCGCCTAGTCCATCCGTGGAATGGACCCCTGCGCTGCGGGGGCCGAACCTTAACGCGCGCAATTCAGGCATCAGGGAGCTCCGATCCGGGCCGGGCTTGCGCGAACCGCGCCAGAGTCATCGGGAAATCTACCACCAACCACAACCTCGTGAAGGAGTGCGTCATGAAACCTCTCTCCGTGAAGCTCGCTTCGGCGCTGCTCGTCGCCCTCGGGGCGGCGAGCTTGGGCGCGCACGCCGGCGGCAACGTCGTCGTCGTGAACGAGACCGACCAGGGGATCCATCCGTTCTTCCGCTACAACTGCTGGGGCACCGGCATCACGCCCGGGACCACCGGCTGGGTGTTCTTCGGCGGCATCGGGCCGCGCGGGCAGTTCGGCTGGAACTTCGCCGATCCGTCCCTCACCAATCCGGCGTGCAGGAACCCGAAGCTCGAGTTCACCTACACGGTGGACCCCGACGTGTCCACGCCGCCGGAGCATCCCGCGATCCACGCGAAATTCCGCTTCTCGCCGCTCGAGAACGTCTACATGCAGTCCGGCGAGCGGATCGAGGCGATCAACCTGAACGACGACGACCACGACGACCACGACGACGACTGAACCCCGGCGGCTCCGCGGGGTAGAATGGCGACCGGCCGCCGCGTGGCGGCCGTCGTTTTCCGGAGAGCCGATGGACGCACGCGCAAGTTCCGCCTCGAACCCCGCCGATGACCTGCGCCGGGACTTCCGCGCGCTCGCCCCCGCCGTGGACTTCTGCGCCCTGCGCTTCGTCGAGGAGTCGAGCGAGTACCTCGCGGTGCGCCAGGACGTTCCCGAGCCCCCCAAGCTGCAGGTGAACCGCGGCGCGATGGTCACCGTGATCGACAAGGGAGGCCTGGGCTACGCCGCGACCAGCGACCTTTCGCGCGCGGCCCTCGCGCAGGCGATCGATCGCGCGCGCGCCTACGCGGGCCTCACTGCGGGATGCAGCGTCACCGACTACGGTTGCGTCGAGATGCCGCGGCCGAAGGGCGAATACCGCTCGCCGGTGGCGCGCGACGCCGCCTCGCTCTCGCGCGAGGAGAAGTACGAGCTCCTCGCCTCGGAAGCGAAGGAGTGCCGCGTCGACGAGCGCATCGTCGACTGGGAAGCGAACCTGTGGACGACGGCCGCGAAGCAGGCGTACTTCACCGCCGACGGCGGCGACACCGTGCAGGAGTTCCACTTCGTCGTGCCCAACCTCTCGGCCACTGCGTACGCGCGGGGCGAATCGCAGACACGCACGCACGCCGGGCGCTACAACGGCTTCTGCCGCCAGGGCGGCCTCGAGATCCTCGACGCGTTCGGGCTGAAGGGCGCCGGGCGCGTGGTCGGGGAAGGCGCGCTCGAGCTCCTCGCGGCGCCGAACTGCCCGAGCGGCACGATGGACGTGCTGCTCATGCCCGACCAGATGATGCTGCAGATCCACGAGTCGATCGGCCACCCGCTGGAGCTCGACCGCATCCTCGGCGACGAGCGCAACTTCGCCGGCACCAGCTTCGTGACCCTCGACATGTTCGGGAAATACCGCTACGGAAGCGAGCTGCTGAACGTCACGCACGACCCCACGCGCCCCGAGCAGTACGCGAGCTACGGCTGGGACGACGACGGCCTGGAGGCCGAGAAGGTCTTCCTCATCCGCGCGGGGATGCTCGAGCGGCCCCTCGGCGGCGCGATCTCGCAGGCCCGCGCCGGCATCGCCGGGGTCGCCAACACCCGCGCGTGCTCGTGGAACCGGGCGCCCATCGACCGCATGGCGAACCTCAACGTCGAGCCCGGCCGCTCGACCCTCGACGAGCTGGTCGCGTCCATCGGGCACGGCGTGATGATGCGCACCAACGTGTCCTGGTCCATCGACGACTCGCGCAACAAGTTCCAGTTCGGCTGCGAATGGGGGCGCATGATCCGCGGCGGCAAGCTCGCCGAGGTCGTGAAGAACCCGAACTATCGCGGCATCTCGGCCACCTTCTGGCGCTCGCTCTCGGGCGTCGGCGACGAGTCGACCTTCCAGGTGATGGGGACGCCGTTCTGCGGCAAGGGGGAGCCCAACCAGGTGATCCGCGTCGGCCACGCCGCCCCCGCCTGCCGCTTCTCCGGCGTCGACGTGTTCGGAGGTGCCGCATGAGCGGCATGCGCGGGTATTTCGAGGAGATCGCGGCGCACGTCGACACGCTCGCGCGCCCCGGCGAGGTCATCATCTCCGCGCTTTCCGCCGAGGAGAGCGACTTCATCCGCTTCAACCGCAGCCTCGTGCGCCAGGCGACCGCGGTGCGCCAGGCCGCGTGGACGATCTCGCTCATCCGCGGCGGGAAGCGCCTCGACGTGCGCGTGAGCGTGGCGGGCAGCCTCGCGGAGGACAAGCCCGCGCTTTCCGCGCTCGTGGCGGACCTGCGCCATTCGCTCGACGGCGTTCCCGATGATCCGTTCCTGCTCTACGAGACGGCGGCGCCGACGACCGAGGCCGAGCGCACCGGCACGCTGCCCTCGCCCGCGCAGGTGATCGACGAGGTGCTCGCGGCCGCGCGCGGCGTGGACCTGGTCGGATTCCACGCCTCGGGGCCGATCTGGAAGGGCTTCGCGAGCACGCTCGGCGCGCGCCACTGGCACGCCGTGGAGAGCTTCAACTTCGGCTGGTGCCTGTATCACGATCGGGACAAGGCGGTGAAGACGAGCTACGCCGGCTCCGAATGGGAAAGCCGTGCCTTCGAGGGGAAGATGCGCTTCGCGCGCGACCAGCTCGCGCTCCTCGGCGAGCAGCCGCGCGAGATTGCGCCCGGCGCCTACCGCGCGTTCCTCGCACCCGCCGCGGTCACCGAGCTCCTCGGCATGATGTCGTGGGCGGGCTTCGGGCTGAAGAGCCGCAACACCAAGCAGAGCGGCTTCATCCGCATGGTGGACCAGGGCGAGCGGCTCTCGCCGATGGTCGGGCTCGCCGAGAACACCGGCGAGGGCATCGCGAGCGGCTTCCAGGCCGAAGGATTCGTGCGCCCGCCGAAGGTGCCGCTCATCGAATCGGGCTCGCTCGCGGCGCCGCTCGTGAGCCCGCGCTCGGCGCGCGAGTACGGCGTGCCCACGAACGGCGCGAACGCCGGCGAGACGCCCGAGTCGCTCGACCTCGCCGGCGGCTCGCTCGCGCAGGCGCACGCGCTCGAGGCGCTCGGCACCGGCATCTACGTCGGAAACCTGTGGTACCTCAATTTTTCCGACCGCTCCGCGTGCCGCCTCACGGGCATGACGCGGTTCGCTTCCTTCTGGGTGGAGGGCGGTCGAATCCGCGCGCCGCTCAACGTGATGCGCTTCGACGACACGGCCTACCGCATGCTCGGCGCGAACCTCGAGGCGCTCACCCGCGAGCGCGATCTCGTGCCCGACACGGACACTTACGGCGAGCGCTCCACCGTCTCGGTACGCACGCCGGGCGCGCTGCTGCGGGAGCTCCCCCTGACCCTCTGAACGCCGCCAGTTGACGCGCCCGAGCGGTGGCGGTAGCATGGGAAAAAACACCAAAGGAAACAATGGCTAATTCGTCGTACTTCAAGCGCTACTTGAATGCGCTGGCGGTGCTCGCCACCGTCGCCTTGGTTCCGCTCGTCGCGGGCGCGGCTGCCGGACCCGACCCGCTCGCGATGGAGTCGCTCCCCTCCGCGTTCCAGGTCGTCGACGACGTCCCGCTGCCGGACCCCGACCTCTGGGAGCGCATTCGCCTCGGCTTCGCGCTCGACCCGCTCGACTCCCCGCTCGTCGCCCAGCAGGAGGAGTGGTACGCGAGCCGTCCCGACTACATCAAGCGCTTCGTGGACCGAGGCAGCCTCTATCTGCACTACATCGTCGAGCAGGTGGAGAAGCGGCACATGCCGACGGAGATCGCGCTGCTGCCCGTGATCGAGAGCGCGTTCGCGCCGAACGCGAAGTCGCGCGCCCGGGCTTCGGGGCTGTGGCAGTTCATTCCTTCCACCGCCAGGAACTTCGGCCTCAAGCAGAACTGGTGGGTGGACAAGAGGAACGACATCGTCGCCGCCACCAATGCCGCTCTCGACTACCTGCAGAAGCTGCACGACGAGTTCGGCAGCTGGGAGCTCGCGCTCGCGGCGTACAACTGCGGCGAGGGCTGCGTGAGCCGCGCGATCGCCTGGAACCAGGAGCACGGCCTGCCCACCGATTACGTGAGCCTCAGCCTGCGCCTGCCGCCGGAAACGCGCACCTACGTGCCGAAGCTGATGGCGGTGAAGAACATCGTGCTTTCGCCCGCGACGTACGGCGTGGAGCTCGACTCCGTCCCCGACCAGCCGTACTTCACCACGGTGAATGCGCCCGCGAAGATCGACGTGAAGCTCGCTGCGAAGCTCGCCGACATGACCGAGGAGGAGTTCACCGCCCTCAATCCGGAGCACCGCAAGCCGGTGGCGGTCGCCTCCGACGGCAAGCTCGTGCTGCCGCTCGACAAGGCCGAGACCTTCGAGGAGAACCTCGAGAACTACGACAAGCCGCTGGTGAGCTGGACCACGTACAACGCGCGCCGCGGCGAGTACGTCGATACGATCGCGCGCCGGCACGGCCTCACGCGCCGCGAGCTCCTCGCCGTGAACGACACGCTGCGCCTCGACCGGCGCCTGCGCCTGCGCTACGCGCAACCCGTGCTGGTGCCGATCCCGCGCAGCCCCGCGATGCGCCACGCGGCCGCGACGCTGCGCACCGCCTCGGCCGGCGGCGCCGCCTCCCGCGCCTCGAACGCCGGGGGGAATACGCACATCTACGTGGTGCGATCCGGCGATACGCTCTACGCCATCGCGCACCGCTTCGATACCGGCGTCGACACCTTGCTGCGCCTGAACGCCCTCTCGCCGCGTACCCTTCTGCACCCGGGTCGAAGCCTGCGCGTCCCCGACGAGCGCTAGCCGCTGCGCCGCCCGCCTGGCGCGGCGATCAACGTCCGCACTGCGCCGGGCTCACGGACGCATCGCCGGCGAGAGCGCGCCGCGCCGCGTCGTTGCCCGCGGCCGCGGCCTGCGCGAGATAACGGGAAGCCGATTGCCGCTCCACCGGCGAGACACCTGCGCACTGCGTCTGCGTGACCACCGGGCCGCTCGAGGTCGCCGTCACGAGCGGCGCCCCGGTCGCGCAATGCATGAGCTCCAGTCCGACGCGGCAAGCCGCCTCGCTGTCGCCCGAATCCGCGGCGGCCTCGAGGCGATCGAGGACCGTCGAGACCGGAGTGCCCACGGCGAGCGGTTGCGAAAAGAATCCGCCGCCCGCAGCGGGGGCCGATGGCGCGCGCGACGCAACCACAGGCCCGCGCTGGAGCGTGGGAGACGGCGCCGGCGCGGCGGGCGGCGGCAACGGCGTCGCCGGGTAGATGCGGGACGCGAACGGAATGGCGTCGACGTCGCGGCTCGACTGCGCCACGATGGCCTTCGCTTCGGTCGGGGCGCGCACCTCGCGCGAGTCGCTCGCCGCCGGGGCGTCCGGGACGGCCGCCGCGCGGGTCGGAGCCGGCATGTCCATGCGACGCGCGACGAACGCCGTGGCGGACACGACCGCGACCGCCAGGACGATGATCCATGCCGACCCGCGCGTCACTTTGCTCATGGGCGTGGACTCGCGCCGCGGCGGCCTCAGCGCCGTCCGGTGATCTCCTCGAAGAACGCGCGGCTGGACGGCTCGCGGCCGAGGAAGTCGCGCACCATCTGCGTCTCCTCGCGTTGCCCGCCCTGCGAGAGCACCTTCTCGCGGTACGCCATACCCACTTTCGGATCCAGCATGTCCGCGCGGAACGGCGTCAGCATGTCGAGCGCGAGGACCTGCGACCACATGTAGCCGTAGTAGCCCGCGGCGTAGTTGCTCGCGATGTGGCTGAAGGACGCGGGGAACAGGGTGCCGTCGACGTAGCCGAGCGGCGTCGCGCCCTCGAGCTTCTTCCACAGCGCGAGCGGCGGCTGCGGGTCGAGCGAGAGATCCATGTCGAAGGTCGCGTAGAGCCACTGGCGCGCGTAGTAGATGCCCAGCCCGTAGCGCCGTGCCGCCTCGAGGCGCTCGATCTCGGCGGGCGTGAGGTGCGGGCATTCGGGGCAGACCTGCCTGAAGAGCTCGAGCGGCTGCTCGCGCCGCGCCCACTCCTCGAACATCTGCGACGGCGCCTCGACGAAGTCCATCTTCACCGCGGTGCCGGCGTCGGGATCGTAGTCCACGGTGGAAAGCACGTTGTGCAGCACGTGCCCGAACTCGTGCATCATCGTCTCGAGCTCCTCCTGGTCGAGCCCGGCGCGGTTGAAGTTGGTCACCAGCGCCGCGAGCGGCGTGCGATGCGCGAGGCGGCTCGCTCCGCGGATCGGGAACGCGGCCGCGTGGTTGTACTTCCCCTCCCGCGGATACAGGTCGAGGTAGAAGCCGGCGATGTAGCGCCCGGTCCTCGCGTCGAGCACGTCGAAGTAGCGCACGTCGGGATGCCAGGTCGGCACCTTCGCCTCGCGGAACCTGAGCCCGTACAGGCGCTGCGCGACGAGCATGGTGTACTCGATCGCCTTGTCGGTGGGGAAGTACTTGCGCAGCGCCTCCTGGTCCACCGCGTAGCGCTCGCGCTTCACCTCGTCCTCGTAGTACGAAAGATCCCAGCGCTCGAGCTTCGTCGCCGCGAGCGACGTGCCGAGGTCCTTCGCCTTCTCCTCGGTGAGCTCGGCGAGCTCGCGTTTCTCGACCGGGGCGACCGCCGAGCGCACCTCGTCCAGGAATTTCTCCACGGTGGCCGGATCGTGCGCCATCCGGTGGCGCAACGCGTACGCGGCGAAGGACGGCAGGCCGTAAAGCCCGGCGAGCTCCTTGCGCAGCGCATAGATCCGGTCGAGGATCTGCAGGTTCCCCTCGCCGCCCTGTGCGAGCTTCGCCCGGTAGTAGCGGCTGCGGGCGCCGGCGTCCCTGGCGCGCGCCATGAACGGGAAGTACGACGGGTAATCGAGCCCGAGCACGTAGTTGCCCTCGGCGTCCTTCTTATGCGCCTCGAGGTAGGCCTGCGGCAGGCCCTGCATCTCCTCGGGCTTCAACACCACCTTCGTCGGATCGTCGCGGATGTTGCGGTCGTAGGCCTGGCGCAGCTCCTCGAGCTCGTCGAAGATCGCCCTCGCCCGCGCGCGTTTCGCCGCGGGAAGCGATGCCCCGCTGTCCTCGAACCCCTCGATGAGGTCCTTGCGCAGCTTCGCCTGGTGCGCGCCGGCGGGCCTCGCAGCCTCGACGCGCGCGTAGAGCTTCCGGCTCTGGAAGAGATCCGTGTTGAAGGTGGTGAACTGGAGCAGGCACGGCTCCGCGGCGTCGCGCGCGGCCTTGTCCGGATGCACGTTGGAGAGCAGGTAGATCGGCGCCCCGAAATCCTCGAGCTCGATCGCGAGCCGGTTCCACTCCGCGAAGATTCCCGCGGGGCCGCGCTTCGCCTCCATCGCCGCCATCATGCTCCGCGCCCGCGCGAGGCCGGCATCGCACGCGCGCGTGATGCCCGCCGCGTCGTAGACCGGCATCAGCACGCGCGCACCGGCCGCGGCGGGCGCGAGCGCGAGCGCGAGGGCGAGCGCGGCGAAGGCGGGGCGAAGCGGCAACGCGCTCACCAGACCGAGACGCGGCCCTCCGGTGGCAGGTACATGCCGTCGCCGGGCTTCACGCCGAACGCCTCGTAGAACGCCAGCTGGTTCGACGCGGCGCCGTCGCAGCGGAAGCGGCCCGGGGAGTGCGGATCGATCTTGATGCGCCGGATCTGCTCCTCCGGCCGCATCTCCTCCGCCCACACCTGCGCCCATGCCGTGTAGAAGCGCTGCGGTCCGGTGAGGCCGCCGATCGTCGGCGCGGGCTCCCCGTGCAGCGAGATCCGGTACGCCTTCCACGCGATCTCGAGGCCGGCGTTGTCCGCGATGTTCTCGCCCAGCGTGAGCTTGCCGTTCACGAAGTAGCCGGGAATCGGGCTGTAGGCGCCGTACTGCGCGACGAGCTTCGCGGTGCGCGCCTCGTAGCGCCCGTGATCCTCCTTGGTCCACCAGTTGCGCAGGTTCCCCTGGCCGTCGTACTGGCTGCCGGAGTCGTCGAAGCCGTGGCTGATCTCGTGGCCGATGACCGCGCCGATGGCGCCGTAGTTCACCGCGTCGTCGGCGGAGGCGTCGAAGAACGGCGGCTGCAGGATCGCGGCCGGGAACACCACCTCGTTCATCTCCGGGTTGTAGTAGGCGTTCACGGTCTGCGGCGTCATGTACCACTCGGTGCGGTCGACCGGCCCTCCGAGCTTGCGGATGTTGCGCTGGTACTCGAAGGCGTGGGCGCGCATGACGTTGCCGACGAGATCGTCGCGGTCGACCACGAGGCGCGAGTAATCGCGCCACTTGTCTGGATATCCGATCTTCGGCGTGAGCTGGGCGAGCTTCGCGAGGGCCGCCTTCTTCGTCTGCGGGCCCATCCAGTCCAGATGCCCGATGCTGTCGCGATAGGCGGCAATGAGGTTCGCGACCAGCGCGTCCATGCGCGCCTTGCGCTCCGGCGGGAAATAGCGCGCGACGTAGAGCTTGCCGAGGGCGAAGCCCATCGACCCCTCGACGACGTGGATGCCGCGTTTCCAGCGCGGCTCGTTCTCCGGGATTCCCTGGAGCACGTGCCCCACGAACTGGAAGCGCGCGTCGACGAAGGGCTTCGAGACGAACGGCGCATAGCTCGAGAGGAGCCGCCAGCGGAAATAGCTCTTCCACACCGGGAGCGGCGTTTCCTCGACGAGCTTGCCGAAGCCTTCGATATAGCTCGGCTGGCTCAGGATCACCTTGTCGACCTTGCCGTCGACGTCGGCGGCGACGAGGTAGCGCTTCCAGTCGTAGCCCGGCGTGATCTGCGAGAGCTTCGCCACCGGGACCGGGTTGTACCTCTTCACCGGGTCGCGGTTCTCCACGCGGGTCCATTGCGCGCGCGCGAGCTTCGTCTCGAGGGCGACGATGGCGTTCGCGTCCGAGGCGGCACCGCGATCGCCCGCCATCGCGAGCATCTTCTGCACGTACTCGCCGTACTCGCCGCGCATCTGCTTGAGGCGCGCATCGTCGTCCTTGAGGTAATAGTCGCGATCGGGAAGGCCGAGCCCGCCCTGCCCCAGGTCGACCACGTAGCGCGTCGAGTCGCGCGCGTCCTGGTGGACGTCGGGGTTGTAGGGCGCGTTCACGCCGATCTCGTTGAGGTGCGCGATGAGCGCCGGGATCTGGTCCTTGGAGGCGAGGGCGTCGATGCGCTCGAGCTCGGGCGCGAGCGGCTTGAGCCCCAGCGCATCCACGCGCGCCTCGTCCATGAAGCTCGCGTAGAGATCGCGGATCTTGCGGGCGTCGGGGTCGCTCGCGGCGGCCGGGTCGCGGTCCAGGCCCTCCACGATCGAGTGCACCTGGTCGAGCGTGCGGTCGCGCAGCGCGATGAAGGTGCCGTACCACGACTTGTCGGGCGGAATGGGGGTGCGCGCGATGTACCCGCCGTTCACGTGCCGATAGAGGTCGTCCTGGGGCCGCACCGCCGGATCGAAGTTCGAGGGATGGATTCCCGGCGCGGCTTGCGGCTGGGCCATGCCCTGCGGCGTCGTGGGCGAGGTGGCCGCGCAGGCGGCGAGCAGGGTTGCGGCGAGCACGGCGGCGGTTCGCGGGTTCATTCGAGCTCCTTGGCGCGTTCCAGCCCCTTGGGGATCGAGGCGAGGAGGCGGCGCGTGTATTCCTGTTGTGGATGCCGGTAGATGTCGTCGGAGTCGGCCATCTCGACCAGGCTTCCCTCGTTCATCACCATCACGCGGTCCGAGATGTACTTCACCACGGCGAGGTCGTGCGAGATGAAGATGTAGGAGAGTCCGTATTCGTCCTGCAGGTCCTGCAAAAGGTTCAGCACCTGCGCCTGGACCGAGACGTCGAGCGCGGAGACGGACTCGTCGCAGATCAGCACGTCGGGCTTCATGGTGAGGCACCGGGCGATCGCGATGCGCTGGCGCTGGCCGCCGGAGAACTCGTGCGGATACTTGTGGAACGAGGCCTCGGCAAGCCCGACGCGGCGCAGCAGCTGCATCACCATGTCGATGCGCTCGCGGTCGTCGCGCCCGATCGAGTGGATGCGCATGGGCTCGAGCAGGATCTGGCCGACCGTGAAGCGCGGATTCAGCGAGGCGTAGGGATTCTGGAAGATGATCTGGATGCGGCGCCGGTAGGGCATCATCTCCTTCTCGCTGAGCGCGAGGAGGTCCTTCCCCTCGAAGAGGACCTCGCCGGCGGTCGCCTGGTGCAGGCGCATCACGGTGAGGCCGACGGTGGTCTTCCCCGAGCCCGACTCCCCGACGAGGCCGAGCGTCTTGCCCTTCGGCAGGCGGAAGCTCACGCCCTTCACGGCGGGCACCGCGCGCTTGCCGAAGAGCCCCTCCTTGAGGAAGAACGTCTTGTCGAGGTTCCTCACCTCGAGGATGGTCTCGTCGCCCGGGCTGGTGCCGCGCCGGCGCTCCGCGAGGTGCACCTGGCCGTCGCCCTTGAGGAAGTCGTCGATCACCGGCAGCCGCCGCGGCCTGCGGTCGAGGCGCGGGCGGCAGGCGAGCAGCGCCTTGGTGTACGGGTGCTTCGGATCCTGGAAGATCGCGTCGACCGACCCCTGCTCGCGGATCTCGCCGTCCTGCATCACGACCACGCGGTCGGCGATCTCGCCCACCACGCCCAGGTCGTGCGTGATGAAGAGCACCGACATGTGGTGGCGCTGCTGGAGGTGCGCGATGAGGTCGAGGATCTGCTTCTGGATCGTGACGTCGAGCGCGGTGGTGGGCTCGTCGGCGATGAGGAGCCTCGGCTCGCATGCGATCGCCATCGCGATCATGACGCGTTGCTGCTGCCCGCCCGACATCTCGTGCGGGTACGAGCCCACGCGAAGCCGGGGGTTCGGGATGCCGACCTCGTTCAGCAGCTCGACGACCCGCGCCTGCGCCTGGCGGATGCCCATGCCCATGTGCAGCCGCAGCACCTCGGCGATCTGCTCTCCCACGGTGAACACCGGATTGAGCGAGGTCATCGGCTCCTGGAAGATCACCGAGATCTCCTTGCCCCGGATCGCCTGGAGATCGGCCTGCGGCGCGCGCAGCAGGTCGCGGCCGCCGTAGAGGACGCGGCTTTCCGGGGCGACGATCGCGTTCTCCGGGAGCAGCCCGAGGATCGACATCGCCGATACGCTCTTGCCGCTGCCCGACTCGCCGACCAGCGCGACCGTGCTGTGCTCGGGAATGTCGAACGAGATGCCCTTCACCGCGCGGAACGGCTCCGATTTCCGGTCGATGCGGAAGCCGATGTGGAGGTCCTGCAACTGGAGGAGGAGGCCGCTCATCTGAGCTTCGGGTCCAGCGCGTCGCGCAGGCTGTCGGTGAGGAGCGAGAAGGCGGTGACCAGGATCGCCATGCTGGTCCCCGCCGCGACGAGCTGCCACCACTTGCCGATCACCAGCTCGTTTTGCGCCTCGGCGAGCATCGTGCCCCAGGAGACCATGTCCACCGGCACGCCGAAGCCGAGGAAGGAGAGGATCACCTCGGCCTTGATGAAGCCGACCGTGTATTGCGAGAGCTGCACGAGCGCGACGTGACTCACGTTGGGCAGGATGTGGTGGAACATCCGCGAGGTGTTCGAGGCGCCGATCGCCTGCGCGGCCTTCACGTACTCGCGGTTCGAGTGCTTGATGTACTCGGCGCGGATCAGGCGATAGATGCCGGTCCAGCCGGTGAGCGAGAGCACCAGCACGATGGGGACGATGCCCTTGCCGAACTTGCCGGTGGAAGTCGCCACCGCGGCGAACGCGAGGATGAGGAGGATGTACGGGATCGAGGTGAAGATGTTGTAGAACCACTCGAGGAAGTCGTTCACCTTGCCCCCCCAGTAGCCCGCCATCGCGCCGAGGAAGGTGCCGATGACGGTCGCGAGGAGCGCGCTCGCGAGGCCCACGAAGATCGACACCTCGCTCCCCTTGATGGTCTTCTTGAGCACGTCACGGCCCCACTTGTCGCCGCCGAAGGGGAGCGTCTGCGCGCGCTTCGTCTCGTGCACCGCGATCTTCGCCGCGCGCTCCGCCCACTCCTTGTAGCGCGGCGCGAGCGGATCGACGTCGGAGAGGTCCACCGGCGGCGCCTTGGCCGCGGCGTTGCGCTGCTCGACCGCCTGCGCCTCGGGGTTGCGCGCGCCGGCCATGAAGGAGGGGTTCGCATACGAGACGCCCACCTCCTTGTTCCAGTCCGAGGCGATCAGCCCGGCGTAGGAAGCGACCATCATGAGGAGGAAGAACGCGACGATCACCAGGGACACCATGGCGACGCGGTCCTGGCGGAGCCGCCGCCATGCGAGGGCCCAGAGGCCCGGGGAGTCCTGCGCCGCGGCGGCCGGGGGATTGTCGAGGATCGCGCTCATCGGGGGCCCTATTTGAACGTCACGCGCGGGTCGACGAACTTGTACAGCACGTCGACCGCTAGATTGATCACCATGGTGATGATCGCGAGGTACACGGTGACCGCCTTGATCACCGGGAAGTCGCTGCGGTTCACCGCCGTCACCACCTCGCGCCCGAGCCCGGGGATGGAGAAGAACACCTCGAGCAGGAACGACCCGACGAAGACGCCCGGCAGCGCGATGCCCACGTTGGTGAGGATCGGGATGAGCGCGTTCCTCATCACGTGCTTGAGCATGACGCTGTTCTCCGGCAGGCCCTTGGCGCGGGCGGTACGGACGTATTCCTGGTGGATCTCGTCGAGGAAGAACGAGCGGTAGAGCCGCAGCTCCGGCGCCACGCCCACGAACACCGCGAGCATGATGGGCAGCGGCGCGTAGTACGTGAGGTTCTTCCAGAAGTGCTCGCTCCACCCCTGCACCGGGAACCAGCCGAGGATGAAGCCGAAGAGCCACTGGAACACGATGATGTAGACGAGGAAGCTCACCGACATGGCCACCGTGCAGATGATCATCACGACGCGGTCGCTGAGGCTGCCGCGCACGTACGCGACCAGCACCGCGAAGAGCACCGCGAGCCCGCTGGTGATCGCGACGACGGGCAGCATGATCGTGAGGGTGGGGCCGACGCGCGTGAGGATGATGTGCGAGACCAGCTCGTTGGTCGACCAGCTGCGGCCGAAGTCGAACGTGAAGACCTGCTTCACGAAGACCCAGAGCTGGTACCAATAGGGCCGGTCGATGCCCAGCTGGTGGCGGATGTTCTCGATCTGGGCGGGGTTCGAGATCTTGCCGGCGAGGATCTGCGCCGGATCCCCGCCCACCCAGTTGAACAGGATGAAGATGAGCAGGATCACGCCGAAGATGGTCGGGATCATCTGCCACACGCGCCGGATCACGTAGGCGGTCATTCGCGTTCCTCCTCGCCCCTCGCGGGGGCTATCTCAACGCGGCGCGCTGCATCGCGACGTCGACGTCGAGCCACTTCCAGTTGGTGTACAGGATCGGATGCTTCTTGTAGCCCTTCACCCAGGGATATTGCAGGTGGTTGAACTTGCGCGTCACCCCGAGCCTCCACGGCGCATAGGCGAAGATGAGGCGCGTCATCTCTCGGTACAGATGATTGCGCTCGGGGCTGTCGGGAACCTTGAGCGACTTCTCGTAGAGACGGTCGTACTCGGGAAGCTTGAAGCGCGATTCGTTCGACTGGTCGGTGTTGGGGCCGTAGAGCAGCTGCAGGAAGTTCTGCGCGTCGGGATAGTCCGCGATCCACGCCGAGTCCGCGAGCTGGAAGTTGCCCACGCGCTTGTCGTTGAGGAGGTCGGCGAACTGCACGCCGGTCGCCTCGACCCGGATGCCGATGTCCGCCATGCACTTCACCCAGAGGCCCGCCAGGTCGCGCGGCGCCTGGCCGCCGACCGAGTACTTGTACTGCACCACGAGCGCACGCCCGTCGGGGAGCTCGCGGAACCCGTCGCCGTCGCGATCGACGTAGCCGAACATGTCGAGGAGCGCCTTCGCGCGCGGCGGATCCGGATCCTGCGCGTCGGTGCGGAAATCCGGGTCGTAACCCACGACGCCGGGCGGGATCGGGCTTTGCGCCGCGATCGCCTGGCCCTTGCGCACGATCTGGATCTCCTGGTTGCGGTCATGGCCGAGCACCATCGCGCGCCGCAGCGCCACGCGTTCCGGCGTGTAGCCCGCCAGCGGGTTCTCGGGCGCCTTGGGCATCTGCTCGCAGTTGAAGACGTAGTACGTGATCTCGGGCTGCAGCTCGGGAAAGACGCGCACGCCCTGCGCGGCGAGCTGCGGGTTCAGCTTGCCGCCGGGAAGAACCTGGTCGACGTACTCCAGGGGCAGCTCGTCGATGAGGTCGTGCTCGTGGTTGAGGAACGCGAGGAAGCGCGGCTGCTGGTCCTCGATGATGGAGACCTCGACGCGGTCCACCAGCGGCAGGCGCTTGCCGGCGAGCGCGTCGATCGCCCGGCGGTCCCATTCGTCGGCCATGTCGGCATAGCGCGTGTCGAGCTCGAATCCGCGGTAGTCGGGATTGCGCTCGAGCACGATCTTCGAGCGGCGCACCCATTCGCGCAGCACGTACGGCCCCGTGCCGACCGGATGGCCCATCGTGTCCGCCGCGTAGCCCTCGATCACCTCGCGCGCGACCGGCACGACGTTGGGCATCGCGAGGAAGTAGAGGAAGTTGTAGTTGGGCGCCTTGAGCTTGAAGCTCACGAGGTAGTCGCCCTGCACCTCGATGCCCGGCACCCTCGCGTCGTAGTCGAACTTCCCCTGCTCGCGCGCGCGCTCGGCGAGCTCGGCCCCGCTGATGCCTTGGGGAAAGCCGAGATAATTCTCGATCTTTGGGCTCGTGCCGGCTTGACCGCCGACGGCGAAGCGCTCGATCAAGGCGGTCCTCAGGCCCTCCGATGCCGCGTAGACGGCTGCGCTCAGACCCGCAGGGCCGGCCCCGTAAATGGCGACGTCGTATTCCGAGCGGGACGGATTGCGAAACCAGCCGAGCTTTTCGGTGACTTGGCGAACGGTCGGGTGCTCCATGCGCGTGCCGTCAGGGAAGATGCAAATCGGCAGTCGCGCGTCGTCGACGCTCTCCAACCCCAATTCGGCGCGCGCCTGCTCATTGTCTCTAAGCTCAATCCAATCGAAGGGAACGTCGCTGCGCTGAAGGAAATCGCGGATGGCATAAGCCTGCGGCGATTCACGCTTGCCGTAGAGCCGTACAATGACATCCTCCATCACGCGGCCCCTTCGGTGAACGCCTCCCACTTCCGCATTCTAAACCCTTGGCAAAGTCGATTGAAGGACCGGCCCCCGGCCATATGTCCGCGATGTCGGCCATTGGCACTCACTGGACATTGCGAAGCGAGCCGTGACGTCAGCTTCTGGCACTTAGCTGACGCCGACATTTCAAAGTTGTCCCCCTCCCTCAGACTTCGCGTAGACTCAGCAGCACCTCGTCCATTAGAGGGGCGCCATCGCGAGGCGTTCGTGACAGCGGGACGAGGTGTGGCGCCCGCGGGCTCGGCTACGCAAGCCAGGCACCCGGGCGGCATCGGAGCTCCTCCCGGGACCACTATGAGTCCCTGCCAGGAGCTGGCTGATCGACCGGCAACATCATTCATCCCGAAAAGTTGTTCGACTTTTCAGACAAGATGATGCGTCAGAAAACGCCGGCAACGGAAAGCGAGGCCCGGTGCCGAACCGTTTGAGGAGACGCCGCAAATGACATGCGCTTACCCAGCGCAGGTGTGTGGCGCGTTTTTCGATGCGCTATCGCTTCGCTGCTTGAGCGCGTGTGGCGCGCCGAGAGGCGCCCGCCGCATCCGGCAACGGACGCCGACACCATAGGTTTGCGCTTATCGGCGCGCCATCCCCCTCAATCGAGGGGCTTGCTCTTTGACATGCCCTCGCGCAATTTCGCGGCGAGGCAATGAAGCTCGCCTAGTCGCACACGGGAGCACGACAACATCCCGCTTCAGGATTTCTGACTCGTACCCGGGCCTTTCCGGGGTGGTCAAAGCGTGAGGACGATAGCGCCGCCAATGTGGCCGCCGGTTGCCTGGGCAAGTGCCTTGGCGGCATCGGCGAGGCGGTAGCTCGCGGCGATCGGAATCTCGAGCTGCACGTCTCCGAGGAGCTGCGCGAGTCTGCGCAGCTGCTTTCCGTCCGCGCGAACGTAGATGTCGGAGACCGTGATGCCACGCTGCCGGCTGGGCGGATCCAAGGTGATGGTCGCCAGCCGCCCGCCGTCGGCGACCGCGCGGATCGCGCTGGCGGCACCGCCGGGTGCCGCGTTGACCGCGGCGGCCACTCCGTCACGCCCCGTCATCGCGCGGACCTGTTCGGGCCATTCTTGGTCGTGGTAGTCGATGACCTGGCGCGCCCCCAGCGCCTTTACCCGCTGCTGGCTCGCGGGACCTGCCGTCGCGATGACCTCCGCGCCGCGGAGCGAGGCGAGGGCGACCAGCAGGCCGCCGGTCACTCCGCCGGCTCCGTGGACTAGCAGCTGCTCACCGGGCTGGATGTTGAGCTCATCACCGAGAACTTGTTCGGCGGTGAGCGCGGGTACCGGGAAGGCGGCCGCTGCCTCCCAGCTGACACTGGGCGGCTTGCGGGCGAGCAGCCCAGCCGGTGCGATCAGCCGGGGCGCCCAGGTTCCCTGGTCCCGCAGCGGCACCGGATGCGTCAGCACTGCGTCCCCAGGCGCCCAGTCGGC
>DATIZV010000186.1:0-28725 GCA_035516915.1 Usitatibacter sp. | reverse complement strand
CGAGCTGGGAAGCGCCGCCGAAGGGCAGGACGTTCGCGCTCGGGCCCGGCGCGGGGGCTACAGCCGCCACACTCGCACCCCTTCGCGGCGGAACGCGGCGGGATCGAGCGCGGGCTTCACCTGGACGAGCGTTCCCTGGCGGACGATCTTCTCGAGGTAATCGGAGGCCGGCCGCGCGAGGAAGGCCCGGTGCGCGACGGCGAGGATCGCGCAGTCGGCCGCGGGCAGCTCTTCCCAGCTGCGCAGGCGGATGCCGTATTCGTGCAGCGTCTCGTCGGGATCGGCCTCGGGGTCGTGCACGTGGCACTCGCAGCCGAACTCCTCGAGCTCGCGGATGAGGCTCACCACCTTCGTGTTGCGGATGTCCTTGCAGTTCTCCTTGAAGGTGAGCCCGAGGATGTTCACCTTGGCGCCGAGGATGCTGCGGCCCTGGTGGATCATCTGCTGCACGGCCTTGCGCGCGACGAACGGGCCCATGTTGTCGTTGATGCGCCGCCCGGCGAGGATCACCTCCGGGTGGTAGCCGGCGAGCTCCGCCTTGTACGTGAGGTAGTACGGATCGACGCCGATGCAGTGCCCGCCGACGAGGCCGGGCCTGAAGTTGAGGAAGTTCCACTTCGTGCCCGCCGCCGCGAGCACCTCGCTGGTCTCGATGCCGAGCCGGTCGAAGATGATCGCGAGCTCGTTCACGAACGCGATATTGAGGTCGCGCTGCGTGTTCTCGATCACCTTCGCCGCTTCCGCCACCTTGATCGACGAGGCGCGGAACACGCCCGCCTTTACCACCGAGGCGTAGAGGTCGGCCACCTTCTCGAGCGTCGCCGCGTCGTCGCCCGCCACCACCTTGCGGATCTTCGTGAACGTGTGCTCCTTGTCGCCCGGGTTGATGCGCTCGGGCGAGTAGCCGACGTGGAAATCCTGCTTCCAGCGCATCCCCGAGCAGCGCTCGAGGATCGGCACGCAGATCTCCTCGGTGGTGCCGGGATAGACCGTCGACTCGTAGATCACGGCGGCGCCGGCCTTGAGGTTCTTGCCGACGATGCGCGAGGCCGACTCGAGCGGCGTGAAGTCGGGCTGGCGCGCGTCGTTCACCGGCGTGGGGACCGCGACGATCACGAAGTCGGCCTTGCGGATGTGCTCCGGCTCGTCGGTGAGCAGCAGGTGGCGCGCGGCGGCGAGCTCCTCGCTCGAGACCTCGCCCGTCGCGTCGTGATGCTGCTTGAGCCGCCAGACTTTCTTCGAGGAGAGATCGTAGCCGATCGTGTCGCGCTCCTTGCCGAAGGCCACCGCGACGGGCAGGCCCACGTAGCCCAGGCCCACCACGGCGACCACCGGAAGCGCCTGCACGGCCCCGGCTTCGGGCTCGGCGGCGGGCGCCGCGAGCGGCGGTTCCTTCTCGAGAATGGGCACGTCGGGCATCGCGGTCCTCCGTCAATCCAATGCGGGAAAGGGATGGCCCATTCTGTCGGCGGAGTTTGAAATGGCTGCCGGGACCACCCCCTCCGAAGGAACCAGCGCCTCCCCCGGTTCCGTGACAGGACGCAACCGCGCGATATACCAATCGAGGGCCTCTTCCAAGCCTTCGCGGATGCGGTGCGTAGGACGGAATGCCAGGAGACGCTCCGCCTTGGCGATGTCGGCGCGGGAATAGCGCACGTCTCCGGGGCGGAAATCGCGGTACACGGGCGGCGCCGCGCGGAACGTCGGGTCGCGCAGCTGCAGCATCTCGCCGAGGAGCTCGTGCAGCTCGTTCAAGGTCGTCTGCTCGCCGATCGCGACGTTGTAGACCTGCCCCACCGCGTCGGCGGACTCGGTGGTCGCCGCGAGGAGGTTCGCCTGCACCACGTTGTCGATGTAGCAGAAGTCGCGCGCCGTCTCGCCGTCCCCGTTCACGTACACCGGCTCGCCGCCCAGCAAGGCGGCGATCCACTTCGGGATCACCGCGGCGTAGGCCCCGTCCGGGTCCTGGCGCGGGCCGAAGACGTTGAAGTAGCGCAGGCCGATCGCGGGCAGGCCGTAGCAGCGCCCGAAGACGTCGGCGTAGATCTCGTTCATGTGCTTGCCGGCGCCGTAGGGCGAGAGCGGCCGGCCGATCCTCTCCTCGACCTTCGGCAGGTCCGGGGAGTCGCCGTACGCCGCGCTCGATGCCGCGTACACGAAGCGCTTCACGCCCGCGTCGCGCGCGGCGACCAGCATGTGGAGGAAGCCGGTGACGTTGGTGTCGTGGCTCGTCACGGGGTCGTCGATCGAGCGCGGCACGCTGCCGAGCGCCGCCTCGTGGAGCACGATGTCCACGCCGCGGCAGGCTTCCCGGCAGGCCTCCGGCGAGCGGATGTCGCCCTCGATGAAGCGCAATCCCTTCCAGGCGGCGCCCACCGCGTCGCGGACCTGCTCGAGGTTGTGCCGGTACCCGGTCGCGAAGTTGTCGAGCCCCACGACGCGCTGCCCGAGCGCGAGCAGCGCCTCGAGGAGGTTCGAGCCGATGAAGCCGGCGCAGCCGGTGACGAGCCAGGTGCGCTCGGTCGCGGCGATGCGCGGATGGAGGGTCGAGAGTCGGTTCATTCGTTGCTCCTCGAGTCGTTCGGAAATGGAGGCGGGATCAGGCGGCATGGGCGCGCGTGCGCAGCGCCGCGAAGAAGTCGACCAGCTCGTGCCACTGGCCGGTGAGATAGAGCGCGACGGGATAGGCGAGCGCGACCACGGCCGCGCCGCCGGCGAGCTCGCCGATCGGGCGAAGCCCGGAGCCGTGGAGGACGATTCCCGCGAGGAGCGCCGCGGCTCCCGAGGCGGCGAGGATGCCGGCGAGCGTGTTCCAGTTCTGCAGGCGGCGCACCGGCCTGCCGGTGAGCCGCGCGATGCGCGAGAGCGAGAGGAGGCGCTCGCCGTAGATCGCGGCGACGCTGCCGAGCGCCGCGCCCTGCAGCCCGAAGTGCTTCGCGCCCAACCAGCTGAGCGGCAGCGAGATCGCGAGCACGATCGCGTTCACGCGCGCGGCGAATGGCCCCTGCCCGAGCACGAAGAGGATGCTGGTGAGCTCCACCACGAACGCCACCAGCCCCACGATGTAGAGCCGCAGCACCGGCACCGCATCGAGGTAGGCGGACGTGTAGACGAGTCGGATCAGCGGCTCGGCGAACACGAACGCGAAGGCGAGCAGCGGATAGGCGAGCAGCGCCACCATCGCGTTCGCGCGGTTGTTGAGGTCGAGCATGCCGCCCAGCTCGCCCGCCGATTGCAGCCGGCTCATGCTCGGCAGGAACACGTTGTTCACCGATTGCCGGAAGATCTGCACCAGCGGCCCGAGCACGGTGGCGATCGAGAAGGACGCGAACATCGCCACCGAGAAGAGCGAGGCGGCGATCCACTGGTCGGCCTGGGTGCGCACGCCGTGCAGCGCCCCGGAGAGCGCGAAGGGCGCGGCCTGCCGCAGCTGCGCCTTGAACGTCGCGCGGCGCGCGAGCGGCCCGCCGAGCCCGTGGTAGCGCGCGACGTACCAGACGAGGAGGCAGGCCTTCACGCTGGTGACCGCGAGGAGCGTCCAGAGCACCGGCGCGAGGCTGCGCGTCGCGATGGCGACCGCCGAGAGCGCCACCGCGCGCAACGCCGAGATCGCGACGATCGCCTTCGCCTGCCAGCCGACGCGCTCCTCCGCGGTCGGCAGCACGTCGAGCGTGGAGGCGAAGATCCAGGCGAGCGCGAAGGCCGGCACGACCGCGCCGTAGCCCCGGGCCACCGCGGCGAGCGCGTGCGGCACGAACGGGTTCCACGCGGAGATCGCGAGCCCGGAGACGATTCCCGCGCCCACCAGGAAGACGAGCGTCTGGTTGATGTAGACGCGCTGCGTCGGGCGGTCGGAGCGCGGCAGGAAGAAATAGAGGCTCGGCGCCATGCACATCGGCGTGATGAGCATGAGCGTGTTCACCGCGAGCCAGATGAGCCGGTACTCGCCGAAGCTCGCCGGGTCGATCGTGCGCGTGAGGACGATGGGAAGCAGGAACTGCAGCGCGTAATCGATGGCGTTGGCGCTCCCGAGGGAGAGCGCGCGCCGCGCGAGGCTCGCGGTGACGGCGTTCATCGCGCCTGCGCGCGAACCGACAGCACGCGCTCGTACTGGTCGAGCACCGCGTCGATCGAATGGTTGTCGCGGAAGTGCGCCGCGGCGCGCTGCGAGGCCGCGGCCCAGTGACGGTCGTCGGCCATGAGGCGCTCGAGGCGTTGCGCCGCGTCTCCCGCATCGGCCGCGACCTCGTAGACCGGCTCGGCGCCGCGGCGCGATCCGGTGTCGATGAAACCGAGCGTCGGGATGCCGCGCGACCAGGCCTGCAGGAAGGTGTTCGGAAAGCCCTCGTAGAGCGAGGTATTGAGCACCACGCGGGCGCCGTCGAACGCGCGCTCCGCCTGCGCGAAGGGCACGAACCCGCGAACCTCCAGGTTGGGAACCGCGGCCGCGGCCGCGGCGACCGAGCGCATGTACTCCTCCGCGCAGCGCCCCGGCTCGGGGCCGCCGACCATCACGAAGCGATGCCGCGGCAGGCGGCGCGCGATCTCGATGAGGATCTCCGGGCGCTTGCTCGGGCGCACGGTGGCGCTCCACAGCACGTAGCCCGAAGGGTCCGAGCGCGCATCCTCGGGCGGCGCATAGCAGCTCGCGATGAGCGTGCCCTGCCGAGCGTAGTGGCGGTCGAGCGCGGCGCGCTGCGACTCGTTCTGCACGATCACGTGGTCCACGCGCCGCAATCCCCATTGGAAGATGCGCCGGTCGCGCGCGAAGCGGATGTCCTCCTCGCCGGGCACGAAGTCCACGTCGGAGGCGCCCGCGTACACCGAGCGCCGTGCGTTCATGCGGCAGAACTGCGCCACCCAGGCGGTCACCACGGCGGCGGTGCGCTGGTAGTAGACGTCGGCGTCGACCCGCCCGAGCGCGCGCCAGAGCGAGGTCAAGCGCGGATGGATGAAGCGCACCACCGGGATGCCCTGGTCGGGCTTGTGGGTCTTGTGGACCGTGACGCCGCGCACCTCGGCCGCATCGGGCTGGCCGTAGTCGAGCGAGATCATCGACACGCGCCAGCCGCGGCGCGCGAGGCCGGGCGCGATCATGCTCTGCTGCACCTCGGCCCCGCCCACGACGGGAATCGAGGTGTCGCCGGAGAGCACGGGCCAGGTGGTGGGCGCGACGAAGCACACGTGCGGCTTGGGCGCTCGCGCGCGCGGCGTCGGCGCGGCGACGGCCGCCTCAGGCGGCGCGCGCAAGCGCGTGGGTCCTGAGGTAGCGTTGGTAGACACGCTCGAGCTCCAGGGTTGCGTTCTCGATGCTGGCGTGCGTGCGCACCCAGCGCCTCTGCTCCTTCGCGATCGCGTCGCGCTCTCCGTAGGCGTCGAGGATCGCCCAGGCGAGGTCGTCGGGCCGGCGGCTCGCGACCACCTGCTCCGGACGCGGCAGGATGCGGCGGATGTCGGAGTAATCGGTGCTCACCACCGGCACGCCGAGCACCATCGCCTCGAGCACGACGTTGGGGAATCCTTCGCGGCAGGAGGTGACGTAGAGCACGTCGCTCTGGGCGACGATCGCCGGAGCGTCGCTGCGCGCGCCCGCGAACCTCACCTTGTCGCCGATCTCCTGCTCCGCGAAATGGCGCATCACGGACTGCTTGTACTCGCCGGTGTCGGAATGCACGCCCGCGCGATAGGTCGCGTTCGCGAGCTGGTCGCCGACGAAGAGCACGCGCCAGCCCGGATCCGCCCGCACCAGGCGCGCCGCCGCGTCGATCGCGAGGTGGTAATCCTTGGCGGGCTTGATCGCCCCCACGAGGCAGGCGAGCTTGTGCTTCCCGGGCCCGAAGAATTCGGCGCGGTAATCGGCGCGCGTCGCGGCCTGCCGCTCGAGCTCCTCGATGCGCAGCCCGTTCCACACCACGTGGCAGCGCTCGGGCTGGAAGCCGTAGAGGCGCTGCGCGAAGGCGCTTCCCGAATGGCTGTTCGCGACGAGGCCATCGGCGAGCGCGCGCGTGAGGCGGTGCCCCAGGTACTGGACGCGCGAGAGCGTGTAGTTGTCGCTCCGCTCGGAATTGAGCACCGGGATGCCGGTCGCGAACGCGGCGATGCGCGCGTAGATGTCGCCGTCGAAGAGGAAGCCGTGGACGATGTCCGGGCGCCAGTCGCGCAGGTACCTGCGCAGGCGCCGCAGCACCGCCGGGTCCACCTTCCAGCGCTTCTGGTCGACGACGAGCGCGACGCCCGAGCCCGCGAGCTCCTTCGCGCGCGGCACCTCGTGGTTCAACGTGTAGATCGCCGCATCGTGCCCGTGCCGCACGAGCTGGCGGGCGAGCTCGACCACCTGCTTCTGGGCCCCGCCCAGGGTGAGCTCACTGATGATGAACAGCACGCGCATGGGGCGCTTCCTCCGTGCGACGCTCGTCGCGGTAGTCCCAGCGGCTGCGCCACATCTCGAAGGCGAGCAGCAGCCACACCTTTTGCACATCGAGGCGGTCGTTGCCGGGACCGCCCTCGCGGAAATTGGCGACCGCGCGCCGCACCGCCGCCGGATCGAAGAGGCCGCCATCGCGGATGCGCGCGGGCGCGAGGTATTCGTCGACGAGCGGGGCGAGCTCGCCGCGCAGCCAGGAAGCGAGCGGGATCGCGAAGCCCTGCTTCGGCCGCTCGATGAGCTCGCGCGGCACGTGCCTGTAGAGCACCTTCCTCAGCAGGTGCTTGGCGCCCAGCGCGCCGCGCCGCAGGGACAGCGGAAGGCGCAGCGCGAACTCGACCAGGCGATGGTCGAGCATCGGCTCGCGGCCCTCGAGGCCCGCGGCCATCGTCGTGCGATCGACCTTGGCGAGGATGTCGTCGGGAAGGTAATGGCGCAGGTCGCAGTGCACCATCTGGTCCGCGACGCCGCCCGGGCCTTCGACGCGCTCGCGCGGCGCGATCTCGCCGCCGACGAGGCCCGCGATCTCCCACGGCGTCCAGAACGACATCGCGAGGTCGTACACGGTCGGCGCGTCGAGCTGCGGCAGCATCGCCGAGAGCTTCGCGAGGCGCTCGAGGATCGCGCGGCGGGCCGCGTGGCGCGTGCCGGCGGGAAGCGGCAGGCGATCGGCGGCGGCCTGCAGGCGCGCACGATCGAAGACCGACAGCGGTGCGGCGAGCGCGCGGCGCGCGGCACCGGGCCAGCGCGCGAGCGCGCGATGGCGCTCGAGCACCACGCCATAGTGCGCGTAGCCGCAGAAGAGCTCGTCGCCGCCGTCGGCCGAGAGCGCCACCTTCACGTGCTCGCGCGCCATCTTCGAGACCAGATAGGTCGGCACGCCCGAGGTGTCGCCGAACGGCTCGTCGAAGAGCTCCGCCCATTGCGTGAGGACGTCCTTCATGTCGGCGGCGGTGACGATGCGCTCGCAATGGCGCGTGCCGAGGTGCCCGGCGATGCGCTTCGCGTGGCGCGATTCGTCGAAGCGCGGGTCCTCGAAGCCGATGGTGAAGGTGCGCACCTCGCCGCCGCCGTAGCGCGCGAGGAGCGCCGCCACCAGCGACGAATCGATGCCGCCGGAGAGGAACACGCCCACCGGCACGTCGGCGACCATGCGGTGGCGGAAGGCCTCGACGAGGAGCGATTCGAGTCGCCGCTCGAGCTCCGCCTCGGGAAGATCGAGCGCCGCCCCTTCGCACGGCGGCGTCCAGTAGCGCCGCGCGACCGGCTCGCCCACCTCGCCCAGCTCGAGCCAATGTCCGGGCAGCAACTTCGAGACGCCGCGATAGATCGAGCGCGGCGCCGAGACGTAGCCGAACTGCAGGTACTCGCCGAGCGCGTCGCGGTCGACCTGCGGCTTCCAGCCCGAGAACGCGCGCAGGGCCTTGAGCTCCGAGCCGAACCACAACGCGCGCCCGTCCCACGCGTAATAGAGCGGCTTCACGCCCATGCGGTCGCGCAGCAGCACGAGGCGGCGCTCGCGCTCGTTCCAGAGCGCGATCGCGAACATCCCGACGAAGCGCTCCGCGGCGGCCACGCCCCATTGCCGATATGCGGCGAGCACCACCTCCGAGTCGCCGCTGCTGCGGAAGCGATGGCCGAGCGCCTCGAGCTCGCTCCTCACCGCCGCGAAGTTGTAGACCTCGCCGTTGAAGACCATCGTCACCGCGCCGTCGGCCGAGCGCATCGGCTGGTGGCCGAGCGGCGAGAGGTCGAGGATCGAGAGCCGCGTGTGGCCGAGGCCCACGCGGGCGCCGGGCCGCACCCACACGCCGCCGTCGTCGGGGCCGCGGCGCCGTAACGATTCGACGCAGGAGGCGAGGTCGGCGAGCCACGGCGTGGGATCGCCGCGCCGCACCCAGTAGCCGGTGATTCCGCACATGGCTATGCCTTTCCCGCTGTCGCCGCCGCACGCGCGCGCAGCCGCAACCCGTACATCACGCCGAGCGCGAGCCACAGGAAGCTCTGCTCGGGAACCGGGAAGAAGCTGCTCCCGGCGACGTTCGCGATCACGAAGCCGAGCAGCCCCGCCGCCGCGCCCTCGAAGAAGCCGGCGATCTCGGGATCGAGCGAGGGATCGCGCGCGAGCTTGCGGAAGCCGCGCCACACGTGGCCGATCCAGAACACGAGGATCAGCACGAGGCCGACGACGCCCGTGTCGACCACCGCCTGCAACCATGCGCTGTGCGGGTGGGTGACCTGCATCATGTGGCCGCTCAGCATCGCGGGCGACCAGAGGATCGACTGCAGACCGTGTCCCCACACCGGGCTCTGCAGCGCCCATGGGACGAGCGGCAGCCAGATGCCCGCGACCCGCCCTGCGCTCACGGCGTTCACGCCCTGGTTCATGCCCATGTCGAGACGCGAGTACACCGCTCCCGGCATCAGCCAGAGCAGCACGGGCGCCGCCATGGCGCAGAGCACCAGCGTCTTGAGCTTGCGGCGCGAGACGAGGTAGACCCCGTGCACGACGACGAGCGCGATGATCGCGCCGCGCGAGAAGGTGAGCACGAGCGCCGCGCCCACCAGGGCCATCGACAGGACCAGCAGGACCTTGAGGCTCGCGCGCGGCGTGCGGTCCCAGATGAAGAGGAGCAGCGCGTAGGCGATCGCATAGAGGCGCCCGAGGTCGTTCGCGTGCATGCCGAGCGGCGAAAGGAAGGCGCGGTCGTACTTGCCGGCGAGCTGCGAGAGGTGCACGCCGGAGGCGGCGATGAACACCACCACGAGCAGGGCCATCACCCACATCGAAAGGAGCATCGGCGTGAGGAAGCGGCGGATGCCCCGGCTGTGCAGGACCGCGGCGGCGACCAGCATCGCGTAGAGGGCGAGGAGCAGCGGCTTCATGACCAGGTCGCGCACGTAGCCGAACGCGTTGGTGTAGTCGATCCAGTTCATGTCGCGGAAGATCCCGGGGATCTCGTCCACGTGCGAAGCGCCGAGCGCCGCGCCGTAGAGGATCGGCACCGCGTAGAGGAGGAAGAGCGGGCGGCTCCAGAGCGAGCGCAGCACGCCCTGCCCCGCGTAGTTGAGCACGTACGAGAGGAGCGTCGTGGCGAGCAGCAGGTTGAGCGGGTTGAGTCCGGACACGCCGAACATCGAATGCGGGAAGAGGAAGCTCGACGAGATCGGCATGATCAGGATCAGCAGCACCACGCCGGCGCGGAAGTCGCGCAGGCAGAAGACGCAGGCGATGAGCGACACGCAGATGAGCGCGGCGCCCAGGCCGGCCACCGCGATCGCCGCGCCCCACAGCGCCCCGAACGCGAGGAGCGCCGCGACGAGCGCGGCGCGGCGCAGGCGCGCGTCGGCGAGGGCGGCGGGAAAGGCGAGCTCGGCCATGGCTACGACCGGCGCACGCCGGCGAGTCGCGCGCGCCCCGATCGCGGCATCGCCGCGAGGAGCGAGGCGATGAAGTCCCGCTGGGCGGCGAAGGCGGCCGGCGCGTCGCGGGAGAGGCTCGAGATGCGCACCAGCATCCCGTCCGGCATCTGTCCGCGGAAGCCGTAGAGAAGCTGCACGCGCAGGCGCTCGAGACGACCGAGGACCACCCGGTCGCCCATCGTGAACCAGTAGGTCACCGGCTCGGAACGCGCGCCGCGCACGGCGACGAAGCGCGTGACCGGAATCGACCGGCCGGCGGCGCGCAACGTCGCGTGCTCGAGTCGTCCGACGGAGAACCCTTGCGCGGAATAGCAGACTTCCTGGCGATGGGCCTTGAGCGCGTCGCTCTGATCCCCGCCGTAAGCGACCACCAGCATCATGCGCTTGCCCGCGCCGTTCACGTAGGTGCGGCTCGCGATCTCGCCATAGAGGCGCTCGAGCTTCGCGCGCACGTCGGGTGAGGGCGCGAGGGGAGGCGTCTGCGGATCGAGGCGCCATCCCGCGAGGCGCGCGGGCAGGATCGCCGCGAGGTCCACCGGACGCTGCACCCGGGTGGGCGCGAGCGCGGGCGTCGCGAGCGCCGTGCCGGCCATCGCGATCGCTGCGCCGAGGAGCGAAGCGGCGAGGCGCGTGCCGGGCGCGCTCGCGTGCGGCCGCTGGTCCCGCTCCGCGTGCGCATCGCGCGACCGCCGGGACGCCGGGCGGCGCGCCGGAAGCGCGCTCTCGATCCCGATCGCGCGCCCGAACCCGTAGAGGAGGAAGAACGAGAGCGCGAATACGGCCATGCCCGCGAACCCGTGCAGGAAACCGCGGGCCGCCTCGTCACCGAGGTAATACACGACGAGCGCGAGGAGCAGCACGCGCAGCGCGTTGGCCGCGAGGGCCACCGGGACCACCGCCGCGAGGAGCAGCGCCGCACGCGCGCGCCGCACGCCCCCGGTGAGGTGGGCGTAGAGAAGCGCGAGCGCAAAGAGCGCGGCGAGCGAGTTGAGCCCCGAGCAGGCATCGGCGACGAGCAGCGGATGGCCGCCCATGGAGATCACCACGCCGCTCCTCGCCGCGGGATAGCCGAAGAGGTGGAGGATCGCGGTGACCGAGGCGGAAGCGAAGGCCTTGAGCGGCGCGGTGAGCGCCGCCAGCACGAATCCCGGAAGCGGGACGGCGAAGGCGAGGAAGGCGAGCGGGAAGGCGAAGCGCGCGAGCGCAGCGCTCCCGCCCGCGACGAGGAGGAGGCCGGCGAGGATCGGAAGCTGCGCGGCGAGCGTGAAGAGCGCGAGGGACTGCGACCGGCCCACCGCGTAGAGGACGAGGCCCGCCGCGAGGAGCGCCGCGCCGGCGAGCGGCGCGCGCTCGTGGCGCGCTGCGAGCGCCGCGCGATCGCGCCACGCGAGCCAGGCCGCGACCGCGATCACCATCGGTGCGTGCGCGTACTCGTCCTCGCGCCACAAGCCGTGCGCGAGCCCCCAGTAGGCGGGCGCGTAAAGCAGCACGAACGCCCCCAGCACGGCGACCGAAGGGCTCCAGCGGCGCAACCAGCTTCGCGGCAGGGCGCGCTCGCCGAGGACCGTCGACATGGCGGCCCCGTCAGTACTCGTTGATGACCGTGCCGACCACCCGCGCGCCGGTCGCCGCGAGCTCGCGCACCGCCTTCGAGGCCGCCTCCACCGACGTGTGGTTCCTGCGCGTCACGACGAGCGCGTCGCCGGCGCGGAACGTGATGCTCTGGGCATCGGCGTAGCGCGAGGCGGGCGGCGTGTCGAGGATCAGGACGTCGTAGGCCGACTGCAGGTCCTTCAAGAGCGCGCCGAACGTCGGCCGCGAGAGGAGCTCCTGCGGGTTGGGCGGGAGCGGTCCCGCGGGCAGCACCGAAAGGCGCGCGAGGCCGGCGACGGGAAACGCGGTCTGGTCGGTGCGCCCGGAAAGGATCGTGGAAAGCCCGTGCCCCGCGGGCAACCCGAAGATCTGGGCCTGGCGCGGGTTCCTCATGTCGGCATCGACCAGCACGACGCGCGCGCCGAGCTGCGAGAAGACGATCGCGAGGTTCGCCGCGAGATAGCTGCGGCCCTCGCCCGGCCCGGGGCTCGCGACGACCAGCGCCTTGCGTGCGGCCTCGCGGTTGTACCAGCGGATGAGGAGCTGGGTGCGCAACGCCCGCAGCTCCTCGGTGCGCGGATGGAACGGTGCGAACGCCGCGACCAGCTCGCGGCTCGCGTGCATGCCGCCGGACTTTCCCGGCGTGAAGTGCGGGAAGTCGAACTGCTTGGCGAGCGCATAGCGCACCTCCTCGTCGGTGACGAGGCCGAGGCGCACCGCCGCCTGGCCGAAGCGCAGGCCGTGCGCGTGCTGCACCTCGAGCACGCGCTCGATCTCGCGCGGCGCGAGCTTGCCCTCCTCGACCAGGATCGCGCCGATGGGACGATGTTCGCGCACCACGGCGACGCGCTGCGATTCGATGGAAAGGACCTTCTCCGGGCTGTGCATGCTCATGGGGTCTCCTGGACGGCTTCGGGCGGGCGTGCTCACGCGGGTCCGGGAAGCGCACGCGGCGGGTCGGCGCCGCCCAGCAGGCGCGAAGGCTGCCACGGGCGAAGCGTCCCGATGAGCGGCGCCTCGAGGCCGGTCTCCAGGTCCGCGGTCGAGCGCACGCGCCGGTCGACGAGCTCGAGGAGGAACACCGCCCCGAAGCCCAGCATCAGGCCGACGACCACGCCGAGCGCGATGTTGAGCGGCACCTTCGGCTTGGACGGGCGCGAAGGCTCGGTCGCCGCGTTGAGCATCGACACGTTGGTCTGCTGCGCGCCGCTCTCCACCTTGTTCACGAGGTAGCGCTGCAGGGCGGCCTCGTAGGCCTTCTGCGCGGTGTCGACGTCGCGCATCAGCACGAACGATTTCGCCCGCGCGTCGCGAAGCGCGACCACCTTGGCGCGCTGCGCCGCGAGCGCGCGCTGCAGATCCTCGGCGTGCATCTCGCTCTGGCGCTCGGCGCTGCGCTCCGAGGCGACCACCTTGCGCATCTCCGCGTCGAGCCTCGCGCGCAGCGCGTCCACCTCGGACTTCTGCTGGATGTACTCCGGGTGCCGCGGGCCGAGGCGCGTCGACATCTCCTGCAGCTTCGCCTCCGCGGTGAGGAGCTCGCCCTTGAGCGTCTGGATGAGCGGATTGGAAAGGACCTCCGGCAGGCTCGCGATCTCGCGCGGCGAGCGCGCCTGGCTCGCGCGCGACTGCGCGTCGTAGGTGGCGTTCTGCGCCGCGAGCGCCTGGGTCGAGAGCTCCGCGAGGCGCGCGTTCTCGACGTCGACGCGCTCGTCGGTCGCGATGATGCCGTGCTCCTTCTGGAAGTCGGCGAGGCGCGCCTGGGCCTTCTCGAGGTCGCCGCGCAGGCTCTTCAGCTGGTCGTCGAACCACGCCGCGGCCTCCTTGGTGGGCTGGGTGCGCAGGCGCAGCGTCACCTCCATGTAGGCCCGCGCGAACGCGTTCGCGAGCTTCGCGGCGGTCTTCGGGTCGTGCGCCGCGTACGAGATCTGGATCACGCTCGACAGCGAAGAGTGGACTTGGACCTGCGTGCGCAGCGCGCTCGCGAGCCAGTCCTCGATCGAGCCGCGCGCGCCCGACTTCGCGAACGCGGCGCGCGCGCCGGGATCGTCGGCGAGCTTCAGGTTCTCGACCACCCTGCGCGCCACGCGCTGGCTCTGGATCACGTCCATCTGGGTCTGCATGTAGCCGGTCTGCTCGCGCACCGGCTGCCCCGGGGTGCTGAGCGACTGCTCGTCGCGGTTGTCGACGAGCACCGACGCGGTCGCCTCGTAGGTACGCGGAAGGAGGATCGTCACCGCGATGGCGGCCGCCACGGTGCCGGCGAAGAGCGCGAGGCACACGGCGAGCCGGCCGCGCAGGGCGAGGAGGAATTGGTGGACGTTCATGTCTGGGAGATCCGGTGGCTGTGCGCTGGGGTGGTCTTCCGGGGTGGCGGCGCGCCGCGGCTAGAACAGGCTCTCGCTCACGTAGATCACGTCGTCGTTCTGGACCGGATCGGTGAGATGCGCGTCGATCTCGCGCACGCCCTGCGGCGTGCGGCGCGCGATCCTGATGCCGCGCTGCGTGCCGCGCGGCGTGAGGCCGCCGCCCAGCGCGAGCGCCTGCATCACGGTCATGTGCGGCTCGAGGCGGTAGGCGCCCGCCTTCTGCACCTGCCCGTAGATGTAGACCATGGGCGCCTTCTCGACGTAGATCGTGTCGCCCGGCTGCAGCTGCACGTTCTGCGAAAGGTCGCCGTCGCGGAAGATGGCGTCGAGGTCGACGTCGCGCTTCACGGTCTTGCCGTCTTGCGTCGATACGAGCGTCACGTAGTCGGCGCCGGGGGGCGCGATGCCGCCGGCGGCCGCGATGAAGTCGGTGAGCCGGGAAGTCTGCGAGTCGATCGGATAGCGCCCGGGCTTGTTCACGGCGCCCAGCACCGCGACCTGCCGGCTGTTCACCTGCGTGAGCGAGACGTTCACCTCCGGGTTCACCACGAAGCGGCCGACGCGAAGCCTGGCGGCGATGGCGTTGCCCGCCTGGTACGGCGTCATGCCGCCGAGGTGCACCTCGCCGATGAGCGGGAAGAAGACCGTTCCGCGCTCGGAGACGCGCGTCTCGGTGGTGAGGTCGGGGTTGCGGAATACCGTGATCTTCACGAGGTCGCCGGCTCCGATCGCGTCGAGCGAGGCATCGTGCGCGACGGGCGGGAGCTCCGTGGAGCGCGGCGGAGCGAGGGGCGTCAACGCGGCGACCTGCTGCGCGGCCGCCGCGCCCGCGAACGACGCGAGCAGGAGGGAGAGCGCGGCCGCGGCGAGCCGCGCGGCGCGATGGGCGACGGGAGTGCGTCCGATGGCGTTCATGATGTCTCGTCCTTCCCGGGCGCCGCGCTCGCGGCGATCCCCGATGGCGTGGGTGGGTCGTAGATCATTTCGATGGATGCGTTCACCGAGCGCGCGCGGACCGCGTTGGCGGCAGGCCGCGAGGCGGGCGCCGGCCCTTTCGTCCCGACGTACTCGATGCGGGCCTGCGCACGCAGCCGCGCGATCTCCTCGCGCGCGAGCTCGAGGCGGCGGCGCGAAGCGAGGAAGCGCTCGATGACGGGCGCGGCCTCGCGTTCGCGGAGCGGCGCGGGCCGCGAGTGGAGGAGCTCCACCACCGTCGACCCGCCCTCGCCGTCGACCACCGCGACCGCGCCGTCCTTCATCTTCGAGAGCTTCGCGAGGAGCGCGAGCGGCAACGCCTCCGCCGGCTCGCTCCTTTCGCGGACGTCGAAGCGCAGGTTCTCGCGCGCGAGCCACTGCTCGAAGCGGGCTTCGTCGCCGCGCGCGGCGGCCGCGCGCAGCGCCTGCGCCTCGTGCGCGTCGTCGAGGGACACGCGCAGCTCGCGCACCGAGTAGATGCGCCGCGCTTCGAAGAGCGCGGGATTCTGCTCGTAGAACGCGCGCACCTGCGCCGGGTCCGGCCGGGCGCGGCCGGCGATCCTCCGGTCGAGCCAGGCGCGGGCGAGGATGCGGCGACGGCTCTCGTCGAGCGCCCGGGCCACCTCGGGATCGCGATCGAGGCGCGCCGCGAGCGCCTTCTGCACGAGGAGCTCCTCGTCGATGGCCGCCTCGAGCGCGCCCGACCTCGCCTGCGAACGATCCGGCGCGGCGCCCCCGCGCTCGTTCGCGAGCGCCGTCTCGACGCGCGCGAGCGGGATCTCGCCGCCGTTCACGCGCACGGCGATGTCTCGAGCGCGGAAGGCTTCTTCGCGGGAGCACGCGGCGGCGGCGAGCGCCGCCGCGATCGCGGCCGCGCGCAGCATTGCGTTTCGCCTCATGCCGCTACGGGCGCCGCGCGCCGCGGCGCACGACGAAGAGGCCCGCGCCAAGCCCCGCCGCGAGCATCAGCCATTCGGAGGGTTCCGGCACGGGCGTGACCGGAGTCGCGTCGTGGGCGGGAGTGGGACGCGCGATCGCGTTGCGTTCGAGCGGGCTGTCGAACACGTCGTGCAACACCGGCGTGATGATGTTTCGGGATCCGCGCGACAGCGGATTGGCGCCCGGCGCCTGCGGCAGGGCGTACGCCGAAGCGGCGCCGAGGAGGGTCGCGGCGAGCGCGACGAACCGGAAATGGCTTCTCATGGGTGGTCTCCTGTGATGGAGACAACCCTAGGGTTCGCGCGTGACAGGCGTCGGCCGCGGGGCGCGCGGGCACGCAGTCCGAAAGAACTACGGCGGGCCCGGCGCCCGCCGCGGCGCGTCCGTCAGAAGCCGACGCGCGCCGAGACGTTCACCATGTTGTCCTTGTAGTCGGAGAGCGGCGCGGTCGAGGTGCGCAACTCGTAGGCATATCCCGCCTGCAGCAGGATCTTCTCCGTGGCCCGGTAGCTCAGGTTCAGGCCGAAGGTGCGCACCCGATGCGTGTAGTCGCCGAAGAGGACGTCGCCGCGGTATTCCCAGATGTTGTACTCGGCGTCGCCGGCCACGGTGATCTTGTCGGTGACGGCCCAGCTCGGCTTCACCGCGAGTCCCCTCACCAGCACGAAGCTTCCGCTCTGCACGTCGGCGACCGGGCCGATGTCGCGGTAGATGCTGCTCGCCACCGTGAGCTTGCCCGTGGGCGTCCACGTGTGCGCGAAGCGGAAGGTCGGGCCCGTCCAGTCGCGCGAGGAACGCTGGTCGTAGTCGCGCCGCACCCAGTCGACGCGCCCGTCGAGGATCGAGTGGCCGGTCGCGACCCAGTGTCCGACGATGCCGACGCCGTCCTGGTGGTAGGCGAGGTCGAACGCCGTGCCGCGAAGCTCGTCGTGCGGCGTGCGTCCGCGCTCGAAGCGTCCCTCGATGCCCAGGCGGTCGTCAGCCGCGGTGACGTAGCTCACGCCGCCCACGCCCGTCGCCGTGTCGATATCGTTGAACTGCTGCGAGGAATCGCTGTGCCGCTGCTCGACCGCCGCGGCGCCGGCATTCAGGCGCCAGCTCGCCACGGGGAACCACACGCCGTCGGCGGATCCCTGCTTGGTGCGCAGGATGTCCTTCACCCGCCCGGTCGGCCCGGGCTTGGTCGCGAAGTTCGAGAGATCACCGGTGTCGGTGTAGCCCAGGTCGCCGGTGAGCTCGGGCGTCACCGACCAGAGCCAGGCTGCGCGCGCGGCGTGGCCGTTGAAGTTGAGCTCGTCGAAGCGCCTGTAGCGGTTCGCGAACCAGGTGAAGCTCGCCTGGAAGCGCTGCAAGCTGTAGGGAAGGTCGAGGCTCGCGCCGACCGAGGTCGTGCTCACCGTGTCGGACCTCTCGTCCGAGCCGATCACCGCCTTCGGGTCGACGTCCTTGGAGAGGCGGAAGAGGTTGTCGTCGTAGGTAACATTTTCCCCCGCGAACACCTCGACGCGATCCTGCAGCAGCGCGGCCGCGGGAAGCGGCGCGGCGAGGAAGCACAGGAAGCACGCCGCGCGAATCCTTGTTGTTGCCATTTTCGTCGAGGCAAGAGCGACAGCCGCGAGCATATCGCAAACGCCACCTTCCGAGTTCGCGGCGCGGCCGCGAGCGAGCCGCCGGCTACGGATTCACGATGCGCAGCGCGAGCGCCTTGCCGACGGCCTGCGTGCGGTTCAGCACGTTGAGCTTGCGAAGCGTCTTCTGGACGTGGTTCTTCACGGTGAGCGGGCTGATGTCGAGGATCATGCCGATCTCGATGTTGCTCTTGCCGTGGTAGATCCACTGCAGGATCTGCTGCTCGCGCGGCGTGAGCAGCCCCGTCTTCGCGGGCTTGGTGCCCGCGCGGTCGAGGGGCCACGTCACCTGGCTGCGGACCCAGGCCGCGTGCACGTAGGGAACGATCACGTCGGCGAGGTACGCCTGCTTGGAGCCGAGCGTGCCGGGACGCGCGCAGAAGACGAAGAAGCTCGTCATGTTGCCCGCCGCGTCGTGCGTTCCGTGCGCGAGCACGTGGGGAACGCCGATGCGCGCGAGCTCGCGCGCCAGCGCGCCGCCCGCGTGCGGCCCGCGGTCGGTGTCGCACGACACCGCCTGGCAGCGGTTCTCCTCCCACAGCTTGATGAGGTGCGGGACGAGCGAGACGTCCTGCTGGTAGAGCTCGTTCAGGCGCGCGGCGTCGACCGGCGCGGTCGAGAAGCTGTCCACGCGGAGCGGCGTCTGCCGCCCTTCCTGGAGCCCGCAGAGCAGGACCTCGTGCGCGATGAGGCTCTGCAGCGCGCCCTGGACCCAGCTGAAGAGCTGCGGCCGCGCGTGCACGCGCAGGGACACGTCGATGTTCAGCAGCAACGCCTCGCGCTCGCTTTCATTGAGCCGTGCGGGAACGTGTTCCTGGTTCGCCGGCTCGGGCGAATCGTGCGCGTCATTTTCGGCGCCGGACGGGAAAGGTCCGCGCGGAGGGCGCGGATCGGGCTGTGGGGTTACGAGTCGCATGGGACGCAGTATGGGCAGGGAATGTGAAATGGTCGTGAAGCGTTCGAGGCTAACGGCGTAGGACGGCGCCGATAGTCCCGTGGAACCACGGCCACAACGACGATCCGTCCGATTACGGCGGCTACCGTTTTCGCCGTGATCGCCACACAGGACACCCACCCCCGGCTCGGACATGGGCCGCTCGCGCCGGCGGCGCTCGTGCGCATGCTCACCGAGGCGCTGGTCGCCGTCGCCACGCTCGCGGCGTGCGCGGCGTGGTTCGGCGCCCGGTTCGACGGCCCGTACATCATCCTTTCGCTGCTCGTCTTCTCGCTCACGTTCCCGGGGCGCGTCCCGCGCGGCACCAGCGCGACCGCCGTCGCGCGCGAGGTGCTCGGGGGGTGGGTCCTCGCGGTGGTCCTGCTCCTCATGCTGGGATGGGCGACGCGGACCATCGGTTCCTTCGACGGGCGGGTGCTGGCGGCGTGGGTCGGGATCACGCCGCTCGCGCTCGTCACCGCGCACCTCGCGACCCCGCTCGTCCTGCCGCGCATGCTCGCGGCCGAGGGCATGCAGCGCGTGGCGGTCGTTGCCGGCGCGGGCGCGCTCGGCCGCAGGCTCGCCGAGCGGATCGCCGGCGCTCCCGAGCTGGGGATCCGCGTCGCCGGCTACTTCGACGACCGCGCTCCCAACCGGCTTGCGGGCCTCGAGCCCGCGCGCCTGCTCGGCGGGCTCGACCAGCTCCCCGACTACGCGAAGAAGCACCGCGTGGACCTCATCTACGTGACGCTCCCCATGGCCTCGCAGCCGCGCATCGTGAAGCTCCTCGACGAGCTGCACGACACGACCGCCAGCGTCTACTTCACGCCGGACATCTTCATCTTCGACCTGATCCAGGGGCGCATGGATTCCATCGGCGGGATCCCGGTGCTCGCGGTTTGCGAGACGCCCTTCTCCGGAATGAACGGCGTGGTGAAGCGCGCGAGCGACATCGTGCTCGCCTCGATGATCCTCGCGCTCATCGCGCCGATCCTCGCGGCGATCGCGCTCGGCGTGAAGCTCTCCTCGCCGGGCCCGGTGCTCTTCCGCCAGCGCCGCTACGGCCTCGACGGGCGCGAGATCGTGGTCTACAAGTTCCGCTCGATGACGGTCACCGAGGACGGCCCCGTCGTGAGGCAGGCGACGCGCAACGACTCGCGCGTCACGCGCTTCGGCGCCTTCATCCGCAGGACCTCGCTCGACGAGCTGCCGCAATTCGTCAACGTGCTGCAGGGGCGCATGAGCATCGTGGGCCCGCGGCCGCACGCGATCGCCCACAACGAGACGTACCGCAAGCTCATCAAGAGCTACATGGTGCGCCACAAGGTGCGCCCCGGCATCACCGGCTGGGCGCAGGTGAACGGGCTGCGCGGCGAGACCGAGACGGTCGAGAAGATGAAGGCGCGCATCGAGTACGACCTCGACTACCTGCGCAACTGGTCGCTCGGCCTCGACCTCGCGATCATCTGGAAGACCGTGTTCGTGGTCTTCAAGAAGCCGGAAACCGCGTACTAGGAGGCTTCCTTGAAACTCCATCCCGTGATCCTCGCCGGCGGCTGCGGCACGCGCTTGTGGCCGCTTTCGCGCGAATCGCATCCCAAGCAGTTCCTGCCGATCCTCGACGCGGGCGCGAGCCCCTACCAGGCGACGCTCGCACGCGCGGCCGCGATCGCGCACGCGCAGCCGCCCATCGTCGTCACCAACCGCGAGCATCGCTTCATCGCCGCCGAGCAGGCGCGCGCGGCGGGCCGGGCGTTGCGGCGCATCCACGTGGAGCCGTTCGGCCGGGGGACCGCGCCCGCCGCCGCGCTCGCCGCGCACGAGCTCGCCGCCGAGGATCCCGACGCGTTGATGCTGGTGATGCCTTCCGACCACGACATCGCCGACGACGGCGCCTTCGCCGCATGCGTCGCGACCGGCACCGCCGCCGCGGCCGACGGGCGCCTGGTGGTCTTCGGCATCGAGCCGCGCTGGGCGGAGACCGGCTACGGCTACGTGGAGCGCGCCGATCGGCTGCGGCACGCAGCGGGCTGCTACGACGTCGCGAGCTTCGTCGAGAAGCCCGAGCTCGAGATCGCGCAGCGCCTCGCCGCCTCGGGGCGCCATTCGTGGAACAGCGGCATCTTCCTCCTCTCGGCGCGGGCGTTCCTCGAGGAGCTCGAGCGGCTGGAGCCCGAGCTCGCGGCCGCGTGCCGCGCCGCGGCGCGTGCCGGCTCGGACGATGGCGGGTTCCGGCTCATCGACGAAGCGGCCTTCGCTCTTTGCCGCGACATCTCCATCGATCGCGCGGTCCTCGAGCGCACCGGCCGCGCCGCGCTCGTCCGCGCCGGGTTCGCGTGGTCGGACATCGGATCCTGGGACGCGTTGTGGGAGCGCGGGTCGAAGGACGCGCAGGGCAACGAGTGCCGCGGCGACGTGCAGCTGCACGGCGTGAGCGGCAGCTACGTGCATGCGAGCCACCGGCTCGTGGTCGGCATCGGCGTCGAGGACCTGGTGGTGATCGAGACGCCGGATGCGCTCCTCGTCGCCCGCCGCGGCGACACCCAGCGCGTGCGCGAGGCGGTCGAGAAGCTCCGCGCGAGCGGCCGTCCCGAGCATCGCGTGCATCGGCGCGTGCACCGCCCGTGGGGCTGCTACGAGGACGTCGACTCGGGCGAGCGCTTCCGCGTGAAGCGCATCACCGTGGAGCCGGGGCGCAAGCTCTCGCTGCAATGGCACCACCACCGCGCCGAGCATTGGGTGATCGTGAGCGGCACGGCGCGCGTCACTCGCGGCGAGGAGACGATGCTCCTCACCGAGAACCAGTCGATCTACATCCCGGTGGGCGCCCTGCACCGCCTCGAGAATCCCGGCAAGGTGCCGCTGCAGCTCGTCGAGGTGCAGACCGGAGCCTACCTCGGCGAGGACGACATCGTGCGCGTCGACGACGAGTGGCACCGGGAGCGGGAGCCGGCGCGATGATGCGGCCCGCCCTTCCGGTCGCGACCGCCTGCCGGGCGCTCGCCTTCGCCGCCGTCGCGGCGATCGCGTTCCAGCTGCTGGTGCTCCCGGAGCCCGCGTTCGCCGAGCGCATCGTCGAGGCGACCTGGGACAAGGCGGTGCACGCCGTCGTGTTCGGCGGCGTCGCCTTCCTGCTCTGGGCCGGCTTCGCGGGGCGCGGCGCGGTGCTCGTGTGCGCGCTGGTGATCCTGCTCGGCGCCCTCGACGAGACGCGCCAGATGTTCGTCCCGGGCCGCGATCCCGACCTGCACGACCTGTATGCCGACGGCCTGGGCGCTGTCGCCGTCCTCCTCTTCCTCGAAGCGGTCACGTCGCCGCGCGCGCTGCCGGCCGCGGCTCCCCTCACCTGCGGAGACTAGCCATGTGCGGAATCGTGGGCGCCGTCGCGCGCCGCAACGTCGTTCCCATCCTGATCGAAGGATTGAAGCGCCTCGAATACCGCGGCTACGACTCCGCCGGCATCGCCGTCGTGAACGGCACGCTGCAGCGCGTGAGGAGCACCGGGCGCGTCGCGCAGCTCGGCCGGCTCGTCACGCAGCAGAGCCTCGCCGGCACGACCGGGATCGCGCACACGCGCTGGGCGACGCACGGCGCTCCCTCCGAGGCGAACGCGCACCCGCACGTGAGCGGCGGCATCTCCGTGGTCCACAACGGCATCATCGAGAACCACGAGGAGATGCGCGCGCGGCTCAGGGATCGCGGCTACGTGTTCCAGTCGGAAACCGACTCCGAGGTGATCGCGCACCTCGTGCACTCCTTCCGCCGCGAAGGCCTCGGACTGCTCGCCGCCGTGCGCAAGGCCGTGGCGCAGCTGCGCGGGGCCTACGCGATCGCGGTCATCGCCGAGGAGGACCCGAACCGCATGGTGGTCGCGCGCATGGGCGCGCCGCTCCTGCTCGGCCTCGGCGAGGACGAATACTTCGCGGCCTCCGACAGCTCCGCGCTCCTCCCGGTCACCCGGAAGATGATCTTCCTCGAGGAAGGCGATTGCGCGGAGGTGAGCCTCGCGGGCGTGCGCATCCTCGAGGCGAAGGGCGCGCCGATCGAGCGGCCGCTGCACCGGTCCTCGCTCACCGCGCAGGCGGTGGAGCTCGGCGCGTACCACCATTACATGCAGAAGGAGATCTTCGAGCAGCCGCGCGCCGTCGCCGACACGCTGGAGCTCGCCGCCGGCACCTCCGAGCTCTCGCCGCAGATCTTCGGCTCCGCGGCTGCGCAGGTGCTCGAGGCGGTCGATTCCGTGCTCGTCCTCGCCTGCGGCACGAGCTACCACGCGGGCCTGGTCGCGCGCCACTGGATCGAGTCCCTCGCCGGGATCCCCTGCAACGTGGAGATCGCGAGCGAGTACCGCTACCGCGACTCGGTGCCGGATCCGCGCGCGCTGGTGGTCGCGATCTCGCAATCGGGGGAGACGGCCGACACGCTCGCCGCCCTGGAGCACGCGCGCGCGCTCGGACAGGCGCACAGCCTCGCCATCTGCAACGTCGCCGAGTCGGCGCTGGTGCGCGCCGCGGAGCTGCGCTTCCTCACGCGCGCCGGTCCCGAGATCGGCGTCGCCTCGACCAAGGCATTCACCACGCAGCTCGCTTCCCTCCTCCTCCTCGCCATGACGCTCGCCAAGCGCCGCGGCAAGCTCTCGCGCTCGCGCGAGGCGGAGCTGCTGCAGGCGCTGCGCGCGCTGCCCACGGCGCTCGCCCGCGTCCTCTCGAGCGAGGGCGCGGTGACGGACTGGTCCGCGCAGTTCTCGCTGCGGCGCCATGCCCTGTTCCTCGGCCGCGGCATCCACTACCCGATCGCGATGGAAGGAGCGCTCAAGCTGAAGGAGATCTCCTACATCCACGCCGAGGCCTATCCCGCGGGAGAGCTGAAGCACGGCCCGCTCGCGCTCGTGGACGCCGCGATGCCGGTGATCGCGATCGCCCCGCGCGGAGCGCTGCTCGAGAAGCTCAAGTCGAACCTGCAGGAGGTGCGCGCGCGCGGCGGCGAGCTCTACGTGATGGCCGACGAGGACGCGCGCATCGAGCCGGGCCCGGGGCTGCACGTGATCCAGATGCCGCCGCACCCGGCGGCGGTCTCGCCGATCGTGCACACCGTCCCTCTGCAGCTCCTCGCCTACCACGCGGCGCTCTGCCGCGGCACGGACGTCGACAAGCCGCGGAACCTCGCGAAATCCGTGACCGTGGAGTGAGGCCGCCCGTTGCCGATGTACGTGTGTACGCGTATACTCGGCGCGCATGGCGAAGAGATCCAGGCCCGTCCCGGTCGAGCGCGTCCAGACCGGCGTGAAGCTCGAGAAGCGCCTGCTCAAGGTGCTGAAGGGCGTCGCCGAGTACCACGACATGACGCTCGGCGACCTTCTCGAAGGCATCGTGCTCCACGCCTTCGAGGGCAAGGCGCCGTTCGGCCGCCAGACGCTCGCCCGCATCGCGCAGTTGCGCGCCGTCTACGGGCTGGACCTGCGCGCCGACGCCAGCCATCGCCTGGTGGAGAAGCCCGCCCGTGGCTGAGCGGTTCCGGGCGGCTCGCGCCGAGCGCGCCGCGTCGTTCGTCCTCGCCCTCACCGTGCGCGAAGCCTTCGAGCTCTTCACGCCCGAGGGCGAGAAGGCATGGGCCGAGGGATGGGATCCGGAGTACCTCCATCCGGCCGACGGACGCCTCGCGATGGGCATGGTGTTCCGCACGCGCGCCGGCGCCGAGGAAACCTTGTGGACCGTCGCGTGCTGCGATCCTTCCTCCTGCGTGGAGTACGTGCGTTGCACGCCCGGCTCGCGCGTCGCCGTCGTGCGCGTGCGCTGCACGCCGCTCGCCGGCGATCGCTGCGAGGTGACGGTGGCCTACGCGTTCACGGGCCTCTCCGAAGCGGGCAACGCCTGGATCCGCGCCATGGACGAGCGCCGCTACGCCGAGTTCATCGGCTCATGGCGCTCGGGGATCGAGGCGATGCTCGCGCGCGGCGCCGCGGGCGCGGCCGATCAGTAGGGATTCGCGCCGCGCACGCGGCGCAGCACGACGAAGCCCAGGAAGCCGACCGCGAAGATCCACGCGACCGAGGAATCGGGCGCCGCGATCGACTTCGGCAACGCGAGCCACGCCCGCTCGCCCTCGCCCGGAAGCCGCGTCTCCATCGCCGAGTCCAGGGCACCGACGCCCGCGGGCGCCGTGTCGCCGGCCGCCGGCGCGTCGGCGGCGTCGGGCAAGTACACGGCCGGACGGGCCAGCGGATTGCGCGGCGTCGCATCGTCCGTCGAGATGCCATCCCCCGCGCGAACGAGGTCCAGGAAGGAAGCGTCGCGTGCGGGCTCCCCCGAGGCGCTCGCGAGGCAGATGAGCGTCGCGGCATCGCAGCCCTGGGCGTGCGCCGCGAGGGCGCCGAACGAGCCGGCGAGCCCCATCGAGACCGCGGCGATCCATCTCTTCACGTCCTTCATGTAGCCTCCGTGCCCACTCGGTGTCGAACCGCGGGGCCGCCGTGCGTCGGCGGATGCCGCATCCCCACGTTGAAGGGTAGGCAGCCCGCGTGTCGCGCGCGTGATCAGGCCGCGGCGCGAACGTAGTCCACCGGGGGCTGCGCCTGGCGGAGGATGGCGGCCATGCGCGGCGCCTCCGCCGGAAGGTCGCGGCGGAAGCAGTAGCCCACTCCGCGCACGGTCTCGAGCAGGTCCTTGTGGCCGGTGGGCTCGAGCGCCTGGCGCAGGCGCCGGATGTGCACGTCCACCGTGCGCTCCTCGACGTAGACGTTGTTGCCCCAGATCTCGTCGAGCAGCTGCGCGCGGCTGTACACCCGCCCCGGATGCGTCATGAAGAAGCGCAGCATGCGGAACTCGAGGGCGCCGAGCTCGATGTCCTTGCCGTGGCCCGTGATGCGCCGCGCCGCGGGGTCGAGCCGCAGGCCGGCGATCTCCGCCACCATGTCGGCGTGCTGGGGCGCGCAGCGGCGCAGCACCGCCTTGATGCGCGCCAGGAGCTCGCGCGGCGAGAACGGCTTGATGAGATAGTCGTCGGCGCCGGCCTCGAGGCCGGTGATCTTGTCCGACTCGCCGCTCCTCCCGGTGAGCAGGATGATCGGCACGGCCGTCGTGCGGCGCTCGGAGCGCAGCTTCCGCGCGAACGACAGGCCGGGCGTGTCGGGCAGCATCCAGTCGAGCACGAGGAGCTGCGGGATGCTGGTGTTCACCAGCTGCTCGGCCTGCCGGACGGTGCCCGCGCGCATCACCCTGTAGCCGGCGTTCTGCAGGTTGAGCGTCAGCACCTCCTGCAGCTCGGGATCGTCTTCAACGACAAGAATCGTGTTGTCCATGGCGCGGTTCCATTCCGTTCGGGGGAGTTCGTGGGAACCATCCTAGGTGGAAGCGCCTTTGTCACGAAGTCAGGCGTGAAATGATTTGCCTGTCGGAACGCGCCGTAGGAATGTAGCTCGTTTCCTACAGCGAAAAGAGCCGCGCACGACTTTTCCGCGGGAATCCCCGATGGCTGCGATGGCGTGCGGACGACGCGCCGCGCGGGTCTTACAGTTTCGCGACGCGGGCGGCTCCTCCGGCCGGACCATTCAGCCGGCGGCCTGCCGCTTCTCCCAGCTCGCGCTGAAGCGGCGCGCGGCCTCGCGCATGTGGCGGCGCATGGCGGCGCGCGCGCCCGCCGCGTCGCGGCGCGCGATCGCCTTCGCGATCGCGCGGTGCTCGCGGATCGCGACGCTCCACAGCGCGGGCGTGTCGAAGTGGTGCTCGAGCCGCAGGAAGAGCGGGCCGGTGCGCTGCAGCCAGAGCGTCTTCACGACGAGCGCGAGGGCGCTGTTGCCGCTCGCCTCGGCGATGCGCAAGTGGAAGAGCCGGTCCGGCGCGAGCGGCAGCCGCGCATGGTCGCGCGCCGCTTCCATCGCGTCGATCGCCCGGTCGATCGCCTTCAGCTGCTCGCGCGTGGCGTTGCGCGCCGCGAGCGCCGCGCACTCCGATTCCACCAGCGCGCGCGCCCGGATGAGCTCGAAGGGGCCGGAGTCCGTGGGCAGCGACTCGCCGCGCGCGCCCCGCGCCGCCCGGCGCACGTACACGCCCGAGCCCACGCGCACGTCGACGTAGCCCTCGACCTCCAGCGCGATGAGGGCCTCGCGCACCGACGGCCGGCTCACGCCGAGCTGGCGCGCGAGGTCGCGCTCCGGGGGCAGCCGTTCCCCCGCGGCGTATTCGCCGCGCGCGATGAGCCGCGCGATCTGGTCGGCGATGCGCCGGTACAGGCGCCGGCTGTCGACGGCTTCGAGGGGCATCTGGTAAATTGGTCAGGCCAATCCGGGGCGAGCTTTTCACACGCCCCGCCCCCCGTCAAGCCGATTCCCGGGAGATCATCGCCATGGCCAATCGCCTCCAGGGCAAGCGCGCCCTCGTCACCGCGGCGGGCGCCGGCATGGGCCGTGCGGCCGTCCTCGCGTTCGCGCGCGAAGGCGCGCGCGTGCTCGCCACCGACGTGAACGCCGACCTCGTGAGGGACCTCGCCGGCCGGCCCGGCATCGAGACCGCGAGGCTCGACGCGCTCGACGACGCGGCGGTCGCCGCGTTCGTGGAGAGGGCCGGCGCGGTGGACATCCTCTTCAACTGCGCCGGCTGGGTGCACCAGGGCTCGCTCCTCGAGTGCACGATCGCCGACTGGGACCGCAGCTTCGATCTCAACGTGCGCGCCATGTTCGTGATGTGCAAGGCGATGGTGCCGAAGATGATCGCCGCGGGCGGCGGCGTGATCCTCAACATGTCCTCGGTGCTGGGCGCCGGGAAGGCGGCGCCCAATCGCCTCGCCTACGCCTCGAGCAAGGCCGCCGTGCAGGGCTTCACGCGCGCGCTCGCGATCGACCACGTGAGGCAGGGCATCCGGGTGAACTGCGTCTGTCCCGGGACCGTCGACACGCCCTCGCTCGGCGAGCGCATCAACGCCTTCGCCGATCCGGTGCAGGCGCGCAAGGATTTCATCGCGCGCCAGCCGATGGGCCGGCTCGCCACCGCGGAAGAAATTGCCGAGACCTTCGTCTACCTCGTCTCCGACGAGTCGTCGTTCATGACCGGGCAGGCCGTGTATGTGGACGGCGGCATGAGCCTGTAAACTCCGTCCTCCGCGCACACCTCCCGAGAGAAGAACATGCGATTGCTCCGCTACGGGCCGCCCGGCCGCGAGAAACCCGGCCTCGCCGACAAGGACGGCAACGTCCGCGACCTCTCCAAGGTCATCACGCAGATCGACGACGCGATGCTCGCGCCGCGCAACCTCGCGCGCCTCGCGCGCGTGAAGCCGGAGACGCTGCCCGTCGTGCGCGGCAATCCGCGCCTCGGCGTCCCTTATGCGGGCATCAGCAAGTTCGTGGCGATCGGGCTCAACTATTCGGACCATGCGCAGGAGGCCGGCATGCCGATCCCGAAGGAGCCGATCATCTTCATGAAGGCGACCACCTGCCTCACCGGGCCGAACGACGACGTGGTCCAGCCGAGGGGCTCGACCAAGCTCGACTACGAGGTGGAGCTCGGCATCGTGATCGGGACGAAGGCGCAGTACGTGCCCGAGTCGAAGGCGCTCGACTACGTCGCCGGCTACTGCGTGGTGAACGACGTCTCCGAGCGCGACTTCCAGCTCGAGCGCGGCAGCCAGTGGGACCGCGGCAAGGGCTGCGATACCTTCGGTCCCGTGGGACCCTGGCTCGTCACCACCGACGAGATCACCGACCCGCAGACGCTCGACGTGTGGCTCGACGTGAACGGGGAGAAGCGCCAGCGCGGCAACACCCGCACGATGATCTTCGGCTGCGCGAACCTGGTCTCCTACGTGAGCCAGTTCATGACGCTGCTGCCCGGCGACATCGTCACCACGGGGACGCCGCCCGGCGTCGCCATGGGCATGAAGCCGACGCCGCAGTGGCTGAGGCCGGGCGACGTCGTGACGCTCGGCATCGAGGGGCTCGGCGAGCAGCGGCAGAAGATCGTCGCCTGCTCCGGAAAATGATTACCCCGTTGGAACCACGGATGAACACGGATGAACACAGAGGATCGTCGAACAAGGGATCGTCGTGCCCATGGTCGCGGCGCAACACCTTTTCACAGCCATCTGTGTCCATCCGTGTTCATCCGTGGTTCCTCGTTTTGACGCGCGAGCAAGATGAAGCCTGAAATCCTCTTGATGGGGCCGATGTACGGGCCGACGATGGAATCGCTCGAGAGCGCGTTCACCGTGCACCACGTCTCGAAGGCGCCGGACCGGGACGCGTTCATCGCCTCGCTCGCCGAGCGCATCACGGCGGCCGCGACGACGGCTTTCCGCGGGATGGACGCGGCGACCATGGCGAAGCTGCCCAAGCTCAAGGTCGTCTCGCATTTCGGCGTGGGCGTCGATTCGGTCGACGTCGCGGCGGCGAGCGCGCGCGGCATCAAGGTGACCAATACGCCCGACGTCCTCACCGACGACGTCGCCGAC
>DATIZV010000185.1:0-16353 GCA_035516915.1 Usitatibacter sp. | reverse complement strand
CGACGCCGCTCGTCGAGCCGAACAAGGACAAGCCCACCGTGATCGCGCTGCGCGAGATCGCCGGCGGCAAGGTCGGCAAGGAGCTGCTCAACCCGCCGGCGCCGACGCCTCCGGTCCTCTGATCGGATTGACGGGGAGGGCGCGGCGCCCTTCCCGCCGTCGATGATCCCCGCGCTCGGCCTCCAGAAGATCATCGGGGCGTTCAAGCCCTCGGGCACCTCGTTGCCCGGACCCGGAGCCGAGGAGCTCACGAAGGCCCTGCGCTACCTCAAGCCGAAGGACATCGAGGCGATCGAGCGGGCGTACGAGGTCGCGCGCCAGGCCCACTCGGGCCAGTACCGCCACAGCGGTGAGCCGTACATCACGCACCCGCTCGCGGTGGCGAAGATCCTCGCGGAGTGGCATCTCGACGCGCAGGCCCTGATGGCCGCACTCCTCCACGACGTGGTCGAGGATACGCCGACCACGAAGGCGGAGATCGCGAAGACCTTCGGCAAGCAGGTGGCCGAGCTCGTGGACGGCGTCTCGAAGATCGACCGCATCGAATTCGCGACGCTGCAGCACGCGCAGGCGGAGAACTTCCGCAAGATGCTGCTCGCGATGGCGCGCGACGTGCGCGTGATCCTCATCAAGCTCGCCGACCGCCTGCACAACATGCGCACGCTGGAAGCGGTGCCGCCGGAGAAGCAGGAGCGCATCGCGCGCGAGACGCTCGACATCTACGCGCCGATCGCCAACCGCCTGGGGCTCATCTCGCTCTACTACGAGCTCGAGGACCTGGGCTTCCACTACCTGCATCCGACGCGGTTCCGCGTGCTCGAGAAGGCGCTCAAGAAGGCGCGCGGCAACCGCCGCGACGCGGTGGGCAAGATCCAGGACGCGATCCAGGCGCGCCTCAAGGAGTTCAAGGTCGAGGCGCAGGTGAGCGGCCGCGAGAAGCACATCTCCTCGATCTACAAGAAGATGCAGGAGAAGAACATCTCGTTCTCGGAGGTGTTCGACATCTACGGCTTCCGCATCATCGTGCCCGACGTCCCGAGCTGCTACCTCGCGATGGGGGCGCTCCACACGCTCTACAAGCCGATCCCGGGCAAGTTCAAGGACTACATCGCGATCCCGAAGGCGAACGGCTACCAGTCGCTGCATACCACGCTCTTCGGGCCCTTCGGCATGCCGATCGAGATCCAGATCCGCACGCAGGACATGCACAAGGTGGCCGAGGCCGGCGTCGCCTCGCACTGGATCTACAAGACCGCCGAGGGCGACACGAAGGACGTGCAGCTGAAGACCCACCAGTGGCTGCAGTCGCTGCTCGAGATCCAGAGCGAGAGCGGCGACGCGCTGGAGTTCCTCGAGCACATCAAGGTCGATCTCTTCCCCGACGAGGTCTACGTCTTCTCGCCCAAGGGAAAGATCTTCGCGCTTCCCAAGGGCGCCACGCCGATCGATTTCGCCTACTCCGTGCACACGGACGTCGGCAACCACTGCATCGGCGCGAAGGTGGACGGCGAGCCGGTGCCGCTCGGCACGATCCTGCGCAACGGCAACCGCGTCGAGATCGTCACGGACCCGCAGGCGCGCCCGAACCCGGTCTGGCTCTCGTACGTCGCGACCGGCAAGGCGCGCTCGCACATCCGCCACTACCTCAAGACCATGCAGCTCGCCGAGTCCGCCGAGGTGGGCGAGCTCCTCCTCGTGCAGGCGCTGCGTTCCCTCAAGGCGAGCCCCGACGAGATCGGCGAGGCGCACTGGACGCGCTTCTTCAAGGGCGACGCGGCGAAGTCGCGCGAGGAGGTGCTCGCGGACATCGGCCTCGGCAAGCGCCTCGCGGTGGTGGTCGCGAAGAAGCTCCTCTCGATCGCGGAATCCTCGCCCGAGGGAGACCACCGCCTCGATCCGATCACGATCCGCGGCACCGAGGGGCTCGCGGTGCAGTTCGCGCAGTGCTGCCGCCCGATCCCCGGCGACCCGATCATCGCCCAGATCAAGAAGGGCCAGGGGCTCGTGGTGCACACGCACGACTGCCCGGTGATCCATCCGTTCCACTTCGACCCCGAGAAATGGGTCGAGGTGCAGTGGGACACGTCCTCCGACCGCTTCTTCGACGTGAACGTGCGGCTCATCGCGCAGAACCATCGCGGCGTCCTGGCGCGGCTCGCCGCGGAGGTCTCGGAGGCCGATTCCAACATCGACCACATCGAGACCGAGCAGCGCGCGAGCCCGGCCTACACCACCGTCGTGTTCACGATCCAGGTGAAGAACCGGATGCACCTCGCGCATGTCTTCCGGAGGCTGCGCCGGATTCCGGAAGTGGTGCGGATATCCCGCCTGAAAAAAAAGCAGTAAGAATCGGGGACAGACCCCTATTTCCGAGGGGTAGACTCCGTCAACGGAAATAGGGGCCTCTCCCCGATTTTTGCGAAATCCATCGCCGTCATGAAACCCATCTCCACTCCCGAAGCGCCCGCCGCCATCGGCACGTACTCGCAGGCCGTGCGCGCGGGCGACACCGTGTACCTCTCGGGCCAGATCCCGCTCGACCCGAGGAGCATGCAGCTCGTCGACGGCTTCGAGGGCCAGGCGAAGCAGGTGTTCGAGAACCTGCGCGCCGTGTGCCGCGCCGCGGGCGGCGATTTCGACCGCGTGGTGCGCGTGACCGTGTACCTCACGGACCTCGCGAACTTCGCCAAGGTGAACGAGGCGATGGCGACGTACTTTCGCCAGCCCTATCCGGCGCGCGTCGCCGTCGGCGTCGCGTCGCTGCCGCGCGGCGCGCTGGTGGAGATCGACGCGATCATGGACCTGGGATCCTCGCCCGCAGCGTGAAGGTCGCCGCCCGGGCCCACGACGGTCCCGCGAGGCCGGGGACCGGAAGCGCGGCGCCCGCGCCGGACGCGCGGCTCGAGAAGCTCGGCATCCGCTCGCCGCTCGACCTCGTGCTGCACCTTCCCCTGCGCTACGAGGACGAGACGAAGCTCACGCCGCTAGCCGAGGTGCGCCCGGGCGAGCCGGCGCTGGTCGAGGCGGAGGTCGTGGAGTCGAAGGTCGAGTACCGCGGCCGGCGGGCCCTCGTGGTGAAGCTCCGGGAAGCGACGCCCGGGGAAGCCGGCGAGGCGCACGGCGGGCGTGAGCTCTGGGTGCGGTTCCTGCATTTCTACCCGAGCCAGGCGAAGCAGTTCGCCGCGGGCAAGCGCGTGCGGCTCTTCGGCGAGGTGCGGCCCGGGTTCTTCGGCGACGAGATGGTGCACCCGCGCTATCGCATCGTCGCGAAGGGGGCGCCGCTCGCCCGATCGCTCACGCCGGTCTATCCCGCTACCGCGGGGCTCTCGCAAGCGACGTTGCGCGAGAAGATCGGCCACGCGCTCGATGCGCTGGCGCTGGAGGACACGCTCGACGAGGCGCGCCTCGCGAGCCTCGGCCTCGCCCCGTTCCGCGAGAGCGTCCTGCTGCTCCACCGTCCGCCGCCCGACGTGGACGCGAAGAGCCTCGAGGAGCGCACGCATCCGGCGTGGCGGCGACTCAAGTTCGACGAGCTCCTCGCGCAGCAGCTCGCGATGCGCATCGCCTACCGCGAACGGCGAGCGAAGAGCGCGCCGCGGCTTCCCGACGCGCACACGCTCACCAACGCGCTCGTGCGCTCGCTTCCCTTCGCGCTCACGCGCGCGCAGCGCCAGGCACGGTCGGTGATCGCGAAGGACCTGGCGCAGCCGCACCCGATGCGCCGCCTGCTGCAAGGCGACGTCGGCAGCGGCAAGACCCTGGTGGCGGCGCTCGCCGCGCTGCAGGCGATCGAGAACGGCTGGCAGGCGGCGCTCATGGCGCCCACGGAGATCCTCGCCGAGCAGCACTATCTCAAGCTCTCCCACTGGCTCGAGCCGCTCGGCGTGAGGATCGCGTGGCTCGCGGGAAGCCTCAAGGCGCGCGCGAAGCAGGCGGCGCTGGAGGCGATCGCGAGCGGCGATACGCAGCTCGCGATCGGCACGCACGCGCTCTTCCAGGAAGGCGTCGCGTTCGCGAAGCTCGGGCTCGCGATCGTCGACGAGCAGCACCGCTTCGGCGTGGAGCAGCGCCTCGCGCTCGCCTCGAAAGGCGGGGGCGAACCGCATCAATTGATGATGAGCGCCACGCCGATCCCGCGCACGCTCGCGATGAGCCATTTCGCCGACCTCGACGTCACGGTGATCGACGAGCTGCCGCCGGGCCGCACGCCCGTGGTGACGAAGCTCGTGTCGGAGGAACGCCGCGACGAGGTGATCGCGAGGATCCGCGAGAGCTGCCGCGAAGGCGCGCAGGCCTACTGGGTGTGCCCGCTCATCGAGGAGAGCGAGCAGCTGCAGCTCCAGACCGCCATCGAGACCTTCGAGACGATGAAGGCGACCTTCCCCGACCTCGCCGTGGGCCTGGTGCACGGCCGCATGAAGCCCGCGGAGAAGGCGCAGGTGATGGCCGACTTCAAGGCGAGGAAGCTGCAGCTCCTCGTGGCGACCACGGTGATCGAGGTGGGGGTCGACGTGCCGAACGCCACGCTCATGGTGATCGAGCATGCCGAGCGCATGGGCCTTTCGCAGCTCCACCAGCTGCGCGGTCGCGTCGGGCGCGGCGCGCAGCAGAGCCTCGCGATCCTCCTCTACTACCAGCCGCTCTCCGACATGGCGCGCCAGCGGCTGAAGATCATCTACGAGAACCAGGACGGCTTCGAGATCGCGCGGCGGGACCTGATGCTGCGCGGCCCGGGTGAGTTCCTCGGCGCGCGCCAGAGCGGCGCGCCGCTCCTGCGCTTCGCCGACCTCGAGCGCGATGCCGACCTGGTGGAGGCGGCGCGCCGCGTCGCCGACGACCTCCTCGCCCAGCGCTCGCACGCGGCGGCGAAGCACCTCGACCGCTGGCTCGGCACGCGCCAGTTCTACCTCAAGGCATGAACGCGAGACTGGATGCCGTCGCGCGGCGGCTCGACGCCTACGAGCGCCTCGTGCGTCTGGACCGCCCGATCGGCATCCTGCTGCTCCTCTGGCCCACGCTCTGGGCGCTGTGGCTCGCGCGGCATGCGATCGCGCCGCCGGTGGTGCTGTGGATCTTCGTGCTCGGGACGGTGCTCATGCGCTCGGCAGGCTGCGCGCTCAACGACTGGGCCGACCGCGACTTCGATCCGCACGTGGAGAGGACCCGCGCGCGCCCGCTCGCCGCGGGCGAGATCGCGCCGGCGGAGGCGCTCGCGGTAGCGGCGGTGCTCGCGCTCTGCGCGTTCCTGCTGATCCTGCGCCTCAACCGGCTTACCATCGAACTTTCGTTCGCGGCGCTCGCGATCGCCTCGATCTATCCCTTCACCAAGCGCTTCTTCTGGATGCCGCAGGCGTTCCTCGGCGTCGCTTTCGGCTTCGGCATCCCGATGGCGTTCGCGGCGCTCACCGGCGCCGTGCCGCCGCTCGGCTGGGCGCTGCTCGCCGCGAACGTCTTCTGGACCATCGCGTACGACACCGAATACGCGATGGTGGACCGCGACGACGACCTGAGGATCGGCATGCGCACCTCCGCGATCCTCTTCGGGAAGCACGACGTCGCGGCGGTGATGGCCTGCTACGCGACGTTCGTCGCGATCCTCCTCGCGATCGGGTGGTGGCAAGGGTACGGCGGCTTCTACTTCGCCGGGGTGCTCGCCGCGGCGGCGGTCGCGCTGTCGCACTATCCCATGATCAGGGGGCGCACGCGCGAGGGATGCTTCCGGGCCTTCCGGCACAACAACTGGGTCGGAGCCGCGGTCTTCGCGGGAATCGTCGCCGGCACCGTTCCCTGGCGCACGCTCTTCGGGACGCCGTAGTGATCCTGGTCATCTACGCGCATCCGTACCCGCGGCACTCGCGCGCATGCGCGGCGCTCCTTCGCGCGATCGAGGACCTGCCCGGAGTCCAGGTCCGCTCGCTCTACGACCGCTACCCCGATTTCGACATCGACCCCGCGGCCGAGCGCTCGGCGCTCGAGCCCGCGCGGCTCGTGGTCTGGATGCATCCGCTCTACTGGTACACCGGGCCCGCGCTCTTCAGGCTCTGGCTGGAGCAGGTGCTGGTGAAGGGCTGGGCGTACGGGGAAGGCGGAACGGCGCTCGCGGGGAAGGACTGCCTGTGGGTCGCGACGACGGGCGCGGACGCGGCGGCATACACGCTCGCCGGAAAGCACGCGCACGCGTTCGACGCGTTCGTGCCGGTGATGGAGCAGACCGCGCGCTTCTGCGGCATGAGCTGGCTCGAGCCGTTCGTGGTGCACGGCGCGCATGTCGTCGCCGAGCAGGAGCTCGTGGATGCCGGTGCGAGGCTGCGACGGCGCGTGCAGGAGTGGCTCGAGAGGCAAAAGGTTTTCGCGGAAACATGACCGAAGCGCTCGTCTTCCTCGCCGCCGCCGTGATCTGCGTGCCGATCGCGACGCGACTCGGCCTGGGCTCCGTGCTCGGCTACCTCATCGCCGGTGCGGCGATCGGGCCGTGGGGCCTGGGGCTTGTGGGCGACGTCGCGGCGACGCAGAACCTCGCGGAGCTCGGCGTCGTGCTGATGCTCTTCGCGATCGGGCTCGAGCTCGATCCGCGGCGCTTCCTCGCGATGCGCGGCATCGTGTTCGGCGGCGGATCGGCGCAGCTCGCCGCGAGCGGCCTCGCGCTTGGCCTCGCGCTCGCGTTTCTCGGGCTCTCGTGGCAGGCGGCGCTCGTCGGCGGGCTCGCGCTCGCGCTCTCCTCGACGGCGATCTCGATGCAGGTCCTCGCCGAGAGGAACGAGCTCGAAACGCCCACCGGCCGCTCGGCGTTCGGCATCCTCCTCTTCCAGGACCTCGCCGCGATCCCGCTCATCGCGCTGGTGCCCTTCGTCGGCATGGCGCAGAAGGCAGGCGCGAGCCCGCTGTGGATGCGCCTCGGGATCGCGGTCGCCGCGGTGGCCGGCGTGATCGTGATCGGGCGCTATCTCACGCGCCCGGTGCTGAGGCTCCTCGCCAAGGCGGACCTCCGCGAGGTGTTCACCGCGTTCGCCCTGCTCCTCGTGATCGGCATCGCAGAGCTCATGTCCGCGGCGGGCCTGTCGATGGGCCTCGGCGCATTCCTCGCCGGCGTGCTGCTCGCGGGCTCCGAGTTCCGCCACGCGCTCGAGGGCGACCTGGAGCCCTTCAAAGGGCTGCTCCTCGGCCTCTTCTTCATCTCGGTCGGCATGACCATCGATTTCGGGCTCGCGGCGAGCCGGCCCGGCACGGTCGCCCTGCTCCTCGCCGGATTCCTGGTCCTCAAGATCGCCTCGCTCTGGGCGATCGCGTGCACCATCCGGCTCTGCCGCCAGCGCTGGCTCTTCGCGCTCCTCCTCTCGCAGGGCGGGGAGTTCGCCTTCGTCGTGTTCGGCGCGGCGCGCGCCGCGCGGCTCTTCGACCACCAGTGGGAGGCGCTCCTCACCCTCACGGTCGCGCTCTCGATGGCGACCACGCCGCTCCTGCTGCTCCTGTACGACCGCGTCATCGCGCGGCGTGCGCGTCCCGCGCGCGAGCCCGACCGCGTCGCCGCCGAGGGTCCGGTCATCATCGCGGGCTTCGGCCGCTTCGGCCAGATCGTGGGCCGGCTCCTCTTCGCGAACGGCATCCAGGCGGTGGTCGTCGACCACGATCCCGACGAGGTGGATACGCTGCGCAAGTTCGGTTTCCGCGTGTACTACGGCGACGCGACGCGCCTCGACCTGCTGGAAGCCGCCGGCGCGCGCAAGGCACGCCTGCTCGTGAACGCGATCGACGACGTGCAGGCGAGCCTCGCTCTCGTCGACCGCGTGCGGGCGAATTTCCCGGACCTCGAGATCGTGAGCCGGGCGCGAAACGTGAGCCACTATTTCGAGCTCAAGCTGCGCGGAGTGCAGGTGGTGGAGCGCGAGACCTTCGAGTCGGCGTTGCGGGTCGGTCGCGCGGCCCTCGAAAGGCTCGGCATGGAGCCCTACCGCGCGCGCGAGGTGGCCGACGCGTTTCGGCGGCACAATATCGCGAGCGTCGAGGCGACGCTGCCCTTCTACCAGGACGAGGCGCGCCGCATGTCCATCGCGAAGGCCGGCCGCGAGGAGCTCGAGCGGCAGTTCGCCCGCGACCGGGAACGCTTCGAACGCGAGCATGGAGGCAAGGGATGGCAGTGATGCGCACGATGCTCCTCGTCCCCGCCACGTTCGCGGCGCTCGCGCCCGGCGGATGCGGATCGACCAACGCCACGAACCTCGTCTTCAAGCGCCCGGGCTGGCGCGCGCGCGAGGGACGCGGCGAGCCGGTCCTCGGCGTTCCGGGCGGGAGCGGCGATCCGGCGGGCGGCAAGCCGTGAGCCAAAACCGCTGGATCGTGTCGGGCCTGCGCACCCCGTTCGCGCGCGTCGACGGGGCGCTGCGCGCGCTCGACGCCGTCGCGCTCTCGGTGCCCGTGATGCGGGCCATGGCCGCGCAGCTTCCGGCGGGCGACCGGCCCGATTTCCTCGCATGGGGCAGCGTCGCGCCGAACATCGGCTGGAGCAACCTCGCGCGCGAGGCCTGGATCGAGGCGAAGCTCGATCCTTCCACGCCGGCGTTCTCCACGGTGCTCGCGTGCGCGACGAGCATGGTCGCGGTCTTCGAGGCCGCCGGCATGCTCGGCGGATCGCGCTCGCTCGCGCTGTGCGGCGGCGTCGAGAGCATGAGCCGCGTGCAGATCGGCCTCGCACAGGGGCTTTCCGACTGGATCCGCCGCGTGGGGCAGGCGCGCTCCTTCGGCGAGCGCATCGACCGCATCGCGGAGCTGCGAGCGCGCGACATCCGGCTGCACGTGCCGAGCATCGCCAACCGCGCCACGGCAAAGAGCATGGGCGAGCACTGCGAGGAGATGGCGAAGCAGTGGAACGTCGCGCGCTCGGACCAGGACCGCATCGCGCTCGCATCGCACCAGCGCGCGGTGAAGGCGATGGCGGACGGCTTCTTCGACGACCTGGTGGTTCCCGTCGAGGCGTCGCCCGGCGAGGCCGGGCGCATCGCGAAGGACGCGCTCCCGCGCGCCGACAGCTCCGCGGAGAAGCTCGCGACCCTGAAGCCGGCGTTCGACCGCGCGAGCGGCCGCGGCACGATCACCGCGGGCAACGCCTCGCCGCTCACCGACGGCGCGGCCGGCGTCTGGGTCGCGGACGATGCCGGGCTCGAACGCTTGCCGAGGAGCCGGCCGCGCGCCCGGCTCGTCGATTGGGAGCTCGCGGCCGTGGACCTCTTCCACGAGGGGCTGCTCATGGCGCCCGCCTATGCGATCCCCCGCCTCCTCGCACGCCGCGGGCTCACGCTCGACGCGATCGACCTGTGGGAGATCCACGAGGCGTTCGCCGCCCAGGTGCTGTGCAACGTCGCGGCGCTCGAGAGCGAGGACTTCCTGCGCGAGAAGGTGCGCATCGACGCTCGGCTCGGCCGCTTTCCCTGGGAGCGGCTCAATCCGAACGGCGGCAGCATCGCGATCGGGCATCCGTTCGGAGCGACCGGCGCGCGCATCCTTTCCCAGGCCGTGAAGGAGCTCGCCGCGTTGGGCGCCGGCAAGCTCGCGATCGTGTCGATCTGCGCCGACGGCGGCCTCGCCGCGGTCGCGCTGCTGCAGGGCACGTAGCCCATCCATTCGCCCGACTACCGGGAGGTGCCATGGTCGCGCCGCTACGCTTCCTCGCATTCGTGCTCGCCGCCCTCGCCGCGCTGCCGGCGGCCGCCGCGCCGGCTTCCGCCCCGCCGGAATTCCTCGTCGCGCGCACCGGGCTCGCGGACCCGAATTTCCACGACGCGGTCGTGCTGGTCACGAAGCACACCGAGGACGGCGCGATCGGGCTGATCGTGAACCGGCCGACGCAGGTGCTCCTCGCCGACGCGCTTCCCGACGAGAAGGGCCTCAAGGACCCGGATGCGAAGCTCTTCTTCGGCGGCCCGGTCGCGCGCGACGTCGCGGTGTTCATCTTCCGCTCGGCGAAAAGGCGCGGCCACGCCACGCGGATCCTCGACGGCGTCTACATCAGCTCGAGCCCCGACGTGCTGCACGAGCTCCTCGCGCGCGCGAAGCCGATGCAGGGGCTGCGCGTCTACGCCGGCCTCGCCGGATGGGGGCCGGGGCAGCTCGACGAGGAGCTCGACCGCGGCGACTGGCGCAGCATCCCCGCCGACGCGCATTCGCTCCTCGACACGCCTCCCGAATCGCTGTGGGCGGATCTCTACCGCCGCGCATGGGCGGTCCAGGTGCGCCTCGCCCCTGGTACGTCGCTCGCTCGAAGCCTCGTGGACGCACCCGTCTGCCGCGCGTACGTGGACGACGAGCTCGCGGGGCGGGGCATCATTTGAGGTTTCGGCAGGACGGGCGCGGCGCACCGCGGGCGGCGTTGCGGAACGACGGCGCGGACGCGCGCTCTCACCCCGATGACCTCCCCGCCGCGAAACGCGAGCTTCCGCCATGACGTCGCCGCCTGGCTGATCGCGGCGCTGCTCCTTTTCCTCGCGCTTGCGCTCGGGCTGGTGCCCGCCCTTCTCGCCGGGCTCCTCGTCTTCGAGCTGGTGCACACGATCGCGCCGCGGCTCCGGCTCGGACGTGGCGGCGCGGGAAAGGCCGTCGCCGTGGCGCTCATCGCGATCGCCGTCGTCGTGCTCCTCACCGGCGCGATGTTCGCGCTGGTCGCGGCGGTGCACAGCGAGGGACTGCCGCGGCTCCTGCAGAAGATGGCCGACATCCTCGAGCAATCGCGCGAACGGCTTCCCGCGTGGGTCCTCTCGAGCCTTCCCGCCGATGCCGACGAATGGCGCGACGCGGTGACCGGATGGCTGCACGAGCACGCGGCGGAGCTGCGCCACTGGGGCGGCGAGGTGGGCCGCGTCACGGTGCACATCGTCATCGGCTTCGTGATCGGGGCCCTCGTGTCGCTGCGCGAGGCGCGCGACGCCGCCCCCGGCGGCCCCCTCGCCCGCTCGCTCGGGGAGCGCGCCTCCCGCCTCGGCGAGGCGTTCCGCCGCGTCGTGTTCGCGCAGGTGCGCATCGCCGCCCTGAACGCGCTCTTCACGGCGGCCTACCTGCTCGCCGCGCTGCCGCTCTTCGGCATCCGGCTTCCATTCGCGAAGACGCTGGTGATCCTCGCGTTCGTGGGCGGCCTCATCCCGATCGTCGGGAACCTGCTCTCCAACGCGGTGATCGTCGTGATGAGCCTCAGCGTGTCGCTGGAGCTCGCCATCGCCTCGCTCGCCTTCCTGATCGTGATCCACAAGCTCGAGTACTTCCTCAACGCGCGCATCGTAGGACGAGGCATCCATGCGAGCGCCTGGGAGCTCCTGGTCGCGATGCTGGCGATGGAGGCCGCGTTCGGCATGGCCGGGCTCGTCGCCGCGCCCGTCTACTACGCATATCTCAAGGACGAGCTCGCGGCGCGCGGCCTGGTATGAGCTGCGGCCGGTCCGCGCGAAGCCTTGATCGAGGCGCGAACGCTGGCGCAGGCGAAGAGGTCGTGGTATAGCTTTCGTTCAGGCGCATCCCGGCATCGCCGCCAACCTCCATGACGAAGAGCCCCACGATCGCAATCCTGCTGGCGCTCGCCATCACCGCCGCCGCGATCGCGCGGCTCGACGCCACCGGCGGCACCATCGTCTCCGAAGACGTCGGCATCGTGAAGAGCGTCGCGCCGGCCGGGAGCGCGGGTGCGGGCGGCATGCGGGTCGCGAGCGTCGTGCTCGGGAACGGCGCCACGGTCGAGGCGAAGGTCGCGAGCCTCGATGCGCCGAGCCCGGGCGATTCCGCGCGCGTCGCGGTGCGCCGTGGCGTGTTCGGCGGCCCTCCCTCGTACGAGATCCTCCCGGCCCGCGAGATGCATTGAGGGTTGCGGGCCATGCGGATCCACGGCAGCTGCCACTGCGGCAACATCGAGTTCGACCTGGAATGGGAATCCGACGCCGTGGGGATCCCCGCGCGCGCCTGCACCTGCTCCTTCTGCCGCAAGCACGGCGGCGTCTGGACCTCGGACCCGCGCGGCCGCCTCGAGGTGCGCGTCGGCGATCGCGCGCACGCGGCGAGCTACGAGTTCGGCAGCAAGACGGCCGACTTCCACGTCTGCACGCGCTGCGGCGTCGTGCCGGTCGTCACGAGCCGCATCGATGGCGACACCTATGCGGTGGTGAGCGTGAACGCCCTGGACGGCGTGGACGAGTCGCGCCTGTCGCGGGCGAGCGCGAGCTTCGACGGCGAGGGCACCGACAGCCGTCTCGCGCGGCGCAAGCGCAACTGGATCCCGCAGGTGCGGTTCGTCGAACGCGCGCACGCGAGCGACGAGCGCGAGATCCGCGACCTCGTCGCGACGTGGCTCGCGGCGACGCGCGCCGGCGACCTGGATACCGTGCTCGGCCTCATGACCGACGACGTGGTGTTCCTCGTGCCGGGCATGGCCCCCTTCGGCAAGGACGAGTTCGCCGCGGCCTCGCGCACGCCACCCGGCATGCCGCGGCCCCGGATCGAGGTGGCGAGCGAGATCCGCGAGATCCGCGTCTCGGGAGACTGGGCGCACATGTGGACACGGCTTTCGGTCTCCATGACGCCGGCCGCGGGCGGGACCGTCGAGCGCGCCGGCTTCACGCTCACGGTGCTGCGCAAGGTCGACGGGCGCTGGAAGCTCGCGCGGGACGCGAACCTGCTCGCGCCCGCGCCGGGCAGCTCCGGCGACTGATCCTCGCCGCGCGACGCACGCACGACGCGGCCGCTCAGTCGGCCGGTCCGTCCCTGCGATCGGCGGCCTGGATGGTGCGCCGCACGTAGCGCACGCCGAACGCCACGAGCACGGCCACGATCACGATGGCGACGCCGGGAGTGAGATCCGGATCGATCGGGTAGCCGGCGGCCTTCAACGCCTTGGACGCGTAGCCGATGAGGCCGACCGCGTAGTAGGTGATCGCGACCACCGAGAGCCCCTCGACCGTCTCCTGCAGCCGCAGCTGCAGCCGCGCGCGGCGATCCATGGAAGCGAGCAGCTCGCGGTTCTGGCGCTCGTGGACGACGTCCACGCGCGCGACGAGCAGGCTGTTCGCGCGCGCAAGGCGCTCGGAGAGCTCGAGCAGGCGGTGGAAGACCGACTCGCAGGTCGCGATGGCGGGCGTGAAGCGGCGCGCCATGAATTCCTCGAGGGTTTGCGTTCCGGCGAGGCGCCGCTCGCGCAGCTCGCGGATGCGCGCGCCCACGAGGTCGCTGTAGGCCCGCGTCGCGCCGAAGCGGAAGCGCGAGGCGGCGACCGCGCTCTCGACGTCGGCCGAGAGCCGCGTGAGGTGCTCGAGCAGGGCCTCGTCGCGGCCGTCGCCCTCGGCGAGCTCCTTGGCGACCGCGGCGAGCTCGCGCTCCATCGCCGCGAGCCGTGGCGCGATCTCCCGCGCGATCGGCAGCGCGAGAAGCGCCATCATGCGGTACGCCTCCACCTCGAAGAGGCGCTGCAGCGTGCGTCCCGCCTGGAAGCGCGAGAGCGAGCGGTCGATCACCAGGAAGCGCCCGAAGCCGTCGCCGTGGATGCGGAAATCGGTGAAGACCGCCGCCGCGCCGTCGCCCACCTCGGAGCCGATGACGTAGTTCCCGTCGAAGAAGGATGCGATGTCGCGCGCCGCGGGCATCGGCGTGGCGCGATCCAGGATCTCCGCGTGCGCCGCGGTGAGGGTGCGTCCCGGGATGGCGCGCAGCCAGTCGGCGGGAACGCGCGCGGTGGCGGGCTCGGAGAAGCGCGCCGTGCCGACCCCCGCGCAGAAGAACGTGTAGGAGGAGAACTCGGTGTGGCGTTCCCAGCGCAGGCGCAGCGCGCCCAGGTCGGCGGAAAAGTGGATCGCGCCCGGCTCGGGCGGTGCGACGCCGGCCTCGCGGCACAGTCGCGCGACGTGCGCGTGCTCGCGTTCGCGGTCGGCCGCGTCGACGAGCACGGCGACATACGAGGCGCGCACCGGCGCGACGAGGGCCTCGTGCGGGCGCGCGTGCACCTCGCCCGCGAGCTCGAAGCGCAGGGGATGGTTCGCCGGCAGCTCCACGCGACGCCTCAGCCGTTCTTCGCGCGGACCGCCGCGAGGACTCCCTCGAGGATCGCGAGCGGCGCGGGCGGGCAGCCGGGCACCGCCACGTCCACGGGGATCACCCTCGAGACGCCGCCGCAGGTCGCATAGCTCGCGCCGAAGATCCCGCCGTCGCGCGCGCAATCGCCCAGCGCCACCACGAGCTTCGGCTCCGGCATCGCGGCGTAGGCGATGCGCAGCGCCTCCTCCATGTTCTTCGCGACCGGTCCCGTGACGAGCAGCATGTCGGCGTGCCGCGGGCTCGCCGCGATGCGGATGCCGAGTCCCTCGATGTTGTAGTACGGATTGGAAAGCGCGTGCACCTCGAGCTCGCAGCCGTTGCACGAGCCGGCGTCCACCTCGCGGATCACCAGCGCGCGGCCGAGGAGCCTCAGGACCTCGTCGTTCACCTGCGCGGCTCGTGCGCGCCACTCCTCGCGTGCTTCGGGCGCGGGCTCCGTCACGATCCCGGTTCGCAGGCTCTTCAGGAGGATCGGGATCATCAGGAGTCGGGCCCGGAGTAGCTCAGGTTGAAGCTCTTGTTGATGAGCGGGAAGTCGGGGACGATGTTGCCCATGATGGCATGCTCGACGAGCGGCCAGTTCTGCCACGACGGGTCGTGCGCGTGCGCCCTGCGGATGCGCCCGCCCTCGCCCGCCTCGATCGCCACGAACACCTCGCCGCGCCACCCTTCGACCCAGCCCACGCCGAACGCGCCGGCACGCGGCTGCGGCAGGTCGACGCGCGTCTCGCCCGCCGGCATCGAGTCGAGGATCGCGCGCACCAGGCGCAACGACTCGAAGAGCTCGTCGAAGCGCACCCGCACGCGCGCGGCCACGTCGCCGCCGGGGTGCGAGACCTTCCTCACCTCGAGGCGCGAGTAGGGCTCGATCGGGAAGTCCGCGCGCAGGTCCATGGACTGCCCGCTCGCGCGTCCCGCGAGGCCCACCAGCCCGAGCCTGCGCGCGAGATCCGGCGTGACGCGCCCGGTGGTGAGGAAGCGATCCTGCAGGCCCGAGTGCTCGTCGAAGATCTCGCGCATCTCGCGCGCTTCCTTCTCGATCGCCTGGGTGCGGGCGGCCAGCGAGAGCGCCGCCTCGCGCGGAACCTCGACCGCGACGCCGCCCGGCACGATGCGGTCCATCATCAGCCTGTGGCCGAACGCCTCGCCGCAGCTTCGCAGCCAGTCTTCACGCAGCCGCGAGAACTGGGCGAGCGCGAAGGCGAAGGCGGCGTCGTTGCCGAGCGCCCCGAGGTCGCCGAGGTGGTTCGCGATGCGTTCGGCTTCGAGCAACAGCCCTCGCAGCCAGCGAGCGCGCGGCGGCACCAGGATCGCGAGCACCGACTCGGCCGCCTGCGCGTACGCCCAGGCGTAGGCGACCGTGGAATCGCCGGAGCAGCGCCCGGCGAGCCGATGGCCCTCCGCGACCGTGAGCTCGCCGAAGCGCCGGTCGATGCCCTTGTGGGTGTAGCCGAGCCGCTCCTCGAGGCGCAGCACCTTCTCGCCCACCACCGAAAAACGGAAATGGCCCGGCTCGATCACGCCGGCGTGGATCGGGCCGACCGGGATCTCGTGCACGCCGTCGCCCTCGACGCGCACGAAGGGATAGGCCTCGTTCGCGTTCACGCGGAAGGCGTCGGCATCGAAGTCGCGCCGCAGCGGGTAATCGGTCGCGCGCCACGCGCCGTGGCGCAGCCACGGCCGCAGGTCCGCCGCGCCTTCGGCGACGAGGCCGAGCAGGTCGTGCACGGCGCGTTCATCACGTTCCTGCGCTACCTGTCCTTCGGCGGGATGTTCATCGGCCTGTCGGTCTATCAGATCGAGTACGACTTCGGCGTCGAGCAATTCCGCCTGGTGCTGCAGCCGATGATGATCGCCGCGGCGGCCGCCCTGGCGGCGGTCGCCGCCCGCCTGACTATGGGGCGGGGAGCCGCGATCGTGGCGGCATTGTTCGCCATCGCACTGAGGGGCGTGGTCGCGTTGCTGGTCGGGCCCATCCTGGGCGCGCCGATCAACTGGTTCCCGCTATACCTGGGGCCCGCGCTGGTCGTCGAGCTGGTGGCGCTGACGCCGCTGTTCAAACGCCCCATAGCTTTCGGCGCCGTCTCCGGCCTCGCCGTGGCGACCGTGGGGCTGTGGCTGGAGTCGCTGTGGATCGGGGCGGTATACCACTACCCCTGGCCGATGAAGATGTGGGGCGAGGCGCTGGCGATGGCGGTGCCCGTGGCGGTGCTGACCGGGACGTGCGGGGCGCTGTTCGGCATGGTGCTCGCCGGCCAGCGCCTCCCGAATCGACGGATCGGCATCTCCGTCGTCGCG
>DATIZV010000184.1:0-17536 GCA_035516915.1 Usitatibacter sp. | reverse complement strand
CGACGAAGCGCTGGTAGCCTTGCGCGCGCTTGATGAGCTTCTTCGCGAGCTGGATCGCGAAGCCGATCGCGATGCCGACCCAGATCGCGGTGATCTGGCCCGGCTGCGGCCGCGTGAGGCTCCTCAGCACGCCGACGAACTTGTAGGTCATCGCCGAGCTCCAGTTCGCGGGCTGCTCGGAAGCCTTCATCACGGTCTGGTCCTGGAGCAGCACCGGATAGGCCGCCATGAAGAGCTTCGCGAAGACGATCCCCATGATCGCGCCCATGAGGATGCCGGCCACCTGGTAGCGGAACTGCATCACGCGGTTGGTGCCCAGGCGCCACCCGGTCGAGCGGTCCTGCTGCATGTCGCTCGCCGTGCTCGTGGAGATGAGGAGGATGCTCCCCGCCATGAGGCCGACGATCGGGTCCTTGAGGCCGAGCGCCGCCATGATCACCACCGACACCACGAACGCCGACGAGATCGGGTTGCTGTCGCTCACGCCCACCGAGATCCCGTTCACCATGGCGAAGACGAAGACCAGCCCCACCGCGAGGAGGAGGAAGCCCACCGGTTGCCCGAGCACGACGTGGCCCGCGACCACCACGCCCACCGCCCACGCGGCCACCCATGCGAGGAGCTTGCGCGCGTTCACGCGCTTCCAGTCGGGCGCCTCGACCGCCGGCTCCTCGCGCCGCTGCAGGCGCTTCGCCGCTTCCCAGAGCACCAGGCTCACGTCGATCACGGCCGCGCCCATGATCGTGCCGAGCGCGATGAGGAAGGTGATCTTGCGGAACGGGTCTCCCGGGTTGAGCCAGCCGATCGAGATGAAGTAGGGCACCAGCGCGAAGCTGATGAGCCCGCCCCAGATCGCGGGAATGCCGATGCGCGCGCCGACCACCATGCCGGCGCCGAGCGTGGAGGCGGAGAACTCGATCGTGTTGAGGAACGCCACCTTCGGACCCGCGAGGCCCGTCACGATGCCGATGCCGATCCCGGTGCCGAGCTTGTTCACGGAGCGGCGCAACAGCACCGGATCGGTGAGCGCGCGCAGGATGTTCGCGACCGCGAGCCCGGAAGGGAACGTGAGCCGCATGCGGTCGACGAGGATCGGCGTGTACAGCATGCCGAGGCCGGCCGCGAACATGCCGATGCACAGGAAGTAGAGGATCAGCTGCCACACCGGCGGCTGCGGCAATCCCATCCATACCATCGCCTGCACCAGCACGCCCATCGCGGAGAGGCTCGCGACGGAGGCGGCCGCGGTCTGGATGTAGTTCGCCGCATGCTTGCCTTCGGATCCGTAGCCGTAGGTCACGGTGGAGCCGAGGATGCCCGCGAGCACCTGGCCGCCGATGAAGAAGCCGAGCGAGAAGTTCATGTACGACGCGGTGACGCCGGCGAGCGGCCCGAGGAGGAGGATGCCGAACGCGAGGAGCAGCGCGTGGTACTTCCAGGTGCCGATGGCCGGAAGCCAGGACCAGCGGCGGGCGTCGGGCGCCTCCTGCGCCTCGGCGATGGACGATGCGGCGTTCGAGGATGGCATGGCTACCCTTCCGTTCGGCAATTGGCCGCGAGCCAGTCGAGCGCGAGCGAGGAGAGCGCGCGCACGCCGATCGGCATGCACGCCTCGTCCACGAAGAGCCGCGGGCTGTGGCCCGGTGCGACCTTGCGCAGGTCGCGCTCCGGCGGCGTGCAGCCGACGCGGAAGAAGAAGCCGGGCACCACCTTCTGGTAGAACGAGAAGTCCTCGGCGCCGCACACCTTGTCGACGATGCGCACGTTCGCCTCGCCCGCCGCGCGGCGCAGCGTGGCGAGGCTCCATTCCGTGAGCGCGGGATCGTTCACCACCACGTCGTAGCCGCGCTTGATGTCCACGCGCGCCTTCGCCCCGCCCGCCGCGGCGATCATCTCGGTGATGCGCCTCACGTGCTCGTGGATGTCGCCGCGCTGGGTCTCGTCGAAGGTGCGGATCGTGCCCTCCAGCTTCACCTCGTCGGGAATGATGTTCACCCGGTTCCCGCCCTGGAACACGCCGACCGTGACCACCGAGGGCTCGCGGGTGATGTCCATTCGTCGCGAGACGATGGTCTGCAGGCCGACGACCACCTGCGCGCCGACGACGATCGGGTCCGCGCCGCGCCACGGCATGGCGCCATGCGTCTGCACGCCGCGCAGGAACACGCGCAGCTCGTCGGAAGAGGCCATCAGCGGCCCGGAGCGGTAGCCGATCATGCCGGTATGGTGGTTGGAGGTCACGTGCAGGCCGAAGACCGCGCCCACTTTCGGACTTTCCATGCACGCCTCCTCGATCATGAGGCGCGCGCCGCCCTTCTCGCCCTCCGGCGCTCCTTCCTCGGCGGGCTGGAAGAGGAACTTGACGCTTCCCGCGATGCGATCGCGCAGCCCGGCGAGCACTTCCGCCACGCCCATCAGGATCGCCGTGTGCGCGTCGTGGCCGCAGGCATGCATGACGCCGCATTCCATGCCGTTCCACTGCGTGCGCACCGTGCTCTTGAACGGGACGTCGACTTCCTCGGTCACCGGAAGCGCGTCCATGTCGGCGCGCAGCGCCACGACGGGTCCGGGCCCCGCGCCGCGCAGCACGCCGACCACGCCGGTGTGCGCCACCTTCTCGCGCACGTCGATGCCGAGCGAGCGCAGGTGGTCGGCGACGATCTTCGAGGTGCGGAACTCGCGGTTGCCGAGCTCGGGATGCTGGTGGAAGTCGCGCCGCCATCCCACCACGCGCGGCTCGACGCGGCGCACGGCGGATTCGACGGCATCTGCGGGGGAAACGGCCTGCGGTGTGGCGTTCATGGGCCCACAGTCTAGACTGAACCGACCGATTCCCGAAGAGGAGACCCGCGAGATGGACTACGTTCTCTATTACTGGCCCGGGATCCAGGGCCGCGGTGAATTCGTGCGCCTCGCCTTCGAGGAAGCGGGCGAGCGCTACGTCGACATGGCGCTCGTCCCCGAGGAGAAGGGCGGCGGCGCCGCGGCGATGATGCCGTTCCTGCAGGACGAGGGGGTCGCGCGCCCGCCCTTCGCGCCGCCGTTCCTCAAGGTGGGACGCCGCCTCATCGGGCAGACGGCGAACATCCTGCTCTTCCTGGGGCCGCGCCTCGGCCTCGCGCCGCGCGATGCGGCGGGCAAGCTCTGGGTGCATCAGCTGCAGCTCACGCTCGCCGACTTCATCGTCGAGATCCACGACACGCACCATCCGCTCGGTCCGACTCTCTACTACGAGGACCAGAAGCCGGAGGCGAAGCGGCGCACCGCGGAGTTCCTCGGCGCGCGCCTGCCGAAGTACCTCGGCTATTTCGAGCGCGTGATCGAGCGCAACGAGGGACGCGGACCGTGGATGGCGGGCAACGCGCTCACTTACGTGGACCTCTCGATGGCGCAGGTGATCGCCGGCCTTTCCTACGCCTTCCCGAACGCCACGCGCGCGGCGCTCGCGGAAAGGCCGCGGCTCGCGAAGCTGCACGAGGCGGTCTTCGCGCGGCCGCGCATCCGGCGCTACGTCGCGTCGAAGCGACGCATCGCCTTCAACGACGACGGCATCTTCCGGCGCTACCCGGAGCTCGGCGGTTGAGCCCGCCGTCGGAGGGGAACCACGACCGATACGATGCCCGCGGGCGGAGCCGCGCGTCGTGATGGAGGTAGAATTGCGGCCTCGCGTACGTCGAGGCCCGCATGACCGTCATCACCTGCATCGAAGACCTGCGCGCGATCGCACGCCGCCGCGTCCCGCGCATGTTCCTCGACTACGTCGAGGCGGGCTCCTGGACGGAGAGCACGCTGCGGGCGAACCACGCCGACTTCCAGCCGATTCGCCTCCGCCAGCGCGTGGCGGTGAACCTCGAGGGGCGCAGCATCGCCTCGAAGATGGTCGGCGAGGAGGTCGCGATGCCGGTGGCGCTCGCGCCGATCGGGGTGTGCGGCATGGTGCATGCCGACGGGGAGATCCACGTCGCGCGCGCGGCGGAGAAGTTCGGCGTGCCGTTCACGCTCTCCACGATGAGCATCTGCTCGATCGAGGACGTGGCGGCGGCGACGACGAAGCCGTTCTGGTTCCAGCTCTACGTGATGCGCGACCGCGACTTCGCCGAGCGCCTCATCGACCGCGCGAAGGCCGCGAAGTGCTCGGCGCTCGTGCTCACCCTCGACCTGCAGATCCTCGGCCAGCGCCACCTCGACCTCAAGAACGGCCTCACGGCGCCGCCGCGGCCGACGATCCCCAACATCCTCAACCTGCTCACCAAGCCGCGCTGGGTGGCGGGCATGATGGGGACGCGCCGCCACACGTTCCGCAACATCGTCGGCCACGCGAAGGGCGTCACCGATCCTTCCTCGCTCTTCGCCTGGACCGCGCAGCAGTTCGACCCGAGCCTCGACTGGGGCGACGTCGAATGGATCAAGAAGCGCTGGGGCGGAAAGCTCATCCTCAAGGGCATCCTGGAGGCGGAGGACGCGAAGCGCGCGCGCGACAGCGGCGCCGACGCGCTCATCGTCTCCAACCACGGCGGGCGCCAGCTCGACGGCGCGCTCTCGTCGGTGCGGGCGCTTCCCGCGATTGTGGACGCGGTCGCCGGCTCCGGCATCGAGGTGTGGATGGACAGCGGCATCCGCTCCGGGCAGGAGGTGCTCAAGGCGATCGCGCTGGGCGCGAAGGGCACGATGATCGGCCGCGCGTTCGTGTACGGACTCGGCGCCTACGGAGAAGCGGGCGTCGCGAAGGCGCTCGAGCTCATCGCGCGCGAGCTCGACCTCACGATGGCCTTCTGCGGGCGCACGCACATCGGCGACGTCGGCCGCGACATCCTCGTGCCGGGGACGTACCCGACATAGCTTTCACGGATTTCGATCGCATGCCATGGATCGCTCGGCGGCGATTGCGCCCGCGCGGCGCGCCGGAAGCCGGGCGGCGAGGTTCCAGACCAGCACCGCGCTCGCCGCGACCGACAGCAGATGCTTGAGCGTGTGCCCGCTCATGAAGCCGAGGGCCGCGAAGATCGCGTGATCCTCGAGCTCCGCGATCTTCGCGAGCACGTACAGCAGGATCGCGACGGCGAACGCGATGCGATCGCGGCGCCGTGCTCCGCGCAATCCCTGCCATAGAGGGATCAGCACGAGCGGCGCGACCTGCAGGAGAAGGTAGGGGCGCAGGTCGCCCGCACCGCGCGCCTCGGTGAAGGACCACCATCCGACGCTCGCGACGGCGGCAACGACCAGGGCAGGAAGGATCCAGCGCGGCTGCGCATCCGTTCGCGTCTCCGCATCGACCGCGACCAGCAGTCCCGCGCAGAGCAGCGCGATCGGCGCACGGTCCCAGAAGAGCCGCGCGTTGTCCGGTGCGAGGTGGTACCAGGCCGATCCTGCCGCGGTGAGCGCGAGCGAGGCGAGGAAGAGCGCGTATCCCGGCCAGCCGCGGGCGATGCGCGGATCGCGCCGATGCGCAAGGAGCGCCGCGAGCCCCCAGGCGCCCACGATGGCGAATCCGACGTTGGAGAAGACGTCCGCCGCATTCGGGACGCCGAGCCAGGCGCGCGTGTCGGCGAACTCGTGGTAGCGGGGCGGCTGCGGGACCGGTCCGTGAGCGACCATCGCCGCGGCGATGGCGAGCATGAGCACGGCGGGAATCGAGCGCTGGATGCGGTGCATGGTGGTCTCCTCGCAAGCGACGGCGGCATGCTCGCGCAGGCGGTGATCGGAAAGATACCGTAGCGTCGAAAGTGCCGGCTCGCCAGGCGAGGGAAAGGCTGGAAACGCAGCTGCGCAGGTTGCGCGAGGAATTCCCGGAGTTGCGCCGCGAGAGCCTCGCCGCGCTGCGGAGGAAGCCGGGTGTCAGGCGATCGCGATGATCGCGAGGGCGATCACGGCAAGGACGATGCCGAGGATCGGTCCGGGGGCGCCGTCGTCGTCGTTCATGATGGTCCCGTATTGGTGTTGTTCGATCTGGCAGGCATCTTCCGCCGCAGCTCCGAGGTCGCGGTAGCGCGTTCGCGGTGCGGGAATTGCGGAATATTCCCTACGCGCCGCCCGGCGCCGTTCTCGGGCGTCGAACCCGGAAACCGGAAATCGACGTCCGGCCAGTCTCCTCCGATCGATTGCGACCGGCGGCGCCCCCTCCTTGATCGAGGCGCCCCTCGCCTCCATCTGGAAACCTGAGGTGGACTTGGCGGGGGACAAACCTTCCCCGCACGACCCTGTCTACCCTTCAGGTTTCCCGGAGCGAATCGAGCCAAAGGCCATGTCCCGCAGAAACGACCCGACCGACTGGATGTGGGCGCAAGCCTGCGATTTCATCGAGCAGGCCGAGCGCATGCACCGGCAGTTCTTTCGCCTCGCCGGCTCCGCGCGCGTGCAATCGGCGGTCTGGGAGCCGCCCGCCGACGTCTTCGAGGACGAGCTCGAGGTGGTCGTCGTCGTGGCGCTTCCCGGCGTCGCCGCCGAGAACGTCGAGCTCGTGAGCGAGCCCGGCGCGCTGGTGGTGCGCGCGGAACGTCCGCTTCCGCTCGCGCGCGGATCGCGCCATGCCGTGCGCCAGCTCGAGATTCCCTACGGCCGCTTCGAGCGGCGCATCGCGCTCCCGTGGCCGCGCCTCGAGGCCGTGTCGCGCGAGCACACCCGCGGCTGCCTGATCCTGCGCTTCGCCAAAGTGGAATAGGAACGCCATGAACGCACCGACCCCGAACAACGAATTCCGCCCGCTCTCCATGGAAGGCGCCGGGCCCGAGGCGGCCGCTCCCGCATCTGCGCCCGCGCCCGAACGCGCCGCGCGCCCGCTCCCGGCCGACGCGATGATCATCCTCCCGGTGAGGAACATGGTGCTCTTCCCCGGCATCGTGGTGCCGCTCACCGTCGGGCGCGAGCGCTCGCGCGCCGCCGCGCAGGAAGCGGTTCGCCTGCAGCGCCCGCTCGGCATCCTGCTGCAAACGAAGCCCGACGTGGACCAGCCGGGTCCCGACGACGTGCATTGGGTGGGCACCAGCGCCAGCGTGCTGCGCTACATCACCGGCCCCGACGGGACCCACTACGCCATCTGCAAGGGACAGCAGCGCTTCCGCGTGCTGCGGTTCCTCGAGGGCTGGCCCTTCGACGTGGCCCAGGTGCAGATGATCGAGGAGCCGAAGGAGGCCCATCCCGAGGTGGAGGGCCGCGCGCACGCGCTGCGCCAGCGCGCTTCGGAGATCCTCGAGCTGCTGCCTCAGGTGCCGGAGGAGATGGTCACCGCGTTCCAGCAAGTCGAGGGCGCCTCGCAGCTCGCCGATTTCATCGCCGGCATGATGGACATCACGGTCGAGGAGAAGCAGCAGCTCCTCGAGACCTTCGACCTCAGGACGCGTCTCGACCGGATCCTCGACCGGCTCTCGCGCCGCATCGAGGCGCTCAAGGTGTCGCGCGACATCGAGCAGAAGACGCGCGAGTCGATCGGCGAGGCGAACCGCAAGGCGCTGCTGCGCGAGCAGATGCGCTCGATCCAGAAGGAGCTCGGCGAGGAGGAGGAGGGCGCGGCCGAAGCCGAGGAGCTCGACAAGGCGATCGCCGAAGCGAAGATGCCCGAGGAGGTCGAGAAGCAGGCGCGCAAGGAATTGAAGCGCCTCGAGCGCATGCCCGAGGCGGCCGCCGAGCACTCGATGATCCGCACTTACCTCGACTGGCTGATCGAGCTGCCGTGGAAGGACGAGCCGCAGCCGCCGATCGACGTCGCCGAGGCGCGCCGCGTGCTCGACGAGGACCACTACGGCCTCGAGAAGATCAAGCGCCGCATCCTCGAGTACCTCGCGGTGAGGAAGCTCAACCCGAACGGCAAGAGCCCGATCCTGTGCTTCGTCGGCCCGCCCGGCGTCGGCAAGACCTCGCTCGGCCAGAGCATCGCCAAGGCCACGGGGCGCAAGTTCCAGCGCGTGTCGCTGGGCGGCGTGCACGACGAGGCGGAGATCCGCGGCCACCGGCGCACGTACGTCGGCGCGCTCCCGGGCAACGTCATCCAGGCGATGAAGAAGGCCGGCACGCACAACACCGTCATGATGCTCGACGAGATCGACAAGCTCGGCATGGGCGGCTTCCACGGCGACCCGGCTTCCGCGCTGCTGGAAGTGCTCGACCCGGAGCAGAACTCGACCTTCCGCGACAACTACCTCGCGGTGCCCTACGACCTCTCGCGCGTGATGTTCATCTGCACCGCGAACGTGCTCGACACGATCCCGGGCCCCCTGCGCGACCGCATGGAAATCATCCAGCTCCCCGGCTACACCGCGCAGGAGAAGCTGCAGATCGCGCGCCGCTACCTCGTCCAGCGCCAGCTCGCCTCGGCGGGGTTGAAGGCGGAGCAGGTGGAGATCACGGACGGCGCCCTGATGGCGATCGTCCACGACTACACGCGCGAGGCGGGCGTGCGCAACCTCGAGCGCGAGATCGGCAACGTCTTCCGGCACACGGCGATGCGCATCGCCGAGGGCGAGGCGCAGCACGTGAAGCTGGACCAGCCGGATCTCGCCGGCATCCTCGGGCCGAAGCGCTTCGAGGCGGAAGTCGCGATGCGCACCGCGACGCCCGGCGTGGCGACGGGGCTCGCATGGACGCCGGTGGGCGGCGACATCCTCTTCATCGAGGCGGCGCGCATGCCGGGCAGCGGCAAGCTCACGCTCACCGGGCAGCTCGGCGACGTGATGAAGGAGAGCGCGCAGGCGGCGCTCACGCTGGTGAAGGCGCGCGCGGTACGGCTCGGCATCGCGCCCGAGACGCTCGAGAAGTCCGACATCCACGTCCACGTGCCCGCCGGCGCGACGCCGAAGGACGGCCCGAGCGCGGGCGTGGCGATGTTCCTCGCGCTCGCCTCGCTGCTCACCGGGCGCCCGGTGAGGAGCGACGTCGCGATGACCGGCGAGATCAGCCTGCGCGGCCTCGTGCTTCCGATCGGCGGCGTGAAGGAGAAGGTGCTCGCGGCGCTGCGCGCCGGAATCACGACCGTGATGCTGCCTTCGCGCAACCAGCGCGACCTCGAGGAGATCCCCGCGGATGCGCGCGAGCAGCTCGCGTTCGTGTGGCTCGAGAACGTCGACGAGGCGGTGGCGACGGCGCTCTCGCCGATGCCCGCCGCCCCGGAGGCCGAGGCCGCATAGGAGCGCCAAGGCGCCGCGGCCGGGCGGCCTGGGGCCGTCCGGCGGGCGAAGGAGCTGCGCGCTTCGGCTCTAGTCGGAGTAGCGGTTCGACCAGCGGTGCATCGCGGAATCGGCCTGGGAGGACGAGCGGATGCGCTCGGCTTCGTAGGCTTCGCGGATCGACTCGCCGACGGCCCGGAAGAACCTGGCCACGGCCTTCGCGCCGCGTGCGATGCGTTCCTTGAGGTCGCGGTCGCGCTCGGCGCGCATCTCGCGCACCAGCGTGTCCAGCTCGGCCTGCTCGATCCACTTCATGTCGTTGTAGTCCACTGCCATTCCTCCTGCTATCGATGCTCTGAATATAGGCGCGATGCTGCACTGCAACAAACGATTTGTTTTCCGGCGATGGGCGAGAAAAGCTCATCCATTCGTTCGTGCAAGAATCCACGGATGCCCCCCGCCGAACCTGCCGGACCCACCGGAATCGCCGCGCTCGTCGACTCCGTGTATCGCGCCGAGTCGCGGCGCGTGCTCGCCACGCTGATCCGCCAGCTCGGCGACTTCGACGTCGCGGAGGAGGCGATGCACGAGGCGTTCGTCGCCGCGGTGGAGCAGTGGCCCGCGCAAGGCGTACCGGACAATCCGCGCGCATGGCTCATCACGACCGGCCGCTTCAAGGCGATCGATCGGCTGCGCCGCCGCTCGAAGCACGAGGTGGCGCTCGACGAGGACGAGCTGGAGCGCCTGGAGTCGATCGCCGATCCGTCGCTTCCGGCCGAGTCCGAAGCGGTCGAGGACGACCGCCTGCGCCTGGTCTTCACCTGCTGCCACCCGGCGCTCGCGCCCGAGGCGCAGGTCGCGCTCACGCTGCGCGAGGTGTGCGGCCTCGCGACCGAGGAGATCGCGCGCGCCTACCTGGTTCCCGCGCCCACGATCGCGCAGCGCATCGTGCGCGCGAAGGCCAAGATCCGCGACGCGCGCATCCCGTACGAAGTGCCGGGGCGCGGCGAGCTCGAGGAGCGCCTCGAGAGCGTGCTGCGCGTGATCTACCTCGTGTTCAACGAGGGCTATCTCGCGTCCTCGGGCACGGCGCTCACGCGCCACGACCTTTCCGCGGAGGCGATCCGCCTGGCGCGGCTGCTCGTCGAGCTGCTGCCCGAGCCCGAGGCCGTCGGGCTCCTCGCGCTCATGATGCTGCACGAATCGCGGCGCGCGGCCCGCGCCTCGCCGCAGGGCGAGCTGGTGCTGCTCGAGGACCAGGATCGCTCGCTGTGGGACCGGGCGCAGATCGCCGACGCGGTGACGCTGGTCGAGGCGGCGCTCGCCACGCGCCGCTTCGGTCCCTACACGGTCCAGGCGGCGATCGCGGCGGTGCATGCCGAGGCGCCCGACGGGGGCTCCACCGACTGGCCGCAGATCGCCGCGCTCTACGACGTCCTCCTCGAGCTGCAGCCCTCGCCGGTCGTGGAGCTCAACCGCGCGGTGGCGATCGCGATGCGCGACGGCCCGCAGGCCGGGCTCGCGCTGGTGGAGGGCATCCTCGCCCGCGGCGAGCTCGCCGACTACCCTCTCGCCCACGCGGCGCGTGCGGATCTCTGCCGGCGCCTCGGGCGCGCCGCGGACGCCCGCGACTCCTACCGCAAGGCGCTCGAGCTCACTGCCCAGGAGCCGCAGCGGCGGTTCCTCGAGCGCAGGCTCGCGCAGCTCTAGGAAGCGATTCGCGCCGCGGCCTGTCGAAATCGCTCCCGCCCGTTCGACCGATTCCCAGGAACCCCGATCTTCGCGATCCGACCGGAGCGCCCGATGCGATACCTGTGCCTGATCTACCTGGACGAGAGCAAGCTCGCGGCGATGCCCGAGAAGGACATGGACGAGCTCAACGCGCGCCACCTGCGGCTCAACGAGGAGCTGGTCGAGAGCGGCCACTTCGTCGAGGCCGAGGCGCTGCAGCCGGCCGCGGATGCGACCTGCGTGCGAGTGAGGAACGGCAAGCCGACGCTCACCGACGGCCCGTACGCCGAGACCAAGGAGACGGTCGCGGGCTTCTACGTGATCGAGGCGCGCGACCTGAACGAGGCGATCCAGGTCGCCGCGCGCCTGCCGAGCGCTCCGCTCGGCACGGTGGAGGTGAGGCCATGCCGCGATCTCGAGGTCGATGGCGTCGCCTACAAGGCGTCGCGCAAGTCCCGCGGCCGTACATTCCGCTCATGAGGAGGCGAGCATGCGATTCATGGTGATGGTGAAGGCGACCAAGGATTCCGAGGCGGGCGCGATGCCCGACCAGAAGCTGCTCGCCGACATGGGGCGCTTCAACGAGGAGCTGGTGAAGGCCGGCGTGATGCAGGCGGGCGAAGGATTGCAGCCGAGCTCGAAAGGCGCGCGCGTGAAGTTCTCCCGGGACGGCAAGCGCACCGTGGTCGACGGCCCCTTCCCGGAGACCAAGGAGCTCGTCGCGGGGTTCTGGATCTGGAAGGTGAAGTCGAGGCAGGAGGCGATCGAATGGATGAAGCGCTGCCCGAGCCCGCATCCGGGTGAGGAGTGCGAGGTGGAGATCCGCCAGATCTTCGAGGCCGAGGACTTCGGCAAGGACTTGACGCCCGAGCTGCGCGCACAGGAGGAGCGTACGCGCGAGCTCGCCGGACGCAACCGGTGAGGAGATGCGAATGAAGGTCGAACCCTACGTCTTCTTCGAAGGGCGCACCGAGGAGGCCCTCGAGTTCTACGCGAAGGCAGTCGGCGCGAAGGTGCAGATGCTGATGCGCTACAGCGACAGCCCGAATCCGGTGCCGAAGGAGATGCTTCCGCCCGGCGGCGCGGCCAAGGTCATGCATGCGAGCTTCCTGGTCGGCGAGTCGCGCATCAATGCCTCGGACGGGTACGTGCGGGGCGAGCCGCGCTTCGAGAGCTTCTCGCTCGCGACCACCGTGGCCGACGAAGCCGAGGCGAAGCGCGTCTACCAGGCGCTCCTCGCCGATGGCGGGGAGGTGCGAAGCCCGCTGCAGAAGACCTTCTTCTCGCCGTGCTTCGGCATGCTGCGCGACAAGTTCGGCGTGGGCTGGATGGTGTTGGCGGAGCACTGACACCGCCCGCGTCCCGGGCTAGACTTCGGCGAGACCCTGCCGAAGGCGCTTCGATGACGACGGAGGAAATGAACGGGCCGCAAGTCCCGATCGATCCACCCCAGCCCGGGTGCGTAGAGGGCTCGTCCGGGCCGGGCGCGGCGCCGCGATCCCCGCCGCCGCCGTGGCGCATGGGCGCCGCCCGCGCATGGCTCATCTTCGCCTCCTACCTCGGCGTGCAGCTCGCCATCGGCCTGGCGGTCGGAGTGGCCGTGAGCGTCGCCTATTTCGCGCGCCACGGTCTGGGACGGCATTCCGCGCTTCCCGTCGACGTGAACCGCTCGATCGTGATCGCGGGCGGCGTGGGGGGAATGGTCGGCGCGGCGCTCGTCGCGTACTGGCTCGCGAGGCGCGCGGCGCGGCGCGAGCCGGGGCTCTTCCGCGCGATCGGCTGGTCGGGTGCGACGCCGCGCGTGAGGACCTTCGCCGTGTTGTGGGGCGTGGCGCTCGGCATCGCGTTCCTCACGCTCTTCGCGATCTTTCCGCCGCCGAAGGACTTCCATCCCGGCGCCATCCTGGACGCGTTGAACGCGGGCGGCTGGGTGGTCGCGCTCTGGGTGCTGGTCGCCATCGCGATCGCACCCCCGGTCGAGGAGTTCGTCTTCCGCGGCGTCATGTGGACGGGCCTCTCGCGCTCGTGGGGCGGCGGAGCCGCGGGCGCGGTGGTCACGGTCGTCTTCGTCGCGCTGCATTTTCCCGAGACGCGCACCTACGTACCCGCGATCGCCGCGATCACCGGGCTGGGACTGTCCACGCTCGCGATCCGCAGGCTTTCGCGCTCGCTCGTCCCGTCCGTGCTGCTCCACGCCTCCTACAACGGCGTGATGGTCCTCTCGTTCTTCGCCGGCCTCGCGGCGAGATAGGGCCGCCCCGCTCGCAAGCGGACGCGATGCCGGTGACGTCCGTGTGCCTGCCGAACGGAAATCCCCGGCCCGGTCCGCGCCTCGGCTACAGGATCGCGTGGCTCGATCGTCTCATCGCTTCGCGCCTCGTCGCGTCGCAAGCGGGCCGCGCGCATCGCGGGCGCGAGAAGCCGAGCGACCATGCGCCGGCGTGGATCGAGCCAGCACCTCCGTGAGGTTGCGATCCCTCGCGAGCTCGTCGAAGAGCCAGGCGCGGAAGAGCTGCAGCTTGTGCGCGGACTTGAGGCGCGGCGGGTAGACGAGGTAGTGGCTCTTCGCGGAAGGAATCGCGATGTCGAAGAGCCGCACCAGGGCGCCGGTCCTGAGGTCGTTGCCGAGCAGCGAGATGCGCGCGAGCGCGATGCCCTGGCCCTCGACGGCGGCGTGCAGCGTGTGCGACGAATCGCTGAAGATCGCCCCGCGCGAGGGCTCGTCCCAATCGAGCTCCGCGGCCTCGAACCACGGCTTCCACGACTCGCCCTCGGAGCGCAGCAGCGTGTAGCGCGCGAGATCCTGCGGGCGCTTCGGCGGCCCGCCGGCGATGCGCGGGCTGCACACCGGGAAGTAGGTGTCGTCCATCAGCTTCTCGACCACGAGGCCCGGCCAGTCGCCCATGCCGTGGCGGATGCCGAGGTCGAGGTCGTCGCGCCTGAAGTCGGCGAGTGCGTTCGAGGCGCGCACGTCCACGTCGATCTCGGGATGCGCCGCCATGAACCGGCCGATGCGCGGCAGGAGCCAGCGCGCCGCGAAGGACGGCAGCACGGTGATGCGCAGCTGGCGCGGGTTGCGACGGTCGCCCACCTCGCGCACCGCCTCGGCGAGCTCGGCGAGGGCGACGCGCACGCGCGTGGCGAAGCGCTCGCCCTCGTCGGTAAGTCGCACGCCGCGGCCGGCGCGCTCGAGCAGCGCCACGCCGAGATCGTCCTCGAGCGCCTTGATCTGGTGGCTCACCGCGCCGTGCGTGAGGGAGAGCTGCTCGGCCGCGCGCGTGAGGCTGCCGGTGCGCGCGGTGGCCTCGAAGGCGCGCAGCGCCTGCATCGCGGGAAGCCGCGTGGACGCGCTCATCGGAGTCGCCCGGATTCGTTAGGAAAGCTCACAGATGGCGGGAAAACAATTCGCTTGTGCGTCCCACTCTACGCCCCGAGAATTGGCTCCGCAACGTCAACGCCCAACGAGGTCCGATATGGCAACGATCGTAACACTCCATGCGCCGCGGCGCTCCCCCCGCGCCGCGGCCTTCCTGCGCTGGCTCGACGAGCTGGGCCCGGTGCTCCTCCTCGCCGCGGTGCTCGCGGTCGTGATGGCGGCCGCCTACGAGTCGCGCCCCGGGGCGGCCGGCGCGCCGCGTTCCTTCACCGCCCTCTCCGCCGAGTGAGCGCATGTACCGCCTCTACATCGGCAACAAGAACTACTCGTCGTGGTCGCTTCGCCCGTGGATCCTGATGCGCGAGCGCGCGATCGAATTCGAGGAGCGGCTCGAGCCGTTCGATTCCGAAGGCAGCTGGGCGCGTTTCCGCATGTTCTCCCCGACCGGGCGCGTGCCGTGCCTGCACGACGGGTCGACGGTGGTGTGGGACTCGCTCGCGATCGTCGAGTACCTCGCCGAGAGCCATCCGGGCGTGTGGCCGAAGGAGCGCGCGGCGCGTGCGTGGGCGCGCTCCGCCGCGGCCGAGATCCATTCGGGATTCGAGGCGCTGCGCCGCACCTGCAGCTTGAACTGCGGCGTGCGCGTCGAGCTCGGCCCGCTCCCGGACGACGCCGAGCGCGACCTCGCGCGCGTGGGCGAGCTCTGGAGCGAGGGCCTCGAGCGCTTCGGGGGGCCGTTCCTCGCCGGCGCCGCGTATACCGCGGCCGACGCGTTCTTCGCCCCCGTCGTGCTGCGCGTGCAGACGTACGGCCTCGGGCTGGTAGCCTCCGCCGCGGAGTACGCGGGCCGCGCGCTGCAGCGGCCGGCGCTGCGCCAGTGGCAGCAGGAGGCGCTCGCGGAGCCGTGGCGCGAGCCGCGCCACGAAGCGGAAATTCGCGCCGCCGCGCGCCGCGTCGAGGATCTGCGCACGCCCCCGCGCGTCGACGCTCTCGCTGTGCGTCGGTAATCGCCACACGCGGATCCGGGCGGCGATCGGCGCGCGCGCGTACCATGGGCGCGCGGGCTCGTCGCGCCCGCGAGTCGTCAGGGAGGCCGACGTGCGCACGCAGCTTGCCGACATCGACGCAGGGCTCTTGCGCAATGCGTAGGATCGCGCGGCTCGCGTGCATGGCCTTCGCGGCGGTCGCCTGCGGCGCCGCCCTCGCCGACCCGACATCGGCACCCGGCGCTCTCGCCGCGGTGTCCGTGAACGGCGTGCGGCTGCACTACGTGGAGCGCGGCGCCGGGGAGCCGGTGATCTTCGTGCACGGCGCCTTCGACGACTATCGCGAGTGGGAACCCGTCGCGCGCTCCCTCGCCGGCTCGTACCGCACCATCACCTACAGCCGCCGCTACAACTTCCCCAACGACAATCCGGTCGCCCCGGGCGACCATTCGGCCCTCGTCGAGGCGCGCGACCTCGCCGCGCTCATCCGGGCGCTGCACGCCGGGCCGGCGCACGTGGTGGGCGCGTCGTACGGCGCGTACGCGGCGCTCCTCCTCGCGATCCGCGAGCCGAAGCTCGTGCGCAGCCTCACGCTCGTCGAGCCGCCGCTGGTCGGCTGGCTCGCGGACCTTCCGGGCGGGCGCGAGCTGCGCGAGGAGTTCCTGCGAGGCACGTGGCGCCCCTCGGCCGAGGCCTTCCGGCGCGAAGATTACGTGCACGCCGTGCACATCGCGTTCGATTTCTTCCTCGGGCGAGGAGGCTTCGACAAGCTGCCGATGGCGGCGCAGGCGGCAGCCCTCGCCAACGAGCGCGAATGGTACGCGCTCACCACCTCGCGCGATCCGTTCCCGGAAGTGACGCGCGCGCAGGTGAAGGCGATCGCGGCGCCGGTGCTCATGATCAGCGGCGGCCGCACGTTTCCGATGATGAGGCTCACCGACGCGGAGCTCGAGCGCCGGCTCCCGCACGTGCGGCGCGTGATCGTGCCCGACGCCACGCACGAGGTGTGCAGCGAGCAGCCGGCGAGCTGCTCCGCGCGCATCCGCGGCTTCCTCGCCGCCGTGCGCCCCTAGCGCGCCTTGCCCCGCGGCGCGGCCGCACGCTAGAATCCCGGATTCCATGGGATTCCATACGATTCGCGGCCTCTTCGCCGCTGCCGCGCTCTTTCCCGGAAGGGTCCGCCGATGAGGCGCGAGGACGGCGCCCGCGCGTTGGACGCCCTGCGCTCCATCGTCCGCGCCCTGCGCCTCAACTCCCACGCCGTCGAGCGGCGCATCGGCCTCACGGGCGCCCAGCTCTTCGTGCTGCAGCAGCTCGGGGAGGGGAGCGCGCGCTCGATGAACGAGCTCGCCGCGCGCACGCTCACCCACCAGAGCTCGGTCTCGGTCGTCGTGAGCCGGCTCGTGGAGCGCGGCCTCGTGACGCGCGCGGCCTCGGCGGCCGACGCGCGGCGCACCGAGATCGCGCTCTCGCCGCGCGGTCGCGCGATGCTCAGGCGCGCGCCGGTGACCGTGCAGTCGCAGCTCATCGCCGGCATGCAGAAGCTCGCGTCGGCGCGCCTTCGCGCGCTCGCCGCGGGGCTCGAGCAATGGATCGCGGCCTCGGGCATCGAGAGCGCCAACCCGCCGCTGCTCATGGAGGACGGCCCGGCCGCGCGGCCGGCCGCGCGCCGCAAGAAACGGGGTACCCGTGCCCGAGAGTGATTCCCGGGCCCATCCCATCGAGGAAGCGTCGACCACCGAAGGGCTGCCCGTAGCGCCCAGCATGGGTCCGGCGCTCGCCTCGGTGCAGGCGCCGCACGAGACGGTCAGCGTCGGGCCGCGCGTCGTGCTGATCTCCGCGGTCGCGGTGTGCGTCGCGATCGCGGCGGCGGTCGTCGCGGTGATCCTCATGCGCCTGATCGGCCTCGTGACGAATCTCGCCTATTACGGCCGCTACTCGACGCAGTTCTCGGCGCCCTCCATCGAGCGCCTCGGCGCGTGGTCGGCGCTGGTGCCGGTGGTCGGTGCGCTGGTCGTCGGCGTCATGGCGCGCTACGGATCGGCGGCGATCCGCGGCCACGGCATTCCGGAGGTGATGGAACGCGTCCTCTACGGCAAGAGCCGGATCCCGCCGCGCGTGATGTTCCTCAAGCCCATCTCCGCCGCGATCGCGATCGGCACCGGCGGCCCCTTCGGCGCGGAAGGGCCGATCATCGCGACCGGCGGGGCGCTCGGCTCGATCGTCGGGCAGGCCTTCCACGTGACCGCGGACGAACGCAAGACGCTGCTCGCGGCGGGCGCGGCGGCGGGCATGACGGCGACCTTCGGGAGTCCGGTCTCGGCGGTGCTGCTCGCGGTCGAGCTGCT
>DATIZV010000183.1:0-4381 GCA_035516915.1 Usitatibacter sp. | reverse complement strand
ATCGTCCGCGAGCACGGCGTCGAAGCGCCGATCCGCACCTTCGCGACGGTCGATGCCGCGCTCTCGGCCGCTCGCGGCGACGCGGGGTCGAATGATAGAATCATCGTCTTCGGATCGTTCACTACCGTGGCCGAGGCGCTGCGGTCCGCACGCTAGGCACCTGACCCCGCAATGGCGAGCCCTGCGACCACCGAAACGATGGAGATCCGGCGCCGCGGAAGGCGACGCCTCATCGGCGTGGTCGCGATCGTCGTGCTGCTCGTGGTGTTCGTGCCGATGCTGCTCGATACGGAGACGCATCGCCCGGTGGGCGAGCCTTCGACGCAGATTCCATCGAAGGACAACGCGCCCCCGCTGCCGGCCCCTCCACCCGCGGCCCCGGTGGCGCAGCCCGCCCCGGCGACTCCCGAAGTGAAGCCCGCCCCGGCGACTCCCGAAGTGAAGCCCGCCCGGGTGACCCCCGAGGCGAAGTCCGTCCCGGCGACTCCCGAAGTGAAGCATGCCCCCGCGGCTGCCGTTTCCGGGGCGGCTGGGGAGGCGGCAGCCGGGAAGGCGGCCCCGCCGGCGAGCCCCGATGCTGCGCAGGCCGTCGCCGTTCCCGCGCAAGCCGCGCCGCGGCTCGAGGGTTTCGCGGTGCAGGTCGGAGCGTTCCACGACGAGGCGACGCTGCGCCAGGCACGCGCGAAGATCGCCCTGGCGGGCGTGCCGTACTACACCGAGCGCATCGGCGGCGGGCTCACCCGGCTTCGCGCCGGCCCGTTCCCGACGCGGGATGCCGCGGAGAAGGCGCGCGACTCGCTCAAGGCGGGCTCGCTCGAGGGCCAGGTGGTGTCCCTGCCATGAGGTTCATCGCCGCGGCCGTTGCTTCGAGGGCCGCTCGCCCCCATGTGATTGCCTTGCGCGGCGCACGCGGCGCCCGCCGAAGGAGTGCCTGAGGAATGTGCGGAATCGTGGGCGTCGTCGCCCGTAGCCCCGTGAACCAGCTGCTCTACGACGGCATGACCGTGCTGCAGCATCGCGGCCAGGACGCGGCCGGCATCGTGACCGCCGAGGGGCACAGCTTCCACATGCACAAGGGGCGCGGGCTGGTGCGCGACGTCTTCCGCACGCGCGACATGAGGAACCTCGTGGGCCACATGGGCATCGCCCACTGCCGCTATCCCACGGCGGGCTCGGCCTCCTCGGAAGCGGAGGCGCAGCCCTTCTACGTGAACTCGCCCTACGGCATCGTGCTCGGGCACAACGGCAACCTCGTGAACGCGGAGGAGCTGCGCCGCGAGCTCTTCCTCGCCGACCGCCGCCACGTCAACACGAATTCCGACTCGGAGATCCTGCTGAACGTCCTCGCGCACGAGGTGAGCGATGCGAGCGCGGGACGCGACCGGCTGTCGCCGGACATCATCTTCACGGCGGTCGCGGGCGTGCACCGCCGCGTGAAGGGCGCGTACGCGGTGGTCGCGATGATCGCGGGCCACGGCATGCTCGCCTTCCGCGATCCGCACGGCATCCGGCCGCTCATCGTGGGCCGCGCGGACACGGAGAAGGGCGTCGAGTTCCTGGTCGCTTCCGAGAGCGTCACGCTCGATACGCTGAACTTCAAGGTGATGCGCGACGTGGCTCCCGGCGAGGCGATCCTCGTCGACGAGAGCGGCAACTTCCACAGCCGGCAGTGCGCCGCGAACCCGAAGCTCAATCCGTGCATCTTCGAGTTCGTCTACCTCGCGCGCCCCGACTCGGTGATCGACGGCATCTCGGTCTACGAGAGCCGCCGCAACATGGGCAAGAGCCTCGCGGACAAGATCGCCTCCCTCGGCCTCGCCGACCGGATCGACGTCGTGATGCCGATCCCCGATTCGAGCCGCCCCGCCGCGCTCGAGGTGGCGACGAAGCTCGAGAAGCCCTATCGCGAGGGCTTCATCAAGAACCGCTACATCGGCCGCACCTTCATCATGCCCGGGCAGGAGCAGCGCAAGAAGAGCGTGCGCCAGAAGCTCAACGCCATGCCGATCGAATTCCAGGACAAGAACGTGCTGCTGGTGGACGATTCCATCGTGCGCGGGACCACGAGCCGCGAGATCGTGCAGATGGCGCGCGAGAGCGGCGCGAGGAAGGTGTTCTTCGCCTCCGCGGCGCCGCCGGTGCGATTCCCCAACGTGTACGGCATCGACATGCCGACGCGCCGCGAGCTGATCGCGAACGGCCGCGACGCCGAGGAGATCGCCGCCGCGATCGGCGCCGACGCGGTGATCTACCAGGACCTCGATGCGCTGATCGAGGACGTGCGCAGGCTCAATCCGTCCATCGAGCGCTTCGACTGCTCCTGTTTCGACGGCGTCTACATCACCGGCGACGTGTCGCAGGAGTACCTCGACGGCATCGAGGCCGGCCGTTGCGACGGCGAGATGCGCCCGGAGACGCGGCTCTCGAGCTACCAGCTGGACCTCGGCCTGTCGCGGGTCGACTGAGCGGCCGTCGCTCCATGACCGACGAGCTCAAGCCGGAAACGCTCGCCGTGCGGGCGGGCGGCGCGCGCAGCGATTTCCGCGAGCACTCCGAGATGCTCGCGGTCACGACGAGCTTCGTGTACTCGAGCGCCGCCGAAGCCGCGCGCCGCTTCGCGAACCAGGAGCCGGGCAACATCTACTCCCGGTTCACGAACCCGACGGTCACGATGTTCCAGGACCGCCTTGCCGCGCTCGAGGGCGCCCAGGCGTGCGTGGCGACCGCGACCGGCATGGCCGCGGTCGCGACGACGGCGTTCGGCCTGCTCAAGTCCGGCGACCACCTGATCGCCGCGCGCGGCGTCTTCGGCACCGTCGTGCCGCTCTTCGACCAGATCCTCGCGCGCTTCGGCGTCGCGACCACCTGGGTGGACCTTCCCGACCTCGATCAATGGCGCGAGGCCGTGCGCCCGAGCACGCGGCTGCTTTTCGTCGAGACGCCCTCGAACCCGGTGTGCGAGGTGGCCGACATCGCCGCGCTCGCCGAGATCTCGAGGAAGGCCGGCGCGATCCTCGCGGTCGACAACTGCATGTGCACGCCGGTGCTGCAGCGCCCGATCGGGCTCGGCGCCGACCTCGTCATCCATTCGGCGACCAAGTACATCGACGGGCAGGGGCGGGTGCTCGCCGGCGCGATCGCCGGGCGCGCGGACCTGGTGAGCGGGCCGCTCTTCGGCTTCGTGCGCACCGCCGGTCCCGCGATCTCGCCCTTCAACGCCTGGGTCTGCCTCAAGGGCATGGAGACGCTCCCGATCCGGATGCGCGCGCAGTCGACGAATGCGCTCGTGATCGCGCGCTGGCTCGAGTCGCATCCCGCGGTCGAGCGGGTGCATTACCCGGGCCTCGAGTCGCACCCGCAGCACGCGCTCGCCGCGCGCCAGCAGTCGGCGGGCGGAGCGCTCCTCTCGTTCGTCGTGAAGGGCGGGCGGGAGGCGGCGTGGCGCGTGATCGACGCCGTGCGCCTGGTCTCGATCACCGCCAACTTCGGCGACGTGAAGAGCACCATCTGCCATCCGGCGACGACGACGCACGGCCGCGTGCCCCCCGCGGAGCGCGACAAGGCCGGCATCGTGGAGGGGCTGGTGCGGCTCGGCGTGGGACTGGAGGATCCGTCCGACGTGACGACGGATCTCGCGCGAGGCCTGGGGACGCGCTAGATGCCGGCGAGCGCGCACGTCTTCCTGATGTGCCCGCCCGAGTACTTCAACGTCGCCTACGTCATCAACCCGTGGATGCACGGGAACCTGAAGCGCATCGACAACGCCGTCGCGCGGCAGCAATGGCGCGCGCTCTACGACGCGATCACCGACCGCGCCACCGTGCGCCTGGTCCATCCGCAGCCCGGCTCTCCCGACATGGTGTTCACCGCGAACGCGGGGCTCGTAAAGGGGCGCAAGTTCGTGGCCTCGCGCTTCCGCTATCCGGAGCGGCAGTACGAGGAGCCGTACTTCGCCGACTGGTTCATGGACCGCGGCTACGAGGTCTCGCGCATGCCGCGCGAGTGTCCCTTCGAAGGCGCCGGCGACGCGCTCTTCGACCGCGGCGCGCCGCTCCTCTGGATGGCGCACGGGCACCGCTCGATCGAGGGCGCGCGCCGGGTGCTCGAGGAGCGGCTCGGAGTCGACGTCGCGCTGCTGAGGCTCGTCGACAGCCGCTTCTACCACCTCGACACCTGCTTCTGCCCGCTCGAGCGCGGACACCTGCTCTACTACCCGGCGGCCTTCGACGCGGCCTCGCGCGCCGAGATCGAGCGGCGCGTTGCCGCGGGGCGGCGCATCGCCGTGGGCGAAGAGGACGGGCTCGCGTTCGCGTGCAACGCGGTGGGGATCGGCGCGACCGTCGTCGTGAACCGCGCGACCGCGGCGCTCGTGCGCACGCTC
>DATIZV010000182.1:0-2695 GCA_035516915.1 Usitatibacter sp. | reverse complement strand
CAACCTCTTCCACGGCGGGACGCTCAAGGCGATGCCGCCGAAGCTCGTGTCGGACGACGCGAAGCACGTCGTGATCCGGCCGCTCGCCTACGTGGAGGAGCGCGACCTCGAGGCCTACGCGCAGCTGCGTGCCTTTCCCATCATTCCCTGCGACCTGTGCGGCTCCCAGGACCAGCTGCAGCGCAAGCAGGTGAAGGCGATGCTGCGCGAATGGGAACGCCGGCATCCCGGAAGGCTCGAATCCATTTTCGGCGCGCTCACCAACGTCGCGCCCTCGCACCTGCTCGACCGGTCGCTCTTCGACTTCGCAAACATCGAGGCCGCGGGCGAATCCAAGTCCCAACCCATCCATTTCGCGCCGCGCGCGCCGGGTGCCGCCGGCGCATCGCGATAGGCGCATCGCCCCAGGACACGCCATGCACATCAAGCAATTTCCGTCCACCAGGAAGATCACGTCGTTTCATCCGCCGCAGCGCACGCTCATGGGGCCGGGCCCCACGGAGATCCATCCGCGCGTCCTCACGACGATGAGCCAGCCGGCGATCGGCTACCTCGACCCGGTCTTCGTCGAGATGATGGAGGAGCTGAAGGCGCTGCTGCGCTACGTGTACCAGACCGACAACGCGCTCACGTTCCCGGTCTCCGGCCCGGGATCGGTGGGCATGGAGTACTGCTTCGTGAACATGGTGGCGCCCGGCGACAAGGTGATCGTCGCGAGGAACGGCGTCTTCGGCGGGCGCATGATCGAGAACGTCGAGCGCTGCGGCGCCACGCCGGTCGTCGTGGACGACGAATGGGGAAAGCCCGTGGATCCGCAGAAGATCGAGGACGCGTTCCGCAAGCATCCCGACGCGCGCATCCTCGGCTTCGTCCACGCGGAAACCTCGACCGGCTGCGAATCCGACGCGAAGGCGCTCACGCAGATCGCGCACAAGCACGACGCGCTGGTGATCGTGGATGCCGTGACCTCGCTCGGCGGCTCGCCCGTGCTGGTGGACGAGTGGAAGATCGACGCGATCTACTCGGCGAGCCAGAAGTGCCTCTCGTGCACGCCGGGCCTCTCGCCGGTGTCCTTCTCCTCCCGCGTCGTGGAGTACGTCCAGAAGCGCAAGGACAAGATCAAGAGCTGGTTCATGGACATGAATCTGCTGCTCGGCTACTGGGGCACGACCACGCGCACCTATCACCACACCGCGCCTACCAACTCGCTGTTCGGGTTGCACGAGGCGCTGCTCCTCATCAAGGAAGAGGGCCTCGAGAACTGCTGGGCGCGGCACCGGCGCCACCACGTGGCGCTCAAGGCGGGGCTGCAGGCCATGGGCCTGCGATTCCTCGTCGAGGAGAAGTACCAGCTTCCGCAGATGAACGCGGTGCTCTGCCCGTCCGGCGTCGACGAGGAGGCGGTGAGGAAGTCGCTGCTGAACGAGTTCAACGTCGAGATCGGCGCGGGCCTCGGTCCCCTCAAGGGCAAGGTCTGGCGCATCGGCCTCATGGGCTATTCGTGCCGCGCGGACAACGTGATGCTGTGCCTCTCGGCGCTCGGCTCGATCCTCATGGACATGGGACTGCCGATCAAGGTGGGCGAGGCGGAGGCGGCGGCGCACCAGGCCTACGCCACGCTGCACGCCGCAGAAGCCCGGCGCGCGAAGAAGATCGCGGCTGCCTGAGCGCGCTACGGCGCGCCGACGATCTCGCGGAAGCGCCCCTGCACTTCGCGCGGCTGCGAGACGTCGCGCTCCACGAGCGGCATGAACGGCTCAAGCTGGGCGAGGCGGTCCGCGGGCGCGGGATGCGTGTCGAGCACGGAAAGCCCCGAGCCGTCGCTCTTCATCTGCGCGAGCATCTCGAGCACGCCGACGAGGCCGTAGGGATCGTAGCCGCTGCGCGCGGCGATCACCACGCCGAGCTTGTCCGCCTCGTACTCCATGGAGCGATCGAGCGGGCGCAGGAACACGCCGTTCTTGAGGAGCTCCACGCCGGCGCTCGCGCCCCAGTTCTTGAGGCCGACCGGATCGGAGCCGTGCTGCGCGATCGCGTCGCTCGCGAGTCCCTTGCCGAGGTCCGCCCAGGCCTGCGAGCTCTTGTCGCTCTGGATCGCCTGGAGCTGGTGCTTCCTCACGACGTGCGCGATCTCGTGCGCGAGCGCCCCGGCGAGCTCCGACTCGCTGTCGAGCCGGCGCATGAGGCCGTAGGTGATCAGCACCGTCCCGCCCGGCAACGCGAATGCGTTCACCGTCTCGGTGTCGACGACGCCGAAGGTCCACGGCAGGTCGGGGCGCCCGGAGTGCATCGCGAGCCACTTGCCGACGCGGTTCACGTAGCGCTGCATCTGCGGGTCCTTGCGCAGCGGCGCCGCGCCGAGGAAGCCGGCGGCGAGGCCGTCGCCGAGGGCGATCTCCTCGTCCTGAGTGAGATCGCGGTTCGCCTCGTGCAGCTGGCGGCCGGTGTCGATCGCCTTGTTGATGATGGAGCCGAAGTCGATCGCCTGCGCGCCGGTGGCGGCGAGCGCGGCGGCGAAGCAGGCGAGGACGATCTTCTTCATCGCGCGTCTCCCGGGTTCGCGGCGGGATCGTCGACGTGCGCTTCGGCGAGCTTCGCCTCGCGCGCGAAGCGCTCCGCGCCCGGGGCATCGGCGCGGAACGACTGCATGAGGGCGAGCGCCTGCGGGTCGGGGCTCGCGTTCTTCACGTCCTCG
>DATIZV010000181.1:0-10340 GCA_035516915.1 Usitatibacter sp. | reverse complement strand
GCAACCGTCCGCGGCCGGTCCGGCCGCACCCGGGCAAGTGAGCCTGGTCGCCGGCGTCGACGCGGTCGACGCGCGCACGCTGCTGCGCCTCGCGCTGGTTCCGGGCGCCGTCTGGATCGCGAGCCTCGCCGCGCGCCGCTGGGGCCACGCCGTGTCGGGTTATCTCGGCGGCCTGCCCATGATCGGCGGCCCGATCACGCTCTATCTCGCGATCGACTACGGGCCGCAATTCGCGGCGCGCTCGGCGACCTTCACGCTCGCGGTGATCCTCGGCCAAGCCGCGCATCTTCTCGCCTTCTCCCATGCCGGGCGCGTCGTGCGCTGGCCGCTCGCGCTCGCCGCGGGCTGGGGCTCGTTCCTCGCGGTGGCGCTCGCCGTCGTGCTCCTGTCTCCCTCGGCGCCGCTCGCGCTGCTGCTCGCGGCGACCGGCCTCGCGGCCGCCTGGCGCTGGCTTCCGAGGCCGCGCGCCGCTTCGCAGCCGCCGGCCATTCCGCGAGCCGAGCTGCGCCTGCGCCTCGTCGCGGCGTTCGTGCTCGCGGCCGCGATCCTCGCCGCGGCGCGCGCGTTCGGGCCGGTCGTGAGCGGCGTGATGCTCTCGGTGCCGGTGACGGGCTCGATCATGCCGCCGTTCACGCTCGCGCTCTACGGCCCCGATGCCCTCGCGCGGCTCGTGCGCGGCTTCGTGGTGGGCCTTTCCGGCTTCGCCGCGTTCTTCTTCGTCCTCGCCGCGGGGCTCGCGACGCTCGGCATCGTCGCGGGGTTCGCCGCGGCCGTCGCGGGAGCGCTCGGCGCCGTGTTCGCGGTGGCGCACCTCGCCCGGCGCGGCGCGAAACCGTAGGAGCAGGCCGACAAGAGCCAGCGACCTCGCCTGATTTGCCGCGGCGGGCGCCTCGTTCAGGATGGGATTGCGTTTTTCCGGCGGGACGGTCGCGACGGCCCTCCCTCTCTCAACCTGCTTGTCCCGATTCGGGATTCGACGGAGGAAACAATGAAAGCAATCATCGCCCTGATCCTCGGCGCGTTCGTCCTGACCGCCTGCAACACGATGTCAGGCTTCGGCCAGGACGTGCAGGCCGGCGGCAAGAAGATCTCGAACGCGGCCGACCGCGACCGCTGAGTTGCATCGCTCGCCGGCGATCATGCCGCAGTCGATGGACCCGGCGCCGCCCGACGGCGCCGCGGTCGGCGATATCCGCGACCGGCTGCGCGCCGATCACGAGGCGACGCTCGCCGACGCGCAACGCCTGCGCTCGGAGGACGACGCCAAGCGCGCGCTGCACCTCCTCGCGGCTCTTCGCCGCGCCTGGGTGATCCACGCGCTCGCCGAGGAGACCGTCGTCTACCGCGCGCTCGAGGGCGCGGAGGGCGGGCCTTTCGCCGGCACGCGCTCCTACGAGCGCTTCGTCGAGCACGAGCTCGTCGAGTCGCTCTTCTCGAAGCTCGCGCGCCTGCGCCCGGGAAGCCAGGAATGGAGCGCGCGCCTCAACGTCGCGCGCGACCTCATCGCGCGCCACATCGAGAGCGAGCACGAGGATCTCTTCGCGCGCCTCGCGCGGAGCTTCGACGCCGCGGCGCTCGCCGAGCTCGGCCGCCGCTTCGACAGCGCGCGCGACAAGCTCGCCCTGCTCGAGGACGCCAAGGCGGCGTAGCGCCTACTCGCGCATCGCCCGGCGCACGATCGCGCCGGTCTGCGCGTTCCCCAGCGTTCCGAAGGCGTGCCGCCCCTGCCCGCGCGAGGCGCAAAACGCCTCGGCCGCTCGCGCATCGGAGTGCCGCTTCATGAGCGACATCTGCGTCGCGAGCGCGAGGCATTCGCACAGCATGCGGGCATCGCGTTCGGCGCGGTCGGGATCGCCGAGGATCCGCCGCGCGCGCTCGAGGAGCGCGTCGGCGTGCGCGTCGCGCGCGGCGCCGATCTCGGCGGCGAGCGCCTCGAGCGAGGCCGGCGATCGACCGATCGCGCGCAGCGCGTCCAGGCAGATCACGTTCGCGCTTCCCTCCCAGATGCCGTTGAGGGGCGCCTCGCGGAAGAGCCGCGCGAGCGGCCCCTCCTCGACGTAGCCGTTGCCGCCCAGGCACTCCATCGCCTCCACCGCGACCGGCGTCATGCGGCGGCACAGCCAGTACTTCGCGACCGGCGTGAGGATGCGCTGCAGGCTGCGCTCCGCCTCGCTCGCGGAGGAGGCGTCGAACGCTGCGGCGAGCCGCAATGCGAGGAGGAGCGCCGCCTCGGCCTCGAGCGCGAGGTCCGCGAGCACGTTCTCCATCAGGGCGTGTTCCGCGAGCGCGCTGCCGAACGCCGTGCGATGGCGCGCGTGGTGCAGGGCATGGTCGAGCGCCGCGCGCATCATCCCGGCGACGCCCACCACGATGTCGAATCGCGTGTGGTGCGCCATCTCGATCAGCGTCGCGATGCCGCGGCCCGGCTCGCCCACGGCCGCGGCCCAGGTTCCCCGGTACTCGACCTCCGCCGAGGCGTTCGAGCGGTTGCCGGCCTTCTCCTTGAGCCGCTGGATCTCGAAGGGGTTGCGCGTGCCGTCCGGGAGAGAGCGCGGCACGAAGAAGCAGCTCACGCCTTCCTCGCGCCGGGCGAGCGTGAAGAAGCCGTCGCTCATCGGGGCCGAGCAGAACCATTTGTGGCCGGTGAGGCGCCATGCCTCGGCGTCGCGCTCGGCGCGAGTGGCGACGGCGCGCAGGTCGGATCCGCCCTGCTTTTCGGTCATCGCCATGCCGATCGTGACGCCTTCCTTGCGTTCGCACGGAAGCGGACGCGGGTCGTAGGCGTCCTCGAGGACCTTGTCCCGCCAGGCGCGATCGAGCGCCGGCGCGTGCGCGAACACGGGGATCGACGCGAAGGTCATGGTGACCGGGCACGCGGTGCCCTGCTCGAGCTGGTTCCAGAGGTAGAAGAGAACCGCGCGTGCGGCGAAGCCGCGGTCCCGGCGCTTCCATGCGAGCGAATGGATGCCGCGGCCGATCGCCTCCGCCATCAGCGCGTGATACGAGGGGTGGTACTCGACCGCGTCGATGCGCCGGCCGTAGCGGTCGTGCGTGCGCAGCTCGGGAACGTGGCGGTTCGCGAGGCGCGCATGCTCCTGCGCCTCGGCGCTTCCCACGAAGCGGCCCAGCTCGCCGGCGGCGGCGACGTCGCCGGCTCCCGCGCGCGCCGCAGCCTCGCGCAGCCAGGGGTCGCCGGACCATGCGTCGTAGCCCGCGAGCGGCGGCGGCTGGTTCGTCACCTCGTGCGTGCGTTGGCTCATGGATGCCTGCCCGGCGTCGGCGCGCCCTGTTCGCTCACCCATTCGACGAGCGCGTCGAGCGCATCCTGCGCGCGATTCGCGTTCGGGTGGTTGATCATCATCACGACGATCCAGCGCCGGCCCGCTCGGTCGAGCACGTAGCCTGCGAGGCTCTGCACGCCGTCGAGCGTCCCGCCCTTCACGTGCGCGCGGCCCTGCGATTGCGCGCCCTCGCGGTCCTTGAACGTGCCGTCGACCGCGAAGATGGGGAGCGAGGCCGCGAGCTCCGGCATCGAGCCGCCCGCCCACGCCTCGCGCAGCAGCGCCGCGAGCGTCGCGGCGCTCACGCGCTCGCCGCGCGAGAGGCCCGAGCCGTTCTCGAGCGCGAGCTCCGGCGCGTCGATCCCCTTCGAGGCGAGCCAGCCGCGCACCGCCTCGGCGCTGCGTTGCGCGTCTCCTGCGCCGCCGTCGGGCTCCGCGGAGAGCGCGAGGAAGAGGTTGCGCGCCATGACGTTGTTCGAGTACTTGTTCATGTCGCGCAGGAGCACCGCGAGCGGCTGGGATCGCTCGCGGTAGAAGAGCAGCGCGCCGGCCGGCGTCGCGCCGTCGCGGACCTTGCCCGAGAGCTTCCCGCCCACCTCGCTCCAGAGCCAGCGGAACAGCGACTCGAAGTAGCGCTGCGGGCCGAGCACCGCGAGCGGCCACGATTTCTCGCCGCAGCTTTCCGGGTACGCGCCGGCGAACGCGACCGTGGCGACCATCCCTTCATCGTGCACGTCGAACCGCACGTCGTGCCGCCATTCGCCGCAGCTTCCCGGGACGAGGCGCAACCGGCTCGTGACCTGCAGGCTCGGAAGGTCGGGCTCGGCGACCACGCGCACCGCATCGTCGCCGGGGATGAACGTGAAGTCGACGGCGCCGAAGTTCACGAGCATCGCGTCGGGCGCGACGTTGTAGGCGCGGCGCGGGCGCTCGTCGAAGGCGGCGGCGTCGTACGCGGCGGGCGCGAAGTAGCCCCGGTCGACGATGACGTCGCCGCGGATCTCGCGCAACCCGCGCGCGCGCAGGCGGTGGAGCATCTGCCAGAGCCGGTCGTAGGTGAGCTTCGGGTCGCCGCCGCCGCGAAGCACGAGGTTGCCTTCGAGCACGCCGTCCTTCAGCGTGCCGTCGAGCAGCACGTCGGTGCGGAAGCGGAACGCGGGCCCCAGCAGGTCGAGCGCGGCCTCGCTCGTCACGAGCTTCATCACCGAGGCCGGATTCATCGCCGCGTGCTCGCGCTGCGAGAGGAGGATCGGGCGCCCGTCGACGCCCTCCACGCGCACGGCGACGGCGGAGAGCGGCACGCCGTCGGCGGCGAGCGCATCGCGCACGGTCGCGGGCAGGTCGCGCGCGAAGGGCGCCATCGGCGCGAGGAGCGCCGCGAGGGCGAAGCGCGCGAGCCTCATGCGCCGCCGCCCAGCCGGTCGGCGATCTCGATCCCGGCCGCGACCAGCTCGGCGAATTCCGCCTCGCCGATCACGTAGGGCGGGAGGAAGTACACGGTCCGGCCGATGGGTCGCAGCAGCACGCCGCGCGCGAGCGCGATCTCGAAGGCGCGCGAGGCGAAGGCGGGCTCGTCGGATTCCACCTCGAAGGCCCAGATCGTGCCGAGGTGGCGGAATCCCCGCACTTTGCGATGATGCGCGAGCCGATCCGCGATCTGCGCGAAACGCGCGGCCTTGCGCTCGTTCGCCGCGAGCACCGCCTCGCGTTCGAAGAGGTCGAGCACCGCGCAGGCGGCGCGGCACGCGAGCGGGTTGCCGGTGTACGAGTGCGAATGCAGGAATCCGCGCGTCACGTCCTCGTCGTAGAACGCGTCGTACACCTCGTCGCTGCACAGCACGCACGAGAGCGGAAGGTAGCCTCCCGTGATGCCCTTCGAGAGGCACATCAGGTCCGGGGCGACGTCCGCCTGCTCGCACGCGAACATCGTCCCGGTGCGCCCGAAGCCGGTCATGATCTCGTCGGCGATCAGCAGCACCTCGTGGCGCGTGCACAGCTCGCGAGCGCGCCGCAGGTACTCGGGATGGTGGAAGCGCATGCCGCTCGCGCCCTGCACGAGGGGCTCGACGATGAGCGCGGCGATCTCGCCGTGCCGCTCGGCGAGCAGCCTCGCGAGTGCGTCGGCCGCTTCGACCGCGCCGCGGATGCCTCCGAAGCGATGGTCGTCCGCATGGCGCGCGGGAAACGGCGCCACGATCGATTCGCGCAGCAGCGGCCTGTAGGCGTCGCGGAAGATCGCGACGTCGGTCACGCCGAGCGCACCCACCGTCTCGCCGTGGTATCCGCCGGCGAGCGAGACGAAGCGGCCCTTGGCCGGGCGGCCGCGATTCGCCCAGTAGTGGAACGCCATCTTGAGCGCGATCTCGGTGGCCGAGGCGCCGTCCGATGCGTAGAAAGCGTGGCCGAGGCCGCCCGGGGCGAGGGCGCGCAGGCGCTCGGCGAGCTCGACCGCCGGCTCGTGCGTGAATCCGGCGAGCATCACGTGCTCGAGCGTGTCGAGCTGGCGGGAAAGCGCCGCGTTGATCGCCGGGTGCGCGTGCCCGAAGAGGTTCACCCACCAGGAGCTCACGCCGTCCAGGTAGCGCCGCCCGTCGTAATCGAAAAGCCACGGGCCCTGCCCGCGCGCGATCGGCACGAGCGGGAAGCGCTCGTGGGACTTCATCTGCGTGCAGGGATGCCAGATCGCGGCGAGGCTCCGCGCGACCATGTCGCGGTTGCTCATCGATCCTGCGCGATGCGGTTGATCTGCGCCGCGATGGTGCTGGTCGCCTCGGAAGCGAGCGCAATGAGCGCGTCGCGCGGCAGCACGAGCGTGCCGCCGGTCACGTAGCAGAGGGCGGTGAAGAGCGAGCGCACCTCGACCGTCGCGAGGGCGTCGGGCACCTCGCGGGCGTCGAGCGCGACGCCCGACGCGCTCACGACGACGCGCAGCCCCTCGGCGAGCAGAGCTCCGGAACCGTGCGCGTCGAAATGCTCCGTGAAACGATCGAGGATCAGCTTCTCGAGCTCCGCTTTCTCGGCGTTCCCCAGCAGCGGCATCGATCGCCCCCTCGGAAAACGAGTCGGCGCCCATTCTAGCCCGTCGACCGGTGCGGTCGACGGACGTTGTTACCGCTGCGCGGCCCCGCAAAGGTGCATTGGCAACCGTGCGCCGGGAGTGCTAGCAACACGCGCCCTTGATTTCATGAGAAAAGCGCAAGCGAGCACGCTGGTTGCTTCCGGTGGAGCAAGGACGTGGAACTTCGACAGCGGAATTCTCTTCTGAAACGGGAGGACTCGACGAAATGGAACTGCTCGATTGCATCGAGACCCAGCTCATCTCGAATCGATTGCCGCTCGTGGGGATCACCGTCGCGGCGGTGCCCTATGCGAACACGCCGGTGGTGCTCACGCTGCATTGGCACGGCTTCGTCGAGACGCGGCTCGCCGATGTGACGGACGCCAACGTGGTGGCCTACCAGCCCGTGCCGAGCTCCGCCCTGCAGATCAACGAGCGCTGGGACCGTCTCGAGGAGCTGGAGAACGCCGTCCTCGACGTCGCCTGGGAGCTGGGGTCCTGGGACCTCGCCCGCACCGAGGCGCTTCCCTTCGTGCGCCCCGGTGCGCAGGAGCAGGAATCGGTCGAGTGCATGGGCGCGTTCGGCAACCTTCCCATCGAGATCGAGGGCCAGCCGCCGATCGTGGCCGACGTGCCCGACGCGGGCGATCTCATCGAAGCCGCTTCGCGTGCGGGTTACCTTTCGTGGCTGTTTCGGCCCGTCCGCGGCGGTGTCTGGGCGGAAGTGGCCGAGGATGTGACGCTGCAGGAGGGCGGATACCGCAATCCGCCGTGCCCGTACGTGGCGCTTCCGACGCGCGCGGGGCGTCCGCGCCGCCCGCGCCGCATCACCTACCAGTTCGGCCGCGCCTCGCGCCTCGCGCGGTAGGCGCCTGCGGGCGGCCTCCGCGATGAGGCCGTCGCGGAGGATCCTCGGCTTCGCCGCGTCGGCTGCGCTCGGGATCGCCGGCGCATGCGTGAGCGCCCCGCCGATCGGGCGCTACCTCGCCGAGACGCCCGCGACGCCGGTCCGCGTCGCCACCCCGCACGGCATCCTCACGCACGCCCAGAGCGAGCGCATCCTCGCCGAGCTGCGCAAGCGCTCGCCCGATACCACCATCCTCGATCGCCACGCCGCGATCGAGCAGACGCTCGCCGGCACTCCGCTCAGCACCGGCAACCGCGCGACGCTGCTGCAGGACGGCCCGGCCACCTACCGAGCGATGCTCGCGGCGATCCGCGATGCGAAGAGCTTCGTTCATCTCGAGATGTACATCTTCGAGGCGGGGGCCGTCGGTCGCGAGTTCGCCGATGCGCTCGTGGCGCGCCGCAAGGCCGGCGTCGAGGTGCGCGTGATCTACGACGGCGCGGGCTCCCTCGATACGCCGCAGGAGTTCTTCGATGCGATGCGGCGCGAGGGGATCGAGGTGCTCGCGTACAACCCGATCTCGCCCGGCAAGGTCGTGGAGAAGGGTGCGGCGCTCGACCATCGCGACCACCGCAAGCTCCTGGTCGTCGACGGACGGGTCGCGTTCGTGGGCGGCATCAACATCAGCCACGTCTATGGCTCCGCGCCGCGTGGTCCCGGCGGATCGAAACGCTCGGGACCCGCGTCGGGGTCCTCGGGCGCCTCGTCGAAGTCCGCGGGCGGCGAGCCGGTGCAGGGCGCGCCGGGCAAGGAGGCGCAACCGGAAGAGCCGTGGCGCGACACGCAGGTCCGCATCGAGGGGCCTGTGGTCGCGCAATTCGAGAAGCTCTTCCTGCAGCAATGGGCGAAGCAGCGCAACGAGCCGGCGAGCGAGGATCCGCGCTACTTCCCGCACGTGCCGGAGGCGGGCCATGAGCTCGCGCGCGCCATCGCGGGAAACCCGGACGACGGCGCCGACGCGAGCTACATCGCGCTCGTCTCCGCGATCGAGAGCGCCGAAGCCTCGGTGCGCATCACGAACGCGTACTTCGTCCCGGCGAAGGAGCTGCGCCGCGCGCTCGAAGCGGCCGCGGCGCGCGGCGTTCGCGTGGACCTGATGCTCCCCAGCGAGCTCGATACCTGGGTGCCGCTCGAGGCCGGGCGCTCCTACTACGACGAGCTGCTCTCGGCGGGCGTGCACGTCCACGAGATCGAAGGGCGCCTGCTGCACGCGAAGACCGCGACCATCGACGGCGTGTGGTCCACGGTCGGGTCGACGAACCTCGATTATCGAAGCCTCGACCACAATGACGAGCTCAATGTCGTGGTGCTGGGTCCCGATTTCGCCGCGAGCATGGAGCGGGCATTCGCGCGAGACGTCGCCCGCTCGCGCACGATCACGCTGGAGGCCTGGCGCGAGCGCTCGCTCTATGAGCGCCTGCGCGAGGCGGCGGCCCGGATGACCGCGTACTTCCTCTGAGCAGGGCCGGCGACTGTAAGTGAGCGCTAGCTCCAAGAGACGCCCACGGCTTCGATCGTCTTTCCCCCGACCGATCTGTCCGGCGGATGCGTCCGGCACTTGAAATGGCTCATCGCGGGGCCTATTATTAGCACTCGTCGCGGGTGAGTGCCAAAGCCCGCCAAGAGCTTTCGAAACCGGGATGCCAGCCCCGCCCCCTTCCACGACAAGCTGCGTGGAGGAGCCGCGGATGCTTCCCATCTCAAGTCCAACCAGGAGCAACCGCTATGAAACTGCGTCCGCTGCACGATCGCGTGATCATCAAGCGTCTCGAAGAGGAGCGCAAAACCGCCTCCGGCATCGTCATTCCCGACACCGCCGCCGAGAAACCCGACCAGGGCGAAGTGCTCGCCGTGGGGCCCGGCAAGAGAACCGACGACGGCAAGCTCACCCCGGTCGACCTCAAGGTGGGCGACAAGGTGCTCTTCGGCAAGTACTCGGGCACGACCGTGAAGGTCGAGGGTGACGAGCTGCTCGTCATGCGCGAGGAAGACATCATGGCCGTCGTGAACTGACCGGCCGAATCGAAATCGAGAGGAACACACCATGGCAGCCAAAGACGTCAAATTCAAAGAGAACGCGCGCGTTCGCATGATCGCGGGCGTGAACATCCTGGCCGATGCGGTCAAGGTGACGCTCGGCCCGAAAGGCCGCAACGTCGTGCTCGAGCGCTCGTTCGGCGCCCCCACCGTCACCAAGGACGGCGTGTCGGTCGCGAAGGAGATCGAGCTCAAGGACAAGTTCGAGAACATGGGCGCGCAGCTCGTGAAGGAAGTCGCCTCCAAGACTTCCGACGTGGCCGGCGACGGCACCACGACCGCGACCGTGCTCGCGCAATCCATCGTCACCGAGGGCATGAAGTACGTGGCCGCGGGCATGAACCCGATGGACCTCAAGCGCGGCATCGACAAGGCGGTGCACACCGCGGTCGACGAGCTGAAGAAGATCAGCAAGCCCTGCACCACCTCCAAGGAGATCGCCCAGGTCGGCGCCATCTCCGCGAACGCCGATCCCGACATCGGCAAGACCATCGCCGACGCGATGGACAAGGTCGGCAAGGAAGGCGTGATCACCGTCGAGGACGGCAAGAGCCTGAACAGCGAGCTCGAAGTGGTCGAAGGGATGCAGTTCGACCGCGGCTACCTGTCGCCGTACTTCATCAACAATCCGGACAAGCAGATCGCCGTGCTCGAGGATCCGTTCATCCTCCTCCACGACAAGAAGATCTCCAACATCCGCGACCTTCTCCCGGTGCTCGAGCAGATCGCGAAGGCCGGCCGGCCGCTCCTCATCATCGCCGAGGACGTGGACGGCGAGGCGCTCGCGACTCTGGTCGTGAACAACCTGCGCGGCATCCTCAAGACCTGCGCGGTGAAGGCGCCGGGCTTCGGCGACCGCCGCAAGGCCATGCTCGAGGACATCGCGATCCTCACCGGCGGCAAGGTCGTCGCCGAGGAGCTCGGCCGCACGCTCGAGAAGTCGGCGATCGATGACCTCGGCCGCGCCAAGCGCGTCGAGATCGACAAGGACGACACCACGATCATCGGCGGCGCGGGCGATCCCGGCGCGATCAAGTCGCGCGCCGCGACGATCAAG
>DATIZV010000180.1:0-7587 GCA_035516915.1 Usitatibacter sp. | reverse complement strand
CGCGGCGGAAGTCTTGCGGGGACATGTCCATGAACTCGCAATAGGCCGTCACCATCGCGTTGTTGATCCAGACGTCGATCGGGCCCCACGCGCGTTCGACCCGATCGGCGGCGGCTTCGATGGCCGACTCGTCGGCGACGTCGAGCGGGATCGCCATCGCCCGGGCGCCCGCGCCCTCGATCTCGCGAACGGCGCCCTCCAGGCCGTCGGTGCCGCGCGCGAGCACCGCGACGCTCCATCCGGCCTGCGCGAAGCGGCGCGCCGTCGCGCGGCCGATCCCCGCCGAGGCGCCGCTCACCACCACGATGCGGTTTCGTTCCATGGCCGTTCCCCCGATTCAATACGTCGCCGGTGATTCCCACGCGGCAGGGATCGCATGGCGCGTGAGGTAGTCCGTTCCGCTCAGGCCGAACAGCAGGGCCAGCCCGAACAGCGCCGCGATCGCGAAGACGACGATCAACGCGCCCGCGCGCCGCAGGTGCATGAAGAACAGCGCCACGAGCACCGTCTTCGCCGCCGAGATGGCGAGGTTGATGATCGCGTTGAGGGCCCCGAGCCGGAAGTGCGCGCTCGCGAAGGTCGAGGCGAGCAGCGCCATGAGGGCGACCCAAGTCCATAGGTAGACCCGCGGCGGGGCTGGCGAGTTCATCGGCCGTATCCCATCAGGTAGAAGAGCGGATAGAGGAAGACCCAGACGCAGTCGACGAAGTGCCAGTAGAGACCGGTCACTTCCACGGCATCGTGGCGGGCGGCGTCGAAGGCGCCGTGGTGCGCGCGCCATGCGAGCCAGACGACCGCGCCCACGCCGATCGCGAGGTGCAGCGCGTGCACGCCCGTCATCAGGAAATAAAGGAAGTAGAAGTTCGCGACGCCGCCCGGATGCGCGCCGTGGTACGTGAAGTGCAGCGCCGGGACGAGGCGGGAATGCCGGCGAAAGCCGCGGTCTCGACGGATGCATGGCAGTAGCGGCAATCGATGCCGTCGTCGCCGACGTGGTGCTTGTGGCTGAAGGGAATCGGCTGCCAGGGCGCGTCTCCGGGCGCGGGCGGCGAATGCAGCGCGCGGTACAGCGTCACGCCGCCTGCGGACGCGAGTCCCAGCGCCGCGATGAGGCACAGCTTCAGGACCAGGATGCCCGCGGGATGGAAGACCTGCGCCATGGACCATGGAGGGGCCGCGCGCCGCGGAGTTCCCACACGGCGACGGCGGGAATTCCGACACGGAAATTCCTACCCGCGACGCGTTTCGCGCGAATTCGGTAGAGTGTCGTCGCATGAGCCCCGCCGAGACCCTTGAAAAGCTGGCGCTTTGCGTGAACGGCCGCGATGTCGAGGCGCACGCCGCGCCCTCGACCACCCTCCTCTCGCTGCTGCGCGACGACCTCGGGCTCGCCGCGGCGCGTTTCGGCTGCGGAACCGGGCAATGCGGCGCGTGCCTGGTCCTGATGGATGGGAATCCCATATATTCGTGCACGCTCGGCGCCTCGGCCGCCGCCGGCCGGCGCATCACCACGCCGGAGGGACTGTCGGTCCAGGGCGCGGCATCGCCGCTGCAGCGCGCCCTCCTCGCCGAGCAGGCGGCCCAATGCGGCTACTGCATCCCGGGAATCGCGGTGCGCGCGACCGCGCTGCTCGCCGCGAATCCCGATCCCTCCGAGGAGGAGGTGCGCTCGGCGCTCGATGCCCACCTGTGCAGGTGCGGATCCCACAACCGCATCGTGCGCGCCGTGCTGCGCGCGGCGCGCGAGGCGCACGAGGCGAAGCGGTGAGCGCGAAGCTTCCCGCGAGCCTCGCGAGGAATCCGCGCCTCTCGGCATGGCTGCGCTTCCGCGCCGACGGCGTGGTCGAGGTTCGCTCGGGGAAGGTCGAGCTCGGCCAGGGCATCCTCACGGCGCTCGCCCAGATCGCCGCCGAGGAGCTCGACGTCGCGCTCGAGCGCATCGCGATGATGCCGGCTGCGACCGGGACGAGCCCCGACGAGGGGGTCACCTCCGGAAGCCTCTCGACCCAGGATTCCGGAATGGCCGTGCGCCATGCCTGCGCCGAAGCCCGTGCGCTGTGCCTCGCCGAAGCGTCGCGCCGGCTCGGCGTCGCCGTCGACTCGCTCGCGGTCGCCGACGGCGAGATCCGCGGCGCGGGCGGCGCGCGCACCAGCTACTGGGCGATCGGCGATGCGGCGATCGCGGGGCGCGATGCGACGGCGAGCGTTCCGCCGAAGGGCAGCGCACATTCGCGCTATGTCGGGCGAGCGATCGCGCGGATCGACCTCGCCGACAAGGTCCTCGGGCATGCGCGCTACATCCACGACCTCGCGCTTCCGGGAATGCTCCATGGGCGGGTGCTCCGGCCGCCCTCCCCCGCGGCGACGCTCGAGAAGCTCGAGGAGGACCGCGCCCGGGCAATGCCAGGGGTAGTCGCCGTCGTACGCGACGGAAGCTTCGTCGGCGTCCTCGCCGAAAGCGAGCGGCAGGCGCAGGCCGCCGTCGAGAGGCTGCGCCGCGACGCGCGCTGGAACGAGCCCGCGACGCTGCCCGACGAAGCGAGGCTCGGCGCGTGGCTGCACGCTGCGCGCCGCGAGACGGCGCTGGTTGCCGAGCGCGACTCCGGGTCGTCCCCGGGCGCCCGCAGGACCGTTCGCGCCTCCTACACCAAGCCCTTCATCGCGCACGCCTCCATCGGTCCCTCGTGCGCGGTGGCACACTGGAACGGCACGAGGCTCCGCGTGTGGAGCCATACGCAGGGCATCTACAACCTGCGCGCGGACCTCTCGATCGCGTTCGCCGTGCCGGCCGAGGACATCGTGGTCGAGCACGTCCAGGGCGCCGGATGCTACGGCCACAACGGCGCGGACGACGTGGCGTACGACGCGGCGCTCCTCGCGCGCGCCGCGGACGGCCGGCCGGTGCGCGTGCAATGGTCGCGCGAGGACGAGCTCTCGTGGTCGCCCTTCGGTCCGGCGATGGCGATCGACCTCGAAGCCGAGCTCGACGATCACGGCGAGGTCGTCGCGTGGCGCGGGGCGCACTGGAGCAACGGCCACACGATGCGGCCCGGGCGCGCGAAGATTCCCACGCTGCTCGCCGCCTCGCAGCTCGCCGATCCCTTCGAGCGTCCGGTCTCGGTGAATCCGCCTTTCGCGGGAGGCGGCGGCGCGGAGCGCAATTCGGTCCCCGCGTACGACTTCCCGCGCCTGCGCGTCGAGTGCCATCGCGTGCTCGAGATGCCGCTGCGCGCCTCGGCCCTGCGCTCGCTCGGCGCCTTCGCCAACGTGTTCGCGATCGAAAGCTTCGTGGACGATATCGCGCGCATGCGCCACGAGGATCCGGTCGCCTGGCGGCTGCGGCACCTCTCCGACCCGCGCGCGCGTGCGGTGATCGAGGCGGTGGCGCGCCGCTCGTCCTGGGGCGCACCCCTGGCCGGCGAGGGCCGCGGGCGCGGCATCGGCTGGGCGCGGTACAAGGGGTTCGGCGCCTATTGCGCCGTGGTCGCGGAAGTGGAGCTCACCCACGAGGTGCGCGTGACGCGGCTCGTGATCGCGGCGGACGTGGGGCTCGCGGTGAATCCGGATGGCGTCGCGAACCAGATCGAGGGCGGCGCGATCCAGGCGACGAGCTGGGCGTTGAAGGAGGCGGTGCGCTTCGACCGCACGCGCGTGACGAGCGGCGCGTGGGAAAGCTATCCGATCCTGCGCTTCTCGGAAGTGCCGCGGACGGACGTGGAAGTGATCCAGCGCGAGCACGAGCCGTCGGTGGGCGCCGGCGAGGCGGCGCAGGGTCCCACCGCGGCCGCCATCGCGAACGCGGTGCGCGAGGCGATCGGCGCGCGCATCCGCGACCTTCCGATCACCGCCGAGCGCATCGCCGCAGCGACGCTCGCGGAAGAGGCCGAGCCCGCATGAGCGCGCGCGGCAGCCGCGGCGCGGACGCCCTCACCCGCACGCTTGCCCGCGCCGGCGTGAAGCGCATCTTCACGCTCTCGGGCAACCACGTGATGCCGGTGTTCGACGCCGCGATCGACGCCGCGATCGAGCTGATCCACGTGCGCCACGAAGCGGCGGCCGTGCACATGGCCGATGCCTGGGCGCGCATCACCGGGGAGCCGGGCGTGGCGCTCGTCACCGGCGGCCCCGGTCACGCGAACGCCGTCTCCGCGCTCTACACCGCGTCGATGGGCGAATCGCCCGTGGTGCTGCTCTCCGGCCACGCGCCCTCGGGCGAGCAGGGCCTCGGCTCCTTCCAGGAAATGCGCCAGGCCGCGGTCGCCGCTCCCCTCACGAAGGCCTCGTGGGTGAGCACCGATGCGGGCGTCGTCGCATGGGACGTCTCGCGCGCGCTGCGCCTCTCGCTCTCGGGCCGTCCGGGACCCGTGCACCTGAGCCTTCCCAGCGACGCGCTGGAGGACCACGCTTCGGCCGAGGACGATCCGCCCGAGGAGGACGCGCAGGCCGAGCCCATCGCGCTCGCCGAGGCGCGCGCCGAGTCGCTCCTCGACCGGCTCGCCGCCGCCACGCGCCCGCTGATCCTCTGCGGTCCCGCGCTCATGGACCGCGACGGCCGCGCGCGCATGCAGGCGCTCGAAGCGGCGAGCGGCATCCCGGTGGTCGGCATGGAGAGCCCGCGCGGCATCGCGGATCCGAGCCTCGGCGCTTTCGCGGAGATCCTTCCCACCGCGGACGTCGTGCTCCTTCTCGGCAAGAAGCTCGACTTCACGCTCAAGTTCGGACGCGCGCCCGCCTTCTCGATGGTTTGCCAATTCCTGCAGGTCGATCCCGAGGCGCCCGAGCGCGAGCGCGCGCGGCGCGCCGTCGGCCCGCGGCTCTCCACGAGCATGCGCGCCGATGCCGCCTGCGCCATCGAATCGCTCACGCGGGTTGCGCTGCGCCGTGCGCCGCTCGCTTCGGGATGGCACGACGAGGTGCGCGCCGCGATCGCGTATCGGCCCGCGCAGTGGGACAACGCGCGCGCGTCCGAGTCCGGGAAGCTCCACCCGGTGCAGGCGTGCCGCCCGCTCCAGGCGCTCATCGACGCGAATCCCGATTCCGTGCTGGTCTGCGACGGCGGCGAGTTCGGCCAGTGGGCGCAGGCATGCCTCCACGCGCCCCATCGCGTGATCAACGGAATGGCGGGCTCGATCGGCGCGGCGTTTCCGTTCGCGGCCGGCGCGCGCGTCGCGGTACCGCACGCGCCCGTGATCGCGTTCCTCGGCGACGGCACTTTCGGCTTCCACCCCGCGGAGATCGACACGGCGGTGCGCTACTCCCTGCCGTACGTCGCGGTGGTCGGAAACGACGCGCGCTGGAACGCGGAATACCAGATCCAGGTGCGCGACTACGGCAGCGAGCGCGCCGTCGGATGCGAGCTGCTGCCGACGCGCTACGAGGAAGTGGCGCAGGGCTTCGGCGGCCAGGGCGAGCGCGTCACCGACCCGAACGAGCTGCTGCCCGCGGCGCGCCGCGCCCTCGGCTCGCGCCAGCCCGCGATCCTCAACGTGATGATCGAAGGCGTGCCCGCCCCGAACATCAAGCGATAAAGGCGACGGACCCCTTTTTCTCCCACGGCGACGAGCGAGAGCATCATCCGGCTGAAGTCGATGCAGGCGTTGCGGATCGGCGAAGCGATCGGGCGGGTCTTCTCGCGGATGTCGACGATTCTCCTGGCGCGTGCGCCGCGGCCTTCCCGGCCGCGCGCGGATTCGGAGACAATGCGAGGACCGCAATCGTAACGGAGAAGAAGGGATGGACGACAGGATCGCGATCAAGCGCGCCGACGAAGTGCTGATGGCGTTCGTGCAGAGCCAGGACATCCCGGGAGGCGGCACCACGGGAACCGCGACCGAGCACGGCGTGAAGACGGCGCAGTTCCTGGTCGGCCTGCACAAGACGCTGCACGAGTACTTCCGCGGACTGGCGGACTAGTCAGCCCGAACGGTAGAGCGGCGGCAGGCGATGGAGGAAGCGCTCCATCGCGCGATCCAGGTCCTCGCCATGGTTGAGGACCGCGTCCAGGGCTGCCGTGATCGGCATCTCGACGTGCAGCTGGCGCGCGAGCGCCGCGGCGGCCTCCGCCGAGAACGCGCCTTCGGTCACCTGCCGGCGGCCCGCGAGGATGTCCTCGAGCTTGTGCCCCTCGCCGAGCGCGACGCCGAGCGAGGTGTTGCGCGACTGCAGGCTGTTCGCGGTGAGCATGAGGTCGCCCGCGCCGGCGAGGCCGAGGAAGGTCTGCGCCTTCGCGCCCTTCGCGATTCCCAGCCGCACGCTCTCCTCGAGGCCCAGCGTGATGATGGTGGCGCGCGCGTTCTCGCCGAGTCGCCGCCCGTGCGCGATGCCGCTCGCGATCGCGACGATGTTCTTCATGACGCCGCCCAATGCGGCGCCCGTGACGTCGTCGGAAAGGTGCACGCAGAAACGCGGGTTGGCGATGCGGCGCGCGGCCTCCTCCGCGGCGGACCAGTCGGCGCAGGCGAGCACGACGCCGCACGGCAGGTCGTGCGCGATCTCCTTCGCGAAGGACGGTCCCGAAAGCACCGCGACCGTGGCCTCCGGCAGCATGTCGGCGAGCACTTCGGGCATGAGCGCGCAGCTTCCGCGCTCGATCCCCTTCGAGCAGCCGACCACGATCGCGCCGCGCCGTAGCGCGGGCTTGAGCTGCCCGGCGACCGTGCGTACGTGCTGCGCGGGCGCGACCATGAGGACCACGTCGGAGGCCGACGCGGCTTCCCCGATGTCCTGCGTGGCGCGGATTCCCGGAACGAGCCGCGTGTCGGGCAGGAAGTGCGGATTCGCGCGATCCGCGTTGATGGAGGCGACCACCTCCGGCTCGAGCGCCCAGAGAAGCACTTCGTTGCCGCTGCGCGCCACCACGCAGGCCATGGCGGTGCCGAAGGCGCCGCCGCCGATGATCGAGATCCTTTCCATGGGCGCATCCTAGGAGGGCGCCTGCACGGCGATTTGACGCCGATCACAGGAAAGCGCCGGCCGGGCGCTACATTGGGCCATGAGCGCGCTCGGGCTCCTCGTCGCCCTGCTCGCCGCCGCGGCGATCCACGACTTCGTGAACGGCTTCCACGACGGGGCGAACATCGTTTCCACCGTCATCGCCTCGCGTGCGATGAGCGCGCGCGGCTCGCTGCTGCTCGCGGCCGCCGCTACCCTCCTCGGCCCGTTCGTGCTCGGCGCGGCGGTCGCCAGGACGATCGGCAGCGAGATCGTCGCCCCCGGCTCGGTGACGCTCGGCGTGGCGCTCGCGGCGCTCGTCGCCGCGAGCACCTGGGATCTCGCCACCTGGTACCTCGGAATCCCCGTGAGCGCGTCGCACTCGCTCGTGGGCGGTCTCCTCGGCTCGGTGATCGCCGCGCGGGGCTTCGCCGCGATCCAGGCCGCCGGGGTGGCGAAGGTCGCGATCGCGCTCGTTCTCTCTCCGCTCGCGGGATTCCTCGCCGCGTTCGCGGTGATGCATGGCACGCGCTGGGTGCTGCGTTCCGCCACGCCGAGGGCGAACATCGCCCTTTCCCGCGCGCAGGTCGCGACGGCGGCGGTCCTCGCGCTCACCAACGGCGCGAACGACGCGCAGAAAACGGTGGGAATCACGGC
>DATIZV010000179.1:0-9127 GCA_035516915.1 Usitatibacter sp. | reverse complement strand
TGCGCGCACGCCGCACGCGCTCCACGTGGGAGAGGTAGGCCGAGCCGTCGAGCCACTCGTACGCGCGCGGCAGCGGCGCGGCGACGCGCCCCGCGGCGAGCGCGGCCGCGAAATCGAACGCGCCGCGCGCCTCGCCCTTCCCGAGCGCGCGCGCGAGATCCCTCAGCCGCGGCTCGACCTCGCCCCACCGCTCCAGCGCCGCCTGCATCGTGGGCGCGATCGAGGTGGCGTCCACCGCGCTCGCGAGCGCGCGATCGACCACCACGAGGAGGCCGTCGCGGCCGGCGGACTTCATCGAGGCGAGCTTCACCTCGCCGGCAGTTTCGCTTTCGCGAAGCCGCTCCACGCCTTGTCGTAGTCGCGGTCGATCTCGGGGCAATCCATCGCGTGCGCGGTCGGCTCGAAGAGATAGCGGCTCTCGAGCATGAACGCGAGCGTGTCGGCGAGGTAGCGTGGCTCGAGCTTCGCGGCAACGGCCGCCTCGTAGCTCGTCCGGTCGGGTCCGTGCGCGCTCGTCGCGTTGTGCAGGCTCACGCCCCCGGGCAGGAAACCTTCGCGCTTCGCGTCGTACGTTCCCCGCACGAGGCCCATCAGCTCGCTCATCACGTTGCGGTGGAACCACGGCAGCCGGAAGGTCCGCTCGGCGACCATCCAGCGCGGCGGGAAGATCACGAAGTCGACGTTCGCGCTGCCGGGCGTGTCGGAGAGCGAGGTGAGCACGGTGGAGATCGACGGATCGGGATGGTCGAAGCTCACGGTGTTGATCGCGTTGAAGCGCGCGAGGTCGTACTTGTACGGATAGCAGTTGCCGTGCCAGGCCACCACGTCGAGCGGCGAGTGGCCGTACTCCACGCTCCACAGGCGCCCGGCGAGCTTCACCACCACCTCGGTCGGCCGCTCCACGTCCTCGAACGCCGCGCAGGGCGCGAGGAAATCGCGCGGGCTCGCGAGGCCGTTCGCGCCGATCGGGCCGAGCTCGGGCAGGCGTAACGGCGCGCCGTAGTTCTCGCAGGCGTAGCCGCGCACCGGCCCGTCGACCTCGACGCGGAACTTCACGCCGCGCGGCACCACGGCGATCTCGCCCGGCGCGACGCCGAGCCTGCCGAGCTCCGTGACGAGCAGGATCGCGCCCTGTTGCGGGACGAGGAGGAGCTCCCCGTCGGCGCTCGAGAAGAGCCCGCGCATCGAACGGTTCGCGACGTACAGGTGCACCGCGGCGCCCGCCTGCACGCGCGAGTCGCCCGCGGTGGCGAGCGTCGCGAGGCCGGCGAGGAAATCGGTGGGCGATTCCGGAATCGCGCTCGGACGCCAGCGCAGCCGGTCCGGCGGGCATTCGGCCTCGCCGCACGGGGCGGTGCGAAGCTTCCCCTCGTCGATGCGCCGGAACGCGCCGTGCATCGCCGAGGGACGCAGGCGATAGAGCCAGGAGCGCAGGTTCTGCGAGCGCGGGGCGGTGAACGCGGAGCCGGTGAGGTGCTCCGTGTACAGCCCGAAAGGCGTCCGCTGCGGCGAGTTCTGGCCGACCGGAAGCGCGCCTTCGATCGCCTCGGTCTCGTGGTGCGCCCCGAATCCGGGGAGGTACCTCAACGTCGCCACCCTCGAGGAGTCATTCATCTCGCGTCCCTCCGCGCGCCGTTCGCCGCGCTCATCTGCGTTCCCCGCCCTGGGCCCGGATCATTTCGCCGTCAGATCGCGCCGCGCGCGATCTGCTCCGCCTCGATCGACTCGAACAGCGCGCGGAAGTTGCCCTCGCCGAAGCCCTCATTGCCCTTCCTCTGGATGATCTCGAAGAAGATCGGCCCGATCACGGTCTCGGTGAAGATCTGCAGCAGCTTGTCCTCGCGCCGCTCCTTGTCCACGCCCTCGCCGTCGATCAGGATGCGGTTCGTCCTCAGTCGCCCGAGGTCCTCGCCGTGGTTCGGGACGCGCGCGTCGACGCGCTCGTAGTAGGCGTCCGGCGTGTCCAGGAAGCGCACGCTGCGGGCGCGCAGCGCCTCGACCGTCGAGTAGATGTCGCGCGTGGAGAGCGCGATGTGCTGGATGCCCTCGCCGTGGTAGGCGTCGAGGTATTCCTGGATCTGCGACTTGCGGTCGGAAGGCTCGTTGATCGGGATGCGGATCTTGCCGCAGGGGCTCGCGAGCGCGCGCGAGGTGAGGCCGGTCTTGCGGCCCTGGATGTCGAAGTAGCGGATCTCGCGGAAGCCGAACAGCTTCTCGTAGAACCGCGCCCACACGTCCATGCGTCCGGCGTAGACGTTGTGCGTGAGGTGGTCGATCTCGACCAGCCCGGCGCCCCCGGGGCGCCGCGCCGCGCCCTCGAGCGGCACGAAGTCGATGTCGTAGATCGAGAGCCCGTCGCCATAGCGATCGACCAGGTAGATGAGGCTTCCGCCGATCCCCTCGATCGCGGGGATGTTGAGCTCCATGGGACCGACCTTGCCGTGGAACGGCTTCGCGCCGAGCTCGAGCGCCCGCGCATAGGCCTTCGCCGCGTCCTTCACCCGCATCGCGAAGGCGCAGGCCGACGGGCCGTGCACGCGCGCGAAGGATTGCGCGAAGCTGTCGGGCTCGCGGTTCACCACGAAGTTGATCCCGCCCTGCCGGTAGAGGAGCACGTCCTTCGAGCGGTGGCGGGCGACGGCGACGAAGCCCATCTGCTCGAAGAGCGCGCCGAGGAGCTGCGGCTGCGGCGCGGTGTACTCGACGAACTCGAAGCCGTCGGTTCCCATCGGATTCTCGATCGCTTGCGGCGTGGCGTTCATCGCTTGGCTCCCCGAGCTCTCCCGCTCCCCGCGGAGGGGAAGCGCGCGAACGTAATTTAACTCCTCCCCCGTCGCAATAGGATTGCAAACCACGGCGTGGAATTCCCGGCGCACGCAATAATATTGCGAATTCCACCCGGAGCGCGACCCTCATGGCCCCCATCCGCCTCAACCGCACCGACCGGCGCCTGCTCGAGCTGCTGCAGCGCGACGGGAGCCTCACCAACCTCGAGCTCGCCGCGCGGGTGAGCCTCTCGCCCAGCGCGTGCCTGCGGCGCGTGCGCGCGCTGGAGAAGTCCGGCGTGATCCGCCGCTACGTGGCGCTCCTCGACCCGCGCAAGGTCGGGCTCGGCCTCATGGGCTTCGTCACGGTGAAGCTCGAGAAGCGCGGGCGCATGCCCACCGACGCCTTCGCGCGCGCCGTCAAGGACTGGCCCGAGGTGCTCGCCTGCCACGCGCTCACCGGCGACATGGACTACCTGCTGCGCGTGCAGGTGGAGGGCCTCGACCACTTCTCGCGCTTCGTCATGGACTCGCTCCTCAAGCATCCCGGCGTCCTCGACGTGAAGTCGAGCTTCGTGCTGGAAGAGGTGAAGGAGACCACCGCGTTGCCACTCACCCACCTCAGCGCGTAGGACGGGAGTGATTCCGGCAGGAAGCCTCGAATCCGCTCCTAGCTCCCCGCAAACTCCAGCACGACGCGCCGCGTGCGGGCGCTCTTCTTCTCGATCTTCGCGACCTTCAGGGCCCCGATCTCGCGCGTGTTCGCGACGTGCGTCCCGCCGCACGGCTGCAGGTCCACGCCGTCGATCTCGAGCAGCCGGACGCGCCCGAGCCCGCGCGGCGGCTGGACGGACATGGTGCGCACCAGCTCGGGCTTCGCGTCGAGCTCCGCGTCGGTGATCCAGACGGTGCGCACGTCGTGCGCCTCGGCGACCAGGCGCGCGAGCTCGCGCTCGAGGGCCTCGCGCGAGAGGGGCTCCACCATGTCGAAATCGAGGCGCGCATAGTCCGCCGTGATCGAGCAGCCGTTGGTCTGGTGCGGGACGATCGCGCAGAGGAGGTGCGTCGCGGTATGGAAGCGCATGTGCCGGTGGCGGCGCGCCCAGTCGATCGAGGCCGTCACCGCGTCGCCGGGTCGCAGCTTCGCGAGCAGCGCTTCCTGGCCGGGAGCGGGGACATGAAGGATCGCCGCGGCGGCGCCCTTCACCGTGTCCGCGATCGCGAGCTGCGAGCCGTCGCCGAGCGCGAGAGTGCCCGCGTCGCCCGCCTGGCCGCCGCCGCGCGGGTAGAACACCGTCCGGTCGAGGCGGATTCCGCCGGGCTCCACGCCGGCGATCGTCGCGGGCGTTTCGCGCCGGTAGGGCTCCTCGCGGAAGATCTCCTCGGTCATCGCGCCTCCAAATTGACTTTGCCTCGCCCGCCGCTACATGATGCCCCATGATCCCGGGCGGCGCTAAGATGGCCGCCAATCGCCCACCGCGCCGCCTTCCGTGCTCGCCTTCATCCTGCGCCGCATCCTGCAGGGCATCGCCGTGATGCTCGTCGTGGGATTCATCGCGTTCTCGCTCTTCAACTACGTGGGCGACCCGGTGTCGCAGATGACGCCGCCGGAAGCGACCCAGGCCGACCGCGACGCGATGCGCCACCTGCTCGGGCTCGACCGGCCGTTCTACGTGCAGTTCGCGACCTTCGTCGGGCACGCCCTGCACGGCAACTTCGGCCTGTCGCTGCGCATCGGCCGGCCGGTCTCCAAGCTCCTCGAGGAGCGGTTCCCCGCCACCTTCGAGCTCGCGTTCACCGCCTCGCTCATCGCGCTCGTGGTGGGCATCCCGGCCGGCGTCTATACGGCCCTCAGGCGCGATTCCTGGGTCTCGCAGGCGATGCTCACCACGTCGCTGGTGGGCGTGTCGCTCCCGAACTTCATCATCGGCATCTTCCTCATCCTGGTCTTCGCGGTCTGGCTGGGATGGCTGCCCTCCTTCGGCCGCGGCGACACGGTGCAGCTCGGCTTCTGGTCGACCGGCTTCCTCACCGCTTCCGGGCTGAGGGCGCTGGTGCTTCCCGCGATCACGCTCGGCTTCTTCCCGCTCACGCTCGTCATGCGGCTGGTGCGCTCCGAGATGCTGGAGGTGCTTCGCTCCGACTACATCAAGTTCGCGCGTGCGCGCGGCTTGACCGACCGCGCGGTGCACTTCGGCCACGCGCTCAGGAACACGCTGGTGCCGGTGATCACCGTCATGGGATTGCAGCTCGGCGGCATCATCGCCTTCGCGATCATCACCGAGCAGGTGTTCCAGTGGCCGGGCATGGGCCTGCTCTTCATCCAGGCGGTGCAGTTCGCCGACGTGCCGGTGATGGCGGCCTACCTCTGCCTGATCGGCCTCGTGTTCGTCGTGATCAACCTCGTCGTCGACCTGCTCTACTACGCCGTGGATCCGCGGCTGCGCGTGGAGAGCGGAGGGACGCGCTGATGGCGGCCAGCCCTTCGCGCGCGGAGGCGAACGCCGCGGACGGGCCGCCGGTCGCACGGGGGCGGCTGCACGCGATCCTCGACAGCGACCTCTTCTACAGCTTCCGGCGCCGCCCCGGCGTGGTCGTCGCGGCGGCGGTCCTCCTCGCGTTCGTCGCGGGCGCGGCGTTCGCGCCCTGGGTCGCGCCGCACAATCCGTTCGACCTCGCGACGCTCAACCTCGGCGACGCCATGACGCCGCCGGCGTGGACCTCCGGCGGGAGCTCGACCTACCTGCTCGGAACCGACGACCAGGGCCGCGACATGCTCTCGGCGATCCTCTTCGGCTCGCGGATCTCGCTCGCGGTGGGCCTCCTCGCGAGCCTGCTCGCGATGGTGGCGGGTGTCGCGCTGGGGCTGGTGAGCGGCTACGCCGGCGGCAAGCTCGACGCCTTCATCATGCGCGTCGCCGACGTCCAGCTCTCGTTTCCCGCGATCCTCATCGCGCTCCTCGTGGACGGGCTCGCCCGCGCGGTGCTTCCCCGGGAGCACCAGGACGAGCTCGCCTTCTGGGTGCTGGTGGTGTCCATCGCGGCGGCGGGATGGGTGAACTTCGCCCGCACGGTGCGCGGCTCGACCCTCGTGGAGCGCAACAAGGAGTACGTCCAGGCGGCACGGGTGATCGGAAGGCATCCGGCCGCCATCATGTTCTCCCATGTGCTTCCCAACGCGCTCGGGCCCGTGCTGGTGCTCGTGACGCTGCAGGTCGGCGTGGCGATCATCACCGAGGCGACCCTGTCGTTCCTCGGTGTCGGAGTCCCGCCGACGCAGCCCTCGCTGGGAACCCTGATCCGGATCGGAAACGAATTCCTCTTTTCCGGCGAATGGTGGATCACGGTGTTTCCCGCGGTCGCGCTGGTCGCGCTGGTGCTCGCCATCAACGTCCTCGGGGATTGGCTTCGCGACGCGCTGAATCCCCGGCTGCGATAGCGTCGCGGAAAGGATTCGCCATGAAAGCCCGCCACGCACTGCCGTTCGCCCTGCTCGCCGGCGCCTGCGCCGCCGCCGGACCGTTCGCGCAGCCCTGGTCCATCATCGAGGACGATCCGATCCAGTCGGCGGACCCGGACGTGGTCCACGTCCTCGTGAACCGGGTCGACGACCGCAATGCGACCGACGCGCACCACGCGGTCGTCGCCCCCGGCCCGCACGAGGTGACCGTCGACGTCGGCCACCGCAAGGGCTGGCAACCCACGCAGCACACGTTCGCCCTCACGACCGAGCCGTGCCGGCGCTACTACGTCTCGGCGCGGCTCGACAACCGCGTCGGGCCCGGCTGGACGCCGATCGTGCGCTCGAGCGACCGCATCGCCGAATGCGAGGCGAAGTTCGGCATGAACCGATGACCGTGCCGCTCCTCGAGGTGAGGAACCTGCGCGTCGAGTTTCCTTCTCGCCGCAGGACCCTCACCGCGATCGACGGCGTGAGCTTCGAGATCGCGCCGGGCGAGGTGCTCGGCGTGGTGGGCGAATCCGGCGCCGGGAAATCCGTCACCGGCGCGGCGATCATCGGCCTCATCGAGCCGCCGGGGCGCATCACCGCGGGCGAGGTGCTGCTCGAGGGCGAGCGCATCGACGACCTCCCGCCCGAGCGCATGCGCCGCATCCGCGGGCGGCGCATCGGCGCGATCTTCCAGGACCCGCTCACCTCGCTGAATCCCCTCTACACCATCGGCGAGCAGCTGGTGGAGACGATGCGCACGCACCTCGCGCTCGACGCCGCGGCCGCCCGCGCGCGCGCGATCGAGCTGCTCGGCGAGGTGGGCATCCCGGCGCCGGAGCGTCGCATCGACCACTACCCGCACCAGTTCTCCGGCGGCATGAGGCAGCGCGTGGTGATCGCCCTCGCGCTGTGCGCCAATCCGCGCCTGGTGATCGCCGACGAGCCCACCACGGCGCTCGACGTCTCGATCCAGGCGCAGATCATCACGCTCCTCAAGCGCCTGTGCCGCGAGCACGGCACCGCGGTGATGCTCGTCACGCACGACATGGGCGTGATCGCCGAGACCGCCGACCGCGTCGCCGTGATGTACGCCGGGCGCATCGTCGAGATCGGACCGGTGCAGGCGGTGATCCACGACCCGCAGCATCCGTACACCGCCGGGCTGATGGGATCGATTCCCGCGGTCGGCGAGGAGCTCGAGCGCCTGCCGCAGATCGAGGGCTCGATGCCGCGCCTGGACGCGATCCCGCGCGGCTGCGCCTTCCATCCGCGCTGCCCGCGCGCGTTCGATCGCTGCCGCGTCGAGCGTCCCGAGCTCCTCGCGGCGAACCGCACCCGCGCCGCCTGCTGGCTGCACGCTCCGGAGAGCGCGAGCCCGCGGGCGCGGCCGGGATGGAGCGAGGGAGCGGTGCATGGCTAGGAGCGCTCCCGCGTCCGCCGCGGAGGCCCGCGCGAAGGTCCCGCTCGTCGAGGTGCGCAACCTCACGCGCGACTTCGACGTCTCGCGTCCATGGCTCAATCGAATGATCGAACGTGCGCCGCGCCAGGTCCTGCGCGCCGTGGACGACGTGAGCTTCGCGATCGAGCGCGGCGCCACGCTCGCGCTGGTCGGCGAATCGGGCTGCGGCAAGTCGACGGTCGCGCGCCTCATCTGCGGCCTCTACGCGCCGACCTCGGGATCGATCCTCTTCGACGGCGTGGACCTCGCGTCGGTGCGCGATCGCGGCCAGATGCTGCGCCTGCGGCGGCGCTTCCAGATGATCTTCCAGGATCCGTACGCGAGCTTGAACCCGCGCTGGCGCGTGCGCGACATCGTCGCCGAGCCGCTGCGCTCGCACGGACTCGCGCGCGACGAGCGCGCGCTCTCGGCGCGGGCCGGGGAGCTCCTCGCGCAGGTCGGGCTCGCGCCCGGCGACGGCGAGCGCTACCCGCACGAGTTCTCGGGCGGCCAGCGCCAGCGCGTCTCGATCGCGCGCGCTCTCTCCTCCAATCCCGAGTTCCTCGTGTGCGACGAGCCCACCAGCGCGCTCGACGTCTCCGTGCAGGCGCAGATCCTCAACCTCATGAAGGACCTGCAGCGCCAGCACGGGCTCACGTACCTCTTCATCTCGCACAACCTCGCGGTGGTGTCGCACATCTCGACGACGGTGGGCGTGATGTACCTCGGGCGCATCGTGGAGATCGCGCCGACGCGCACGCTCTTCGCGCGGCCGCTGCATCCCTACACGCGCATGCTCGAAAGCGCCATCCCCGACATCGAGATGTCGGGCAAGCCCCGTACGCCGGTGGCGGGCGAGGTGCCCAACCCGCTCGATCCGCCTGCGGGTTGCGCCTTCCATCCGCGCTGCCCGTACGCGCGCGGGAAGTGCCGCGTCGAGCGCCCGCTCCTCGAACCCTTCGAGGGCGCGAAGGTCGCGTGCCACGGCGTGGTCGAGGGCTGGATTGCGCTCGAGCGCGCGGTCGAGACGGCGTAGCGGTGTTACGCTCGTGATCGGCGCGGCGAGGTCCGCCCGCCTTCGATCGAGGCAGGTGCTCCCTCGCATTGGCTGCTGGACGCTGCGCGCGGCGTGCGCTGCCCATGGAGCGCAGCCACGCGGTCGAGGACCGGCTGCGGCGCCTCTCCGCCGCGGGCCATCGCATCGCGCTCGACGAGTTCGGCACCGGCTTCTCGTCGATGGCCTACCTGAATCGCTTCCCGGTGGGCGAGATCAAGATCGACCGCGTCTTCATCGAAGGGCTCGAGCCGGGCGTGGATTCCGAGCCGATCGTCTCGGCGCGGGTTGACCCCGCACCTGCGCGCCGCGACAATTCCGCATGGCATCCCAGCCACTGAAGCTCAGCCCGCGCACGCTCGCCGCGCAGGGCCTCGGGCGGGTCGCGCGACCTTACGGCGACATCGTCCATCCCATCC
>DATIZV010000178.1:0-17209 GCA_035516915.1 Usitatibacter sp. | reverse complement strand
TCCGACTCGCTGTCGAGCGCGCTCGTCGCCTCGTCGAAGAGCAGCACGCGCGGCCGCGTCACGATCGCGCGCGCGATGAGCAGCCGCTGGCGCTGGCCGCCGGAGAGCGTCGCGCCGCCGTCGGGAAGCAACGTGTGCATGCCCATCGGCATGCGGTCGATGTCGGCGTCCAGGGCGCACGCGCGCGCCGCCTCGCGCGCATCCTCGATGCCGAGGCCCGAGGAGCCGACGATGTTCGAGAAGATGTCCCCCGCGAGGAGCTGCCCGTTCTGCAGCACCACGCCGATCTGGCGGCGGATCGCGCCCACGTCGAGGGAGGCGAGGTCCTGCCCGTCGTAGAACACCGAGCCCTGCAGCGGCTTCTCGAAGCCGAGCAGGAGCCTCAGCATCGTGGACTTGCCCGAGCCGGAAGGTCCGACGAACGCGACGAACTCGCCCGGATTGATCCGGAACGAGACGTTCGCGAGCACCGTCGGCGCGTCCTCCGAGTACTTGAACGTCACGCCGCTCACCTCGATGTCGCCGGTGATCACGCCCGGGTCCGCGACCTTGCCCGAGGACTCGGGCAGCGAGCGCAGGATCGGCTTCGCCCGGTCCCAGATCGGCACGATCACCAGGAGCGACATCATCGTCCCGGTGAGGCCGACCATGGCGCCCATGAACGCGCCGAAGGCGGTGTTGAATGCGAGGTACTCGCCGGTCGAGAAGACCTTCTCTTCCTTCGAGAAGTAGGACACGAAGAAGAAGATGACGCCGGTGCAGATGAGCGGGTACACCGCGTTCACGGTGGTCATGACGTTGCCGACCACGCGCGCCTTCATGAGCTGGCTCTCGTGGTCGGCGTGGCGCTGCGCCCAGCGGCCGAAGGCGCGCGACTCCGCGCCGGTCGTGCGCAGCTTCGCGATGCCGGTGAGGAACTCGAGCACCACGCTCGCGAGGCGCCCGCCGAGCTCGGCGATGCGCCGCTCGTAGCCGATGCGGACGAGGCCGAACGAGACGGTGAGCAGGATCTGCACGGCGACGAGGGCGACGGCGACCCAGGCGAGCTTCGCGCTGTAGTAGAAGAGCAGGAAGAAGTTGAACACCGAGAACACCGACGAGAGGATCGTGTGCACGGTGCTTCCCGAGAGATGCTGGCGGATCGCGTTGATGCCGTTGGCGCGCAGCGCGAGGTCGCCTGCGCCGTAGTTGCGGAAGAACGGGACGGGCAGCCGCAGCAGCCTGTCCCAAACGGCGGCCTGGACGTTCGAGTCCATCTTGCCCTCGATGCGCAGCATCGTGAACGAGCGCGCCACTTCGAACATCGCGGTCGCGAGGCCAGCGCCGACGAGGATCATGGCGAGCTCGCCGAGCTGCGAACGCGCCGCGCCCGGGATCACCGTGTCGAAGAGGAGCCCCGTGACGAACGGGCTGAGGAGCCCGAGCGCACCCACGAGGAGGCCGATCACGACCACCATGGCCACTTCGCGGGAAAGGCCCGTGGCGCCGAAGCGCATCAGGGAGACGAGGCCCACCGGCTCCTCGCCGAATCCGCGGTAGAAGGCGTGCGCCATGGGTGCGAGCGTGGTCGCGGACTCCTCGTCGACCGGCACCTCCGTGCCCCGGGCCGGGTCGAGCAGCACGTAGCCATGGCTGCGCGGCAGCAGCGCGACCGGGGCCCGGCTCGCTTCGAGGAAGCCGAGCAGCGGCCCGTTGTCCACCTCCCACCAGCGCCCGCGCAACGCGACCTCGCGATAACGCGCGCCCGCATCGCGCACGTACGACTCCAGCGTGCCCGAGACGGGGGCGGATGCGCCGGGAACGGTCGCGTCGAGCGAGGGGGACGCCGCCGCCTCGTCCTCGCGCGGGACGTGGCGCGGACGGAACTTGATGCCGCACGCGGCGCCGACGGGGATGAGCGCCCCGAGCAGGGCATCCGCGCCCGCAGCCCAGGCCTCGACCTGGAGCTTCGGCTCGATCACCTGGTTGAGCCGGCGCAGCGCGACGTTGATCGCGGTGCGCGAGTCCTCCTGCTTCCTCTCGATGCGCTTCTTGTTGGCCGCGCGATCGAGCTCCCCGGCGATCACCGCCCGGGTGACGAAGCGGTCCTGCACCCGCGCGAGCGCCTCCACCAGGCGGCCGCTGCCGATCGCATCGCGCGTGCGCTCGGAGGCGAGCACCGTCGCCTCGGCGCATTCGAGCCACGCGTCCTCGGAGAGCGCGATGGCCTCGCCTTGCCGCACGACCGCCTCGTCGAGACCGTTCACGCGCACCCGGCCCTGCCTCACGGTGATCCAGCCGACCTCCGGGGCGACGACCACGAGGTTCGACTCCTGGAAGGTGCGCGCCGTGCCCGGCTCGAGGCGTTCGAAGTTGTTCGGGAACTTGCGCACGCGCATCGTCGCGCACAGCAGCTTCACCCAGCGCTCGACCGACTCGACGAAGGCGTCGAGGCGCTCGCCGGAAGCCGCGGCGAGCAGGTCGGCCACGCGCGCCTCGAGGCAGCTGGTGCCGGGAACGGGCACGCCCTCGATGCTCCAGCCCGCCGCGAGGTCGATGCCCAACGCGCTCCCCAGCCCGGAGGCGGTGCCCTGCTGCTGATCGTCCGGCGACGGCCGCTCGAGGATCGTCGAGAGGCCGAAGAGGACCTCGCCCGCGTGCACGCGCAGGAGGAACGCGCGGCGCGAGATGCCGGCCGCGTCGGGCGGAGCGACGAGGAACGCGTCGATCTTGCCCGCGATGACCGCCCACGCGCGTCCCGGGTCGGCGACGTCGAGCGGATTGCCGCGCACCAGCGTGACGGGACTCGCGCCCGCGTACGAAAAGAGCGCCTCCAGCGCGCGCACCGCCTCGGAGGCGGCGGGCGCGGCCCCGGGGGCTGCCGCGACGACCGCAGCTTCTTCTTCCTGCGATGCGAAGGTCGCGTCGGTCATTGGTTGCGGATGAGCTGCGCGTAGAGCCCTTCGCCGTCCTCGAGGAGCTCGTCGTGGGTGCCGCGCTGCACGACCTTGCCGCGGTCGAGCACGATGATCTCGTCGCAGTCGCGGATGGTGGAAAGGCGGTGCGCGATGATGAGGCAGGTGCATCCGCGGCGGCGCAGGTTGTCGTCGATGCGCGCCTCCGTGGTCGGGTCCAGCGCGCTCGTCGCCTCGTCGAGCACCACCACGGCGGGATCGACGGCGAGCGAGCGCGCGACCTCGAGGCGCTGGCGCTGGCCGCCGGAGAAATTGCCGCCCATCTCCGAGACCTGCGCCTCGTAGCCGCCCGGACGCGCCGCGATCACGTCGTGGATCTCGGCGTCCTTCGCCGCGCGCACCACCGCCGATTCCACGAGCGTGTCGTCCCACATGGTGAGGTTCTCGCGGATCGTCCCCTGGAAGAGGCTGATGTCCTGGTCGACCATCGCGACCGAGTTGCTCATGACGAGGCGCGGGATCGTCGAGCGCGGCGCGCCGTCGAAGAGGATCTCGCCCGACCACGGCTCGTACAGGCCCATCACCAGCTTCGACACCGTGGACTTCCCGCAGCCCGAAGGCCCGATCAGCGCCACGCGCGAGCCCGGCTTGAGCTTCAGGCTGAAGTTCTCGATCAGCGGATTGGCGAGCCGGCTGTAGCCGAAGCTCACGCCGCGCAGCTCGACCTCGCCCTTGAGCTTCACCGGGCGGTCGGCGGACTCGAGGTTCGCGGTGTCGGCGTTCGGGTCGGCGTAGCGGTCGAGCGGATAGTTGAGCACGTCGTCCAGGCGGTTCATGTCCCCGTGCATCTCCTGGATGCGGCCGGCGAGGCCGACCAGCTGGTTGATGGGTCCGATGAACGACGCCATCAGCGCCTGGAAGGCGACCAGCATGCCCATCGTGAGGTGGCCGTCCATCACGCGCAATCCGCCGAAGGCGAGGATCGCGACGCTGTTCATCGCGGAAAGCAGCGGCGGGACCGACTGCAGGGCGAGCTCCTGGCTTCCCACCACCTGCTGGCCCGTCATCACCTTGCTCTGGTAGCCGGCCCATTTGCGGAAGAAGTCGCTCTCCATGCCCGAGGCCTTGAGCGTCTCGATGAGCCGCAGGCCGTTCATCGAGGTGCCGAAGAGCTTCCCGCCGTCGATGGCGAGGCGCTGCGTGGCGTCGATGCGCCGGCGCGCGATCATCTTGAGGAAGACGATGTTCGCGACCGCCACAGCGAGCCCGATGAGCGTGAGGAACCAGTCGTAGAAGAACATCAGCGCCGCGTAGAAGATCACCATTGCGACGTGCAGCATCGCGCGCGCCACGTCGCCGGCGATGAGCCCCGCCACCTTGTCGTTGATCTGCACGCGCGAGCCGATCTCGCCCGACGAGCGCTGCGAGTAGAACCCCACGGGCAGGTGCAGCACGTGCCAGAAGAACCGGGCGCCGCTGGTGAGTGCGAGCGCGGCGTGGAAGCGCGAGAGGAAGTACGACTGCAGCCAGGTGAGGCCCGCCATCAGGACCATCGTGACGGACATCCCCAGCAGGAGCGGCTTCACCCAGGTGTCGAAGTGCTTCACCAGGATCTCGTCGACGAACACCTTGCTGAAGACGGGGACGACGAGGCCGGGGATCACCAGCGCGAGGCCGGCGAGGAGCAGGTAGGCGATGGAGGGCGTGGTGCCGGGCAGGCGGCTCGCGAGCGCCGCGAGGATCCCCGGGTTCTCGCCGCCCGGCTTGAACTCCGGCCCCTTCTCGATCGCGAGGATCACGCCGGTGAACGACTGGTCGAACTCCCCGGCCGTCACCACGCGCGGGCCCGTGGCCGGGTCGTTCAGGTATACCTTGCCCGCCTTGAAGCCCTCGACGACGACGAAATGGTTGAAGTTCCAGAAGATGATGAACGGAAGCGTGAGGTCGCCGAGCTTGTCGGGCTCGCGCTTGAGGCCCTTCGCGTTGAGGCCGTAGTGGCGCGCCGCGCGCACCACGTTGCTCGCCTTCGAGCCGTCGCGCGACACGCCGCACTCGACGCGCAGCTCCTCGGCCGGAACGTAGCGCCCGTAGTAGGCGAGCACGATGCGCAGCGCGGCCGCCCCGCACTCCACGGCTTCCATCTGGATGATCGTGGGCGTGCGCACGCGGCGCGACACGGCCGCAGCCGGGGCGCTGGAGGGCGGGGCCGAAGGGGGGGCCGCCGTCGCGGCCGGGGCGATCGCGCTCATGCCGCTAGACCCCGAGGAACTTCTTGAGCGCCGGGATCACGAGCGCGATCGGCGGGCGCTTCTCGGTGGTGATCGTCGCGTTGGCGAGCGTGCCGCTCTTCACCTGGAATTCGGGCCCGCGTCCCGAGGACCACTTGTAGCCGCTCGGCGTGGACGGATCGGCGAGGAGGTCGGCCACGATCTTGATCGGCGGGCCGTGGCCGGAAAGGGCGCTCACCAGCTTCTCGTTCTGCAGCAGCTGCATGATGCCCTGCTGCGATGAAGGATAGCTCGATACCCAACGCACGCGCCCGAGCATGAAGCCGTGCTCCTCGGGCTTCACGCTTCCCGGGCTGATCTGCACGTCCATCCCCGGATGCACGCTCGGCCCGTCGTAGGCGGAGACGAAGATCACCGCCTCGAGCGGCCCGGCGCCGTCCTCGGCATCGCGCTCCAGCGTGAAGAGCGAGGCGCCGAGGCCCACCAGCGCGCCCGCGCGCCCCGACTTGATCTCGAGGATGCGCCCGCCGTACGGGCTGCGCACCACCGACTGCAGCGCGAGGCGCTCCTTCTGCGCGCCGATCTGGCGCTCGACGTCGGCGATCTGCAGCCCGAGGTTGGCGGCCTCGGCATCGGACTGCTTGCGCGCGTCGAGGCTCTGCAGGGAGAGCTGCTGCAGCTGCGACCTCGCGGTCTCCGTGTCCTGGCGCACCTGCTCGAGCTCGATGCGCGAGTTGAGCAGCGTCTGCTTGGTGATGAGCCCCTGCTGCAGCAGCACCTCCTCGGTCTTGATGCGGTCCTCGACCGTCTTCTGGTTCGCGACGCCGAGGCGGATCTTCTCCTCCATCTGCTTGCGGCGCGCGGCGAGGAGCTCTCCCTGCAGCTCGGTGCCGCGGCGCTCGAATCCCTTCTGGCTCGCCTGGCGGACCTTGAGCTCGGCGAGCCGCGACTGGAGCGAGGAGATCTCGTACTCGAGCTCGGGCTGCTCGATGCGCGCGACGACCTGGTTCGCCTTCACGACGTCGCCCACGTCGACGTCGAGCTCGGCGACGCGGCCCTGCGCCGTCGCCGGCACGTCGAACACGCCGCCCGCGCGGGTGAGCATCGCCTGCCCCGAGACCTTGCTCGGGATCTCGCCGAAGACGCCCCAGATCGTCGCGACGAGGACGGCGAAGGCGAGCGTGCCGAGGACGAGCCAGCCCTTGGTCCCCACCACCTGCGTGAGGAGGTCGAGCTGGTCGGGCGAGGAAAGGCGCTCGAGCGCCACCTTGCGGAAGATCTCTCGAGGCTTCGAAGCGGAAAAGTCGGCGAGCATGGCGAATTCCGGTTTGCGGGACTAGCGGGGGACCTCGGTGAGGCTCGCGAGGTCGATCGTCATCTGCGAGGGCGCATCGTCGGCGAGGCGCGTGAGCGTTCCGGTGGCGAGCCGCAACTGCGCCACCGCCAGGGCGTACGCGAGCTGCGCCGAGTTGAGGTTGAGCCGCGCCTGCAGCAGCCGGTCCGCCACGGTGATCACGTCGATCAGCGTGCCCTGGCCGAGCTGGCGCCGCGTCTCCTCGTTCGCCACGGAGCGCACGTACAGGGTCACCGCGTCGCGTGCGTCGCGCAACTCCAGCGCCGCGCGCCGCACGGCCTGCGCGACCGTGTCGACGTTGGTGAGGATGGTCTCGCGCAGGTCGTTCTCGCGCACCATCGCCTGGTCGTGCGCCGCGATGCGCTGCAGGAGCTGGCCCTGCGCCACGTTGTTCTGGACCGGGAACTGGTAGGTGAACGAGAGGAGCGCGTTCGGCCCGTGCAGCCTCGAATCGAGGCCCGAGATGAAATCGGAGGAGGGGTTGCCCTCCTTGAGGCCGGTCGACCCGACCGACACGTTCATGTCGAGCTCCGGGGCGAGGTTCTTGCGCAGCGCGACGACCGCCACCCGCGCCTCCTCGACGCGCAACGCCGAGGCGCGCAAGTCTTCGCGCCGGTCGAGCGCCTCCTTGCGCAGGGCGACGAGGTGGTTCACCACATCCTGGGCGGAGGGGCCGGCGACGGGATAGTCGTCCGCCGGCAGCGGCACGCCGGAGGCCTCCATGGCGCTGAGCCCAATCGAGCGCGCGAGCGAGCTGCGCGCTTCCGTGAGCGACTGCTCCGCGGAGATGCGGCTGGTGCGCTTGGAGGCGATGTCCGCGGAGACGAGATCGCGCTGGGACGCGGGCACGCGGTCGGCGGCGATGAGCCGCTCCACGTCGCGGCCGCGGCGCTCGGCCGCCGACTCGGCTTCGTTCGCGATCGCGAGGTTGCGCACCGCCGCGACGTAGTTCCAGTACGCCGAGACCACGTTGTACGTCGACTGCGCCACGTTCTGCGCGAGGTCCCCGTGCGTCGCCTCCACCTCGCGCTTCGCCACGGTCTCGGTGGCGTCGATCACGTCCCGGCCCGAGTTCTTGAGCAGCGGCACCGTGAGGTTGATGGCGTAGACCGGAACGCTCGCCGCGTCCAGGCCCTGCAGGCGCGATATGTTGTCGGTGGTGCGGGTCTGGGTGATGGTGGGCGACACCGAGATGCCGTTGCGGAAGACCTGCGTCGCGCCGAGCTGCGCCGAGGCGGTGTCGCCGAACTGCGTGGCGGGCGCGGCAAAGCCGGGCGGAAACTGCGCCTCCTGCGCCTGCGTGAGCACCGTATAGTCGCGCCGCCGCGTCGCGTTCGCGAACAGCGTGAAGTCGAATTGGCCCGCCGCCTCCTGCAGCGACCCGCGCGCGGCGTCGAGCTGCAGGCGGCTCACGCGGATGTCGGGATTGTGCTCGAGGGCGAGGCGGACCGCCTCCATGAGGCCCATCGAGCCGGTCGCGGAAGGCGCCGCCTGCTGCGCGTGCGCCGCCGGCGCGAGCCCGAGCGCGGCCGCGAGGAGGTATGGTGTAATGGATCGGCCATGTACCTCGACCCTTCGCTCTTCTCGTTCACGGCGGCGCTCGAATCGCAATGGGAGCGCATCCGCGACGAGTTCCGCGCGCTCGAGCGCGAAGCTCTCGTGGCGTGGCCGGAGAAGTTCCTCTACGACCGCGGCTGGGAGGTCTTCGGCCTGTTCGCCTTCGGCGCGAAGCTGCGCGACAACTGCGCGCGCTGTCCCGGGACCGCGCGACTCGTGCAGGAGATCCCCGGCATGACGACCGCGGGATTCTCGCTCCTGCAGCCGGGCACGCACATCCGCCCCCACGTGGGCTACACGCCCGCCGTGCTGCGATGCCACCTCGGGCTCGTCGTGCCCCCGGGATGCGAGATGCGCGTGGGCGGCGAGATCCGCACCTGGAGCGAGGGGCGCTGCCTCGTGTTCGACGACACCGTCGAGCACGAGGTGTGGCACCGCGGGAACGCGGACCGCGTCGTCCTGCTCGTCGACTTCCGTAAGTCGGCGCACCGCGAGGCGCTCGGCGCTATCGGGGAGTCGCATCCAGCAGCGACTTGAAGATGCGTTCGAAGCGCGCCCCGGCGAGGTGCACGTTGTCGAGCACGTCGATGTCGATCTCGCCCTGCGAGTCGCCCTCGCGCTCGAAGCTCACCCCGGGAGCCGTCGAGTCGTAGCCCATCTTCTCGATGGTGGAACGCATGCGGTCGGCGAGGAACGTGGAGATCGCCCGGTAGAAGCGCAGGCCGAAGCCCTGGTCGAGCTCGATCTTCTCCAGCAGGCGGGCCTTGTCGACCTTGAGCACCGCCGAGGGACGCGTCGCGGTCACCGAGGCCGACGCGGGGCGCGAGTCCACGAGCGAGAGCTCGCCCACGATCTCGCCCGCCTCGAGCTGCGCGATCTCGCCGAGCTTCCTCATGTGCACGCGCAGCGTCCCGTCGACGAGCAGGTACATGCTGCTCACCGGCTCGCCCTCGCGGATCAGCTCGCGGCCTTCCGGAATTCGCACCAGCTGCCCGGCCTTCGCGAGCCATTCGGAATCGGCGTCGGAAAGCTGCCCCAGGATGAACAAGACTTTGCGCATTCGGTTACTCCTCTTCGGCATTCGCGACAATGGCGCATCCGGACCACGGACGGCGTCCTCACCGCGCGGCGAGATCGGCGCGCCTTGCTCGCGCCATGTTGCGCAGTGAACCGGGGGCGAGTAACTGAGAGCAGCCCGCCGGTATTGTTTCTAGTTGCCTTGGCGGGTATTTGGGGACTATCTTAGCGATTCGCTGGAGTGTAGTAGGAGTCCGGCGAAACCCGCAAGCACGCTGTCACTCGTCTGTCACGCCCCCCGGTGATGCTGCGCACGGGAAACTGCCGACCTTTGCGGATCGGCTACCTTTCCTATTCCGATCGCTGCGAATCTTCAGAGGGAGTCCGAGTATGGCCACCGTGCAGGAAGCGCTGCAGAAAATCTGGAACGATCCCCAGTTCAAGAAAAAGCTCTTCGCCAATCCCAAGCCCGTGCTTGCGCAGCTGGGAATGAACGTCCCGGCGGGACAGGACGTGCAGATCTGGGAGAACACGCCGCACGAGATGAACTTCGTGCTCCCGAACAAGGCCGACATGCCGGCCAACTACGATCCGGAAACCACCAACGCGGTGGTCGGCAAGGTGATCAAGAAGGCGTGGAAGGATCCGTCCTTCAAGGCGAAGCTGATGTCCGACCCGAAGAGCGCGGTGGCGGACGCCGCCGGCATCGAGCTGCCCGCCACGCTGAAGGTGCGTGTCCACGAGGACTCGGCGAAGGTGAAGAACCTGATCCTTCCGGTGAACCCGGCGACCGAGGACCTGAGCGACTCGGACCTCGAGGCGATCGCAGGCGGCGGGATGTCGAAGGGCGTGCAGACCTCTACCGGCTGCGGTGCCGCGGCGGCCATCACGGGCGGCGTCGCCGCGGGGCTCGCGTTCACTGTGGTGGGTGCGGGGGTGACCGGCGGCGTTGCCGCGGCGGCGGCCGGCGGCTCGGTCGTCGGCGGAGCGGTCGCGAGCAGCAACAACAAGTGTTGAGCTGAAGCAGCGCCCGCTGCCCAGCTGAAAGCAGACGGAACCGGAAAGCGCGGGCCCGCGGGCTCGCGCTTCCTTCCGTTCCGCTCCTTATAAAATATCGGGAGAGATCGAGCCATGGCCACCTCGCATGAAGTGCTCCAGAGAATCTGGAACGATCCCGAATTCAAGAAGAAGCTGCTCGCCAATCCGAAGCCGGTCCTTGCCGAGCTCGGCATCGGCGTGCCGGCAGGGCGCGACGTCCGAGTGTGGGAGAACACGCCGCTGGAGATGAACTTCGTGCTGCCGAACAAGGCCGACATGCCGCCGGGGTTCGATCCGGAGGCCGCGAACGCGGTGGTGGGAAGACTGATCAAGAAGGCGTGGAACGACGCGTCGTTCAAGTCGAGACTGCTGGCGGACCCGCGTAGGGCTGTCGCCGATGCCGTGGCCGTCGAGCTGCCCGCGACGATCCAGGTCCGCGTCCATGAGGACACCGCCGGGTTGAGCAACTTGGTCCTGCCGGTGAACCCGGACGCGGAGGATCTGAGCGATACCGACCTCGATTCGATCGCGGGCGGCGCGTTGTCCAAGGGTCCGGCGGTCCAGATCTGCGGCAGTGCATTGGGCAGCGGCGGCATTGTGGTCGGGGGCGGCGCGAATCCGGGGCTCGGATTCCTCGGCGGCCTTCCCGGCAGCGCCCCCGTGGCGCCGGGTTCGGCCGCCGGCCCGGGCATTACGACCGGGATCGGGAACAGCAGCCTCGGCCCGTGTTGAAGGCAATGCCCGGCGGGAGCGGGTGGCCCTCGCCTGCGCGCTGAGCCGGAGCTCGCGATGACGCAGGTGCTCCTCGCGAGCATGCCCTTCGCGCCGCTCTTCAAGCCGTCGATCGGGCTCGGCCTGCTGCAAGCCGCGCTCAAGCGTCGCGGCATCGGCTGCGAATCCCTCTATTTCACCCTCGATTTCGCCGCCGCGACCGGCGTGCTGACGTACCTGCGCTTTTCGGAGTCGTTTCCGGTGACCGATCTCGCCGGCGAATGGGTGTTTCGCGAGGCGGCGTTCGGCCGGGACGCGGCGCGGGACAGCCGCTACGTCGAGGCGATCATGGCGCGGCGCGGGCGCGCCCGCGATCGCGCGATGGCGCTCGAATTCTCCGGCGACGCGGATCCGCATGCCGCATTCGCGCGCACGCTCACCGAAGCGCGCGCGCACGCATCGCGCTTCGTGGACGAGTGCGCACGCCGCATCGCGGAGCGCGCACCGCGCATCGTAGGCATCACGAGCGTCTTCCAGCAGCAGCTCGCTTCGATGGCGCTCGCGCAGCGCCTGCGCGAGCGCATGCCGGGCGTGTTCATCGTCGCCGGCGGCGCCAATGTCGAGGGCTGCATGGGCGTGCAGACGCTGCGCGAGTTCGACGCGCTCGATGCGATCGTCTCGGGCGAGGGAGACGTCGCGTTTCCCGAGCTGGTCGAGCGCGTGCTCGCGGGCCGCTCGGTGGAGGGGATTCCGGGCGTCCTCACCCGACGCGCGGCTCGCACGGGCTTCGCGCCGATGCGCTCCGTCCCGGTGGAGGACCTCGATGCGCTGCCGGATCCCGACTACGGCGACTACTTCCGCCAGTATGCCGAGGCGATGCCACGCCTCGACCGCGTGCACGTGCCGCACATCCTCTTCGAGAGCTCGCGCGGGTGCTGGTGGGGCGAGGTCTCCCACTGCACGTTTTGCGGGCTGAACGGCCAGACGATGCGCTTCCGCTCGAAGAGCGCCGCCCGAGCGCTGGACGAGCTCGAGCGCCTCGCGCGGCGCCACCCCGGCTCCCCGGTGGCTGTCGTCGACAACATCATCGACAACCGCTACTTCGACGACTTCGTGCCGATGCTCGCCGATCGCCGCCTGGGCCTCGAGCTCTTCTACGAGGTGAAGGCGAACCTGCGCCGCGTGCACGTGCGCAAGCTGCGTGCGGCGGGCATCACCACCATCCAGCCCGGCATCGAGAGCCTCGACAGCGAGACGCTGCAGCTCATGGGCAAGGGCGTGAAGGCGCTGCACAACGTGCAGTTGCTCAAGCTCTGCGCCGAGGAGGGCGTGGATCCACGCTGGAACGTCCTATGGGGATTCCCGGGCGAGAAGCCCGAGGGTCTCGCGGAGTCCGCTCGCCTCGCCGCCCGCCTCTCCCACCTGCCGCCCCCGGTGGGCGGCTCGCCGATCCGGCTCGATCGCTTCAGCCCCAACTTCGAGCACGCCGCCGAGCGCGGCTTCGCGGATGTGCGGCCCAGCGCGGCCTACGGGCTCGTTTACCCGTTCGCCGAGGAGTCCGTGCGCCGCCTGGCGTATTACTTCGACTACGACTATGCGCAGCCCTACGACGTGGATGCCGCGGCGCGTCCGCTGGAGGAAGCCATCGACCGGTGGAGCGCCGAGCACGCGGCCGGGGCATGCCTCTTCGCGAGCGACCTCGACGACGTGCTGCTCGTTTGGGACTTGCGTCCCTGCGCCGCGCGCACGCTCCACGCCTTCACCGGGATGAAGCGCGAGCTGCTCCTCGCATGCACGGAGATCGCCGCGCAGCATGCGCTCGCCGGCGAAGGCCCGGCGGCCGGACCGCGGCTCGCGGCGCTCGAGGCGCTCGAGCGCGACGGCCTGGTCGTGCGCGAGGGTCGTTCGTGGCTCGCGCTGCCGCTCGCGCTCGGGCGCTGGGCGCCGAACGCCCGGTCGCTGGGATGCTTCGTGTCGGCGGCCGCAAGCCTGGGCGAGCGCGAACGCGAGGGCGGCGACGCGCTGATCGAGCTGGACGAAGCGCGCGAAGCGCTACCGGCGGCCGCGCGGCATGCGATCGATCCGTTTCGCCTTTCGCCGGGACATTTCTCGTGGGAAGCCGGCGGCAGGCTGCGCGTACACCTCGAAGCGCTCTCCCAGATCGAGTGGAACCGGGTTCGGCTCTCGTTGTCGGGAATCCCGCAGGCGGAGGGCGCATGGACGTGATCGCGGAGCGCCCGCGCCTCCTCGAGTGCATCGAGGCCGCTTTCACGCCGCACGACTGGGAAGCGGCGAGGACGGCCCCCTCGCCGCCGGACGCCGAGGCGCACCGCCTTCTCGAGCGGTGGGAGCAGACGGTCGCGCGCCACGGCGGCCCGCAGGCCTTCGAGCGGCGCCTCGCCGCGCGGGGACTGGACCGCGCATCCGCCCTTCGCTGGCTCTCGCCGCGCGCCGTGCGCCAGGGCGGCCCGCTACCGCCGTGGGCGCTCGCGCTGCTCGCGCTCGACGACCCGCGGCGGTGGCCATCCCCGCCGCAAGGCTGGGATGCGTGGACGGCCGAGGAGCGCGCCGCCTACGAGCTCGACAGCGCCCGCATTCCGCTCTTCCCCGGGTGGCTGCATCCGTTCGTGGGCCTCGCCTTCGCCCGGCTTCCCCATGCGGCGCACGACGCAGCCACGCCGATGGCCGCCGCGAGCATCGCGCGCGCGGTGCTGGTGCGCCTGTCGCACCTCGCGAGCCGAACGCTCGCCGCCGAGATCGCGCGGCGCGGCCGCAGCGATGCGCCAACGCCGGGCGAGATCGTCGATTGGCTCGCACGCTACCCGGCGCTCGCGCGTCTGCTCGCGCAGTCCGCGCTCGCGTGCGCGCAGGCTTTCTCCGAGTTGCTCGCGCACGCGCGCACCGACGCCGATGAAATCGCGGGCATCTTCAACGAAGGCAAGGATCCCGGCACCGTTGCCTCGATCGTCGCCTGGCGCTCCGACGCCCACCGCGGTGGGCGCAGCGCCGCGTTCGTGCGTTTCTCGTCGGGGCTCGAGCTCGTGTACAAGCCGCGCTCCCACGACGTCGACCTCGCCTTCGCGCGCTTCGCCGAGGAGGCGGCGCAAGCCGGCGCGCCGCGGCTTCACCTGCCGCGCACGCTCGCACGGCGCGAGCACGGCTGGTCGGAGCGCATCCGCGAAAGCGATTGCGCCGACGCGGCCGCCGTCGTGCGCTACCGCGAACGCCAGGGCTGCATCGGCGCGCTCGCATATTTCCTCTGCGGCATGGATTTCCATTACGAGAACTTCATCGCGTGCGGCGAGTGGCCGGTGCCCATCGACCTCGAAGGCCTAATGTCGGCGGCGCGGCACCTCGCAGAACCCGAGGCGCGCGGCCTGCCGTGCCACCTCGCGCCGGCCGGCATGGCGAGCGTGCTGGCGACCAGCATGGGAACCTACTGGCGCATCGGACAGGACGATCGCGCGCTGTTCGCCGCGAGCGGCATCGCCGGCTGCGGGGAGCGCCTGTGGCCGCAGAAGGTGCCCGAGTGGCAGGGGAGCGCGGACGCGCCGCGGCTGGTCTGGCGCGCGCGCCGCTACGAGTACCGCGAGAACCTGCCGCGCCTTGCGGGCGAGCGGGTTGCGCTCGATGCCGCCGCCGTCGAGGACGTCGTGCGTGGCTTCCGCGCGGCGTATGCGGCGGTCGTGTCGCGCCGCGCGGCGCTGGCCGCGGCCGACGGGTGCCTCACCGCGTTCGCCGCGTGCCCGACGCGCGCGATCCTGCGCGACACCTCGGAGTACGCCTCGCTTCTCTTCTGGAGCCTCGCTCCGGCGCACCTCGCCTCCGGGCGCGCCTATGCCATCGCCATGGAGATGCTCTCGGGCGAAGCCCTGCAGTACGAGCTTTCCGAGGCCGACGTGCTTTGCGAGGATCTGAAATGCTGCCTCGAGCAGGACGTGCCGCTCTGGCGCTCGGAGGCGCGATCGCGCATGCTCCTCGCCCCCAGCGGCCGGCGCCTGGGACCGGTCGTCCCGGAAACGCCGCTCGACCAGGCGCGCGCGCGGCTCGAAGGCGCAGGCGATGAAGACCTGCAGTACCAGTCGGAGGTGCTGCGTTCGTCGCTCCTCGCCGCGCTCGTGAGTCGCGATGAGGCGGCGCGCCTCGCCCTGCCGGTGGCGGCGCTCGACTGGAGCGTCCTCTCGGGCTGGACGCTTCCCGAAGCGCCGCCGTCCGCGCGCGAAGGCCGGGACGATGCCCCGGCGCGCGAAGCGCTCGCTTTCGCGCGCCGCATCGGCGATGCGCTCGCCGACCTCACGCTGCGGCTGCCGGACGGTGCTGCGTGGCTCGGGCTCACTCGGGTGGCGGGCAACGCGACGCAAATGGCGCCCATCGTCGCGTTCCCGTGGACCGCCGCCGGCGCGGCGGGAACCGCGGTGCTCTTCGCGAACCTGTTCCACGCGTTCCGCGACGACCGCTACGCGGAGCTTGCCCGGTCGGCCCTCGCGCTCTGCGACAGAACCTGCCGCGCCATCGCGGACGCCGGCTGGTGGCAGCGGTTGCCCGCCTCCGCATACACCGGCAGCGCCTTTCCCGTATATGCGCAGGCCGAATGCGCGCGGCTGCTCGAGGACGAGGCGCTCTTCGACGCCGCCCTGGAGCGGGCGCTGCAGCTCGATGCGGCGCGCCTTGCGGCGGACGAGAACCCCGATTGGCTGGCCGGCATCGCGGGAACCGCCGCGGCGCTGGTCCATCTCGGCACGCTGCGCCCTGACGCCGGGCTTGCCGAGCGCGCTCGCGCTTGCATCGACGCGATCGCGCGGGCCGAGATTGCGCAGGGAGGATTTCGCGTGCCGGGCTTCGAGCGTCCGCTCCTCGGCATGGCACATGGCGCGGCCGGCATCGCGGCGGCTTGCGCGAGGGTGCACGCCGCCACGGGGGACGCGCACGCGCTCGCGATCGCCCGCCGCGCGCTCGCTTTCGAGCGCGAGCGCTTCGATGCCGGCGCGCGCGACTGGCCCGATCTGCGGCGGGAAGGAACGACGCGCTTCATGTCGGGATGGTGCGCCGGGCCCGCCGGCGCCGGCCTCGCCCGGCTGATCGCGCACGACGTGGAGGCGTGCGACGCCGAGATCGAGCAGGCGATCGACAACACGCGGGAGCGGATGGGCATCGACCGTCATCACGCGTGCTGCGGCGAGGCGGGACGCATGCTCTTCCTCACGGAAGTGGCCGCGCGACTGGGCCGTCCGGAGCTGCGGCGCGAGGCGCTCGCCGCCGGCTGCAAGCTCGCGGACTTCCATCGCGAGGCGGGATTCCTGCGCTTCCAGGAACTCAACGATCGTCCCTGGACGCCCGGGCTGCTCGACGGCGCCGCGGGCGTCGCCCTCGCGCTGGTCGCGGCCGCGATCCCGGGCGCGTCGAATCCGCTCTCGCTGGGCATCGCCGGCGGCGGTGTGCAGCCCGCATGAGCGCGCGCGCCGAGCCGAGGTGCTGGAGCCCGAGCGACGACATGGCGCGGCTCGAGGTGCTCGACGTCCCCGAATGCGCGCGCGCCCTGCAGACCGTGGATGCGCTGCGATTCCGATGGACGCGGCGCAATCCCGCGTTTCCCTTCTTCACGCTCGGGGCGGCAAGCTACATCGATGCCGCGGCCTCGCGGGACGCATACAAGGCGCAGGCGCTGCGCGACAACGAGCTCCTTGCCACGCGCTTCGATTGGCTGCTCGAGCGTGTGCGCGCGACCCTCGGATCCGTGCTCGGGGCGCCCGTCGCCTGGCAGCCGAATGCCGCGCTGCCCGGATTCCACATCTACCTCGCGCACAAGATCTTCGAGCAGCCGATCGCCTCGATCCATTGCGACAGCCAATACGAGCTGATCGACTGGGCCGGATGCGGCGAGCCGGACTTCCGCGAGGTGGCTTCCTTCACGCTCGCGCTCGCGCTACCGCGCCATGGCGGCGGGCTCAACGTGTTCGACCTGCATCGCAAAGAGGTGAGCCGGCTCGACAACGCGGCGGTCACCCGGCGCGTGCGCGAATCGGCGATGACCTACCATCCGTACCGGGTCGGCTCGATGGTGCTGCACTCCGGGAACGTGATGCACCAAGCCGCTCCGGGGCGCGACATCCAGCCCGACGAGCGCCGCATCACGTTGCAGGGCCATTGCGTGCGCGCGGGCGAGCGCTGGTACGCCTACTGGTGACGGACGCTCCCATGATCCAGGTGACGAGCCTCAACGCCCTCGACTCGCTGCCGTTCCACGGCCTCACGTACGCGAGCCTGCAGCCGCTGCTCTTCAGCGCGGGCAACGGCGACGTGACCGCGGTGGGCGCCATGGAAGATGGCGAGGCCGCCGGCCTCGCGCTCGCGCTGCGCCTGCCGCAGAAGAACTTCACGCGCCTCGCCTCGCTCTTCGTGCGCGAGCGCTC
>DATIZV010000177.1:0-13856 GCA_035516915.1 Usitatibacter sp. | reverse complement strand
TTCATCGTGACCTCGGCGAGCTCCGCGCGGAAGCCCGCCTTCTCGAGCGCGTCCTTCACGGAGCCGAAGTCGCCCGGCGCCGTGATCACCTCGAGCGAGCCGTCGTCGTTCGCGACCACGTCCTCGGCGCCCGCCTCGAGCGCCGCCTCCATGAGCTTGTCCTCGTCGGTGCCGGGCGCGTAGAGGAGCTGGCCGCAATGGCGGAAGAGGAACGCGACCGAGCCCTCGGAGCCCATGTTCCCGCCGTATTTCGAGAACGCGTGCCGCACCTCGGCCACGGTGCGCGTGCGGTTGTCGGTGAGCGTATCGACGATCACCGCGGCGCCGGCCGGCCCGTAGCCCTCGTAGCGGATCGATTCGTAGCTCATGCCGTCCAGCCCACCGGTGCCGCGCTTGATCGCGCGCTCGATGTTGTCCTTCGGCATGTTCTGGTCGGTCGCCTTGTCGACGGCGAGCCGCAGGCGCGGGTTCATGTCGGGGTCGCCCCCGCCCATGCGCGCTGCCACCGTGATTTCCTTGATCAGCCGCGTGAAGATCTTGCCTCGCTTCGCATCCTGGCGCCCCTTCCGGTGCTGGATGTTCGCCCACTTGCTGTGGCCTGCCATACGGGTCTCGGGTATCCGGCCGTTCGCTGCACGATCGGGAAAACGTAATGGTAACATTCGCCTCCCGCCCTTCTCCACAGCGAAAACCGGGCGGCGCAGCTCGAAAAACGGGGGAGAAGGACACGATGGCGAAGACCGGGGAGCGCAAGGCGCAGATCCTGCAGACGCTCGCGGCCATGCTCGAGGATCCGAAGGGCGAGCGCATCACCACCGCCCTCCTCGCCGCCCGACTCGACGTCTCCGAGGCCGCCCTCTACCGCCATTTCTCGAGCAAGGCGCAGATGTTCGAGGGGCTCATCGAGTTCATCGAGCAGACGGTCTTCACGCTCGTGAACAAGATCCAGGCCGAGGAGAAGGACGCGATGAAGCAGATCGAGGCGACGGTCGCGACGCTGCTCGGCTTCGCGCAGAAGAATCCGGGCATGACGCGCGTGCTGATCGGCGACGCTCTGGTGAACGAGGACGAGCGGCTCCAGGCGCGCGTGAACCAGCTCGTCGACCGCCTCGAGGCGAGCCTGCGCCAGAGCGCGCGCCTCGCGGTCGGCGCCGCGGCGCTTCCCGCCGACTGGGACGTCAACGCCTACGCGAACGCGATCATCGCGTTCGTGCTGGGCCGCTGGCACCTGTACGCGAAGAGCGGCTTCAAGCGCGCGCCGATGGAGATGTGGCCGCAGCAATGGCGGGTGTTCGGGGCCTGAGCCCGCCCGTGAGGATCGGCGCCGCGCTTCCGGAGCTCGAGACGGCGCGGCTCGCGCTACGCCTCGTGCGGCCCGGCATGGAGGCCGCGATCGCCCGCTTCCTCGAGGAGAACTTCGACGGGCACCTGGACCGCTGGTCCCCGCCCTGCACCCCCTCGTTCTTCACGGTCTCCTTCTGGCGCGAGCGGCTCGCGATCGCGGTCGAGGAGTACCAGGCGGGCCGCTCCGCGCGCTTCGTGCTGCAGGACAAGGGGCCGCCCGACGGCCCGGTCCTCGGCACCTGCAACTACACCAACATCGTGCGCGGGCCGTTCCAGGCCTGCCACCTCGGCTACCAGATCGCGCGCAGCCACCAGGGCCGCGGGCTCATGACCGAGGCGCTGCGCGCCACGAACGCGTTCGCCTTCGCCGAGCTGCACCTGCATCGCATCATGGCGAATTACCGCCCCGAGAACGAGCGCAGCGCGCGCGTGCTGGAGCGCCTCGGCTTCCGGCGCGAGGGGATCGCGCGCGACTACCTCTTCATCGACGGCGCCTGGCGCGACCACGTCCTCACGGCGCTCGTGCATCCGGCCTACGACCCGTCCTGGGTGGAGCCCGCAGGGCGCTCCTGACCGCGCTCAGTCGTCGCCCAGGAGCACGGGACGCGGCTCCGCGTCGAACGCGGGACGGCCGGCGGGGTGGAACGCGATATCGGCGCACAGCGCGTCGAAGCGCGCCTTCAGGGCCTCGACGCTCGGGGCACCCGCGTTGAACACGGCATAGCGGTAGCTGCCCAGCCACTTCATCTCGCGCGCGAGGTCCGGCCCGCGCTTGGGATAGACCATCAGGCACGCATCGGAGTGGCGCGCGCGAAGCTGCGCGATCTCCGCCCGCGAAGGCTGACGCGCGAGGCCCGCGCCGGCGAAGTCGCGCAGCACGAAGCTCGCCGCCACGCGGCTCATTCCCTCGCGCCGCCGGATCGAAGGCGGATCGCCGCATTCGAGCTCGAGCAGCGCCTCGAAGAGGCTGTAGCCGTCGACGCGCCGGAAGAGGTCGTAGAACTGCCCGGCCGCGCGCGGGTTGATCTCGATCACGCGCGGAGCTCCGCTCACCGGGTCGATGCGCATCTCCACGTTGAACATTCCGTGCGAAAGCCCGATGCCGAGCGCCAGGCGCGCGGCGAGCGCCTCCGCGCGCTCGAGGATCGCCGGCGTCAGCGCGGACGGATACTGGAAGCGGCGAAAATGATCGGTGCCCGGATACATCACCGAATCGACCGTGCCGAGCATCGTCACCGCGCCGCCCCGCACGTAGCCGTTGGCGGTCACCTGCGGGCCGCGCGCGATCTCCTCGCACACCATGCCGAACGGGTCCTCGGCGAGATCGGTATGCGCCCGCATCACGTCGGCGAAGGGACGCACGAGCCGCTCGATGATCGCCGCCTCGAGAACGCCGAACCTCGTGTGGCGGCGCAGCTCCTCGAAGGAATCGACGCGCCGCGCGAGCACCGAGAACGCGGCCTTCACGGGCTTCACGTAGAACGGGAACGCGAGCGGCACGTCGCGCGGCGAGCGGAAGCCGCGCCGCAGCAGGCCGAAGCGCGCATTCGCCCCGGGGGCGATGCGCTCGAACGCCTCCCGCGCGTGGTACTTGTGCTGGACGCGCACCAGCGTCTCCACCGGGGCGTGGGGAAGCCCGAGGCGCTGCGCGATGAGCGCGGCGAGGAACGGGCCGAACTGCTCGTCGGAGCTGGTGACGGCGTCGATGCCGAGGCGTGCGTAGCGCCGCGCCACGCGCTCGACGAACGAGAGCGCGTCGAAGGTGAAGAGGCGCAGGTTGTCCGGGAAGCGGAAGAGATCGAATCCCTCGTAGCGGAACTCGTAGCGCGCGGCGAGCGCCGGATCGGCGGCCGCGGCGAGATCCCACTCGTCCGGAAAGAGGACCAGGATGCGCTTGCGCGACGCGCTCATGCGAGCATGTCCGCGCGGATGTTGCGCGCCCATTCGTCCGCGTAGCGCGCCTCGATCTCGCTCATCGTCGCCGAGACGCCGCCCGCCCCGGGCACGGCCCTCATCGTGCGTGCGGCCGGATCGTACTTGTGCACGGTCGCGATGTGGCCGGCGAGGCGCGCCGAAAAGTAGGTGTAGCAGGCGTTGCCCAGCGTGGGCGCGGGATTGGGCGCCTCGTCGCGCAGCAGCGCCACGACCGCCGCCGCGCACGCCTTCGCCTGCGCGTTCGCCATGTGGCCGGACTTCGCCATCACCGGAGCGTGCTGCAGCGCATCGCCGAGGAGGTGCACGCGGCGCGCGGCGATCGACTCGTAGGTGAGCCAATCCACCTCGCACCAGCGCCCGTTCGCCGTGATGAAGGGCGCGGCGACCGCGGCGGCCTTCACCGGCGGCAGCACGTTCAGCACGTCGCCGCGCACGTCCTCCAGCTCGAGCTTCACCGTGCCGGTCGCGACGTCCACGTCCAGCGCGCGGCTGTTGGGGCGATAGTCGATCATTCCCGCGTAGAGCTCGGACCAGGCGCGATGGAAGAGCGCGCTCTCCGCCTGGACCTCGCCGTTCGCGTCGGCGATGAGGATCTTCGCGCGCGGCTTGGCGAGCTCGAAGTACGCGGCGGCCTGGCACGCCCGCTCGTAGGGCGCGGGCGAGCAGCGGTACGGCGCCTCCGGGATCGCGATCACGAACGTCCCGCCGTCGGGCATCGCCTCCAGGCGGCGCCTCAGCTCGACCGTCTCCGGTCCCGCGTCCCACGCGGCCGGCACGCGCGCCCGCACCGCCGGATCCCTGAGCGCCGGTATCTCGTCCCACATCGCGTCCACGCCCGGGGCGACGATGACGCGATCGAAGGCGAGCACGGGACCGCCGGCGAGCCGCACCTCGCGGCGCGCGGCGTCGACCGTGGCGGCCCGATCGCGCACGACGCGAACGCCGTGCCGCCGTTCGAGCGACGTGTAGGGCGTCGTGAGGTCGGCCAGGGTGCGGAAGCCGCCGATCACCAGGTTCGAGGCCGGCGCCGACACGAGCGCCTCGCGCGGCTCGACCAGCACCACCTCGAGCGACGGATCGAGCAGGCGCAGGTACTTCGCCGCCGTCGCGCCGCCGTACCCGCCGCCGACCACGACCACGCGCGCGCTGGGCTTCGTGGGCGCCGGCGCGGCGCAGCCCGCGACCGCCGCCAGCATGCCCGCCGCACCCGCCGCAAGGATCGCCCGCCGTTTCGCGTCCATGCCGCGTTAACGCCCGCGCCGCGCGAAATAATCCGCGAGAGCGGCGATCTCCGGGTCGCTGTAGCCCTTCGCGATCTGGTTCATCACGGTCGCGGCGGCCCGGCCGGCCTTGAAGTCGGAAAGCCGCTGCAGGAGCTCGCGCCGATCGCGCCCCGCGAGCGCGGGCAGGATCGAGCCGGAAGCGGGATGGCCGTCCGTGCCGTGGCACTGCGCGCAGTTCGCGGCGAGCGCGCGCACGCCGGCGGGCGAGAGGTTGGGCGACGCGAAGCGCGGCGCAGGCGACTGCGCGAAGACGGCGGGCGCCCCGCAAACGGCGAGCACGAGAGCGTAGGCGCGTGCGGCGCGGTGGTCGATGGGCGAGGCCTCGAACTTTTCCGGAGCGACGGCGGAAGGATAGCCGATGCGGCCGGCATTGCGCAGTGCGATCGCGCACGCCGCAAAAAGAGACGCCCGCGCGGGGCGCGGGCGTCCTTTTGCTGCGCTCGGCGCCGGCTCAGGTCGACTCGACCGGCTCCGCGGGCTGCGCATCCGACTGTGCGATGTCCAGGATCACCTCGCCCTTGTCGTCCACGTCGATGGTCACCCGGCCGCCGTTGGCGAGCCGCCCAAAGAGCAGCTCGTCCGCGAGCGCCCGGCGGATCGTGTCCTGGATGAGGCGCGCCATCGGGCGCGCGCCCATCTGCGGATCGAACCCGTTCTTCGCGAGGTACTTCTTGAGGTTGTCCGTGAAGACCGCCTCGACCTTCTTCTCCGAGAGCTGCGACTCGAGCTGCATGAGGAACTTGTCCACCACGCGCAGGATGATCTGCTCGTCGAGCGGGTTGAACGAGATGATCGCATCCAGCCGGTTGCGGAACTCGGGCGTGAACATGCGCTTGATCTCGGCCATCTCGTCGCCCACCGCGCGGGTGCTCGCGAACCCGATGCTGCTCTTCGAGAGCATCTCGGCGCCCGCGTTCGTGGTCATGACGATCGCCACGTTGCGGAAGTCCGCCTTGCGGCCGTTGTTGTCGGTGAGCGTGCCGTGGTCCATCACCTGCAGCAGGATGTTGAAGATGTCCGGGTGCGCCTTCTCGATCTCGTCGAGGAGCAGCACCGAGTACGGATGCTTCGTGATCGCCTCGGTGAGGAGGCCCCCCTGGTCGAATCCCACGTAGCCCGGGGGCGCCCCGATGAGGCGCGACACCGCGTGGCGCTCCATGTATTCCGACATGTCGAAGCGGATGAGCTCCACGCCCATGATGAACGCGAGCTGGCGCGCGACCTCGGTCTTGCCGACGCCCGTGGGGCCCGAGAAGAGGAAGCAGCCGACCGGCTTCTGCGGGTTGCCGAGGCCGCTCCGCGCCATCTTGATCGCGGCGGAAAGCGCGTCGATCGCCTGGTCCTGGCCGAACACCGTGGCCTTGAGGTCGCGATCGAGGTTCTTCAAGGCGCTGCGGTCGTCGTTCGAGACGCTGCGCGCCGGCACGCGCGCGATCTTGGAGACGATCTCCTCGATCTCCGGCTTGCCGATCACCTTCTTCTGCTTCGACTTGGGGAGGATGCGCTGCAGGGCTCCCGCCTCGTCGATCACGTCGATCGCCTTGTCGGGGAGATGGCGGTCGTTGATGTAGCGCGCGGAGAGCTCGGCCGCGGTGGTGAGCGCGTTCGCCGTGTACTTCACCCCGTGGTGCAGCTCGAAGCGCGACTTGAGCCCGCGCAGGATCTCCACGGTCTCCGGGATCGAGGGCTCGTTCACGTCGACCTTCTGGAAGCGCCGCGAAAGGGCGTGGTCCTTCTCGAAGATGCCGCGGTACTCGTTGTAGGTGGTCGCGCCGATGCACTTGAGCGAGCCCGAGGAGAGCGCGGGCTTGAGGAGGTTCGAGGCATCCAGCGTGCCGCCCGAGGCGCTGCCGGCGCCGATCAGCGTGTGGATCTCGTCGATGAAGAGGATCGCGTTCGGGTTGTCCACGAGCTGCTTCAACACCGCCTTCAGGCGCTGCTCGAAGTCGCCGCGGTACTTGGTCCCCGCGAGGAGCGCGCCCATGTCGAGCGCGTAGACCTGCGCCTTGGCGAGGATCTCCGGCACCTGGCTGTCGATGATGCGCTTGGCGAGGCCCTCGGCGATCGCGGTCTTGCCTACGCCCGCCTCGCCCACGAGGAGCGGGTTGTTCTTGCGGCGCCGGCACAGGATCTGCACCACGCGCTCGAGCTCCGACTCGCGGCCGATGAGCGGGTCGATCTTGCCGTCGATCGCGAGCTGGTTGAGGTTCTGCGTGAAGCTCTCGAGCGCGCCGCCCGACTGGGTCTCGGGCGCCTCGCCCTCGCTCTCGCCTTCCTCGCGCGAGCCGCCGGGCGCCTGCGGGCTCTTCGTGATCCCGTGCGAGATGTAGTTCACCACGTCCAGGCGGGAGACGCCCTGCTGGTGCAGGAAGTAGACCGCGTGCGAGTCCTTCTCGCCGTAGATCGCGACCAGCACGTTGGCCCCGGTGACCTCCTTCTTGCCGGAGGACTGGACGTGCAGGATCGCGCGCTGGATGACGCGCTGGAATCCGAGGGTGGGCTGGGTGTCGACCTCGCCGGTGCCGGCCACCGTCGGCGTGTGCTGCATCACGAAGTCGGACAGCGCCTTCTTCAGCTCGTCGATCTTCGCGGCGCACGCCTTGAGCACCTCGGCAGCGGAGGGGTTGTCGCAGAGGGCGAGCAGCAGATGCTCCACGGTGATGAATTCGTGGCGCTTCTGGCGGGCCTCGACGAAGGCCATATGAAGACTGACTTCCAACTCCTGGGCAATCATGTTTCCTCCATCGCGCACTGCAGCGGATGCTGGTGTTGGCGCGAATATGCAGTTACCTGTTCCACCTTGCTCGAGGCGACGTCCCTCGGATAGATGCCGCAGACGCCTCGCCCCTCCGTATGAACTTTGAGCATGATCTGTGTGGCCCGTTCCCGCGGCAGGGCGAAGAACAACTGCAGGACCTCGACCACGAATTCCATCGGCGTGTAGTCGTCGTTGTACATGACGACCTGGTACATCGGCGGCGGCTTAGTCTGGGTCTCGCTCGGCTTGGTGAGCGTGGAGCCGCTGGGTTTTTCGGCCATGGCGCGGATGGGAGGACGCTCAACGCGGTGAACCTCCGGGTCCCTCTCGGGTGGAACGATCTCAGGGCTCAATATGGACAATCGGCAGGGGTTTTTCAAGACCCTTCAAGCGCTTGGCGGCGCCGTTCATCGGGCTTTTGGTGCGCCGCAACGCGTCTTCGCACCCCCTCCGGGACGCTATTGACACTCCCGGGTACCCCGCGTAAAAAGCGCCTTGGAGTTTGGTTTCAAGCATTTCGCATCGCCTTTTCTAGACGTGCGGGGCCTGGACCGAACAATGTGCGGGACTCCACCCGTTTAACAAGAGGCAAGCAATCGCATGGCAACCGGAACTGTGAAGTGGTTCAATGACGCGAAGGGTTACGGGTTCATCACGCCCGACGACGGCAGCGAAGACCTCTTCGCGCATTTCTCCGCGATCCAGATGCAGGGCTTCAAGACCCTCAAGGAAGGCCAGAAGGTCTCCTTCGACGTGACGCAGGGCCCGAAGGGCAAGCAGGCGTCCAACATCCAGGCGGCATAAGGGAGCACCAATTCCTGAAAAGCCCCCGGGCCTCGCGGCCGCCGGGGGCTTTTTTCATGGGGCGCCCTGCTCGAGGGCGTCGAGCGGCCGCATCCCCGGCGCTCCGGCGGCGTTCGCGCGGCCTCTCAGGCCATCCTCTTCTTCAGCTCCGTATCCACCGCGTCCATGAACTCGTCGGTGGTGAGGAACGGGTGGTCGGGGCGGATGAGGATCGCGAGGTCCTTGGTCATCCTGCCCGACTCGACCGTGTCGACGCACACCTTCTCGAGCGTCTCGGCGAACTTCACCACGTCGGGCGTGCCGTCCATCTTGCCGCGGTAGGCGAGCCCGCGCGTCCACGCGTAGATCGACGCGATCGGGTTGGTCGAGGTGGGCTTGCCCTGCTGATGCAGCCGGTAGTGGCGCGTGACCGTCCCGTGCGCGGCCTCGGCCTCGACCGTCTTGCCGTCGGGCGTCGTGAGCACGGAGGTCATGAGGCCGAGCGAGCCGTAGCCCTGCGCGACCGTGTCGGATTGGACGTCCCCATCGTAGTTCTTGCACGCCCAGAGGTAGCCGCCGTTCCACTTGAGATTCGACGCCACCATGTCGTCGATGAGGCGATGCTCGTAGGTGAGGCCCGCGGCCTCGAAGCGCGCGCGGAACTCGGCCTCGTAGACCTCCTGGAAGAGGTTCTTGAAGCGCCCGTCGTACACCTTGAGGATCGTGTTCTTGGTCGAGAGGTAGACCGGGTACTTGCGATCGAGCGCGTAGTGGAAGCAGGCGCGCGCGAAGCCGCGGATCGACTCGTCGAGGTTGTACATCGCCATCGCGATGCCGGATCCCGGCGCCTGGAACACTTCCTTCTCGATCGGCGCGCCGCCGCCCTTGGGCGTGAAGACGAGCTTGAGCGTGCCCGGCGCGTCGAACCGGATCTCGGTGGCGCGGTACTGGTCGCCGAAGCCGTGGCGGGCGACGACCACGGGCTTGTTCCAGTGCGACACGATGCGCGGCACGTTCCTGCAGATGATCGGCTCGCGGAAGATGGTGCCGTCGAGGATGTTGCGGATGGTGCCGTTCGGGCTCCTCCACATCTGCTTGAGGCCGAACTCCTTCACGCGCGCCTCGTCGGGCGTGATCGTCGCGCACTTCACCGCCACGCCGTATTTCTTCGTGGCGTTCGCCGAATCGATGGTGATCTGGTCGTTGGTCTGGTCGCGGCTCTCGATGCCGAGGTCGTAGTACTTGAGGTCGACGTCGAGGTAGGGGAGGATCAGCTGCTCGCGGATGCGCCGCCAGATGATGCGCGTCATCTCGTCGCCGTCCATCTCGACGATGGGGTTCTTCACCTTGATCTTGGCCATGGGACTCCAGCGGGGTCTTGGCAGTTGAGGAAGAGCGGGGAAGCGCCGCGCGGATCCGCGGCACGATCGGAAATTATAGCAAAGGGAGCGTGCGTTCCCCGATGGCCCGCGTCCTGATCTTCAACAAGCCGTGGGGCGTCCTCTGCCAGTTCACCGGCGCAGGCGCCCATCGCACGCTCGCGGGCTTCATCGACGTCCCGCGCGTCTACGCCGCCGGGCGCCTCGATGCGGACAGCGAGGGGCTCGTGGTCCTCACCGACGACGGACGCCTGCAGGCCGCGATCGCCGATCCCCGCCACGCGCTCGCGAAGGGATACTGGGCGCAGGTGGAGGGCACGCCCAGCGAAGCCGCGCTCGCGGCATTTCGCCGCGGCATCGTCCTTCGCGACGGCCGCACGCGCCCCGCGACGGTGCGCGCCATTCCGGAGCCGGCGGACCTGTGGCCACGCGATCCGCCGATCCGCAGCCGCAAGTCGATCCCCACCGCCTGGCTCGAGGTCGGCCTGCGCGAGGGGCGCAACCGCCAGCTACGGCGGATGACCGCGCACGTGGGACTGCCCACCCTGCGGCTGGTGCGCTTCCGCGTCGGCCCGTGGACGCTCGATGGACTCGAGCCGGGCGCCTGGCGCGAAGTGCCGCCGCCGGCGCCCGATGCGCTGCGGCGCCGCGCGTGAAGGCGACGCACTCCGGGGGTCAACCACGGTATGATGCGCGGCGTTAATGCGAGCGGCGAAGCCGACTCCGGCCGCGTCGCGACATTGACCACAACCCTTTTCCACCATCACAAACCAGGAAATCACAAAATGAACAAGCTGTCCGCCCTGTTCGCCGCCGCGTTCGCGTCCGCTTCGATCGCGGTCCTCGCGGAGGGCACCGCCCCAGCCACCACCGCGCCCGCGGAACCCGCCAAGGCCACCACGGCCACCACCACGGTCGAGCCGGCGAAGACCGAGGCGAAGGCCAAGCCGAAGAAGGCCACCAAAAAGCATACCGCCAAGGTTTCGCACAAGAAGGTCGCCAAGACCGCGGGCAAGCCCGCCGCGCCGAAGGAAGAGACGATGATGAAGGAAGAGCCGAAGAAGTAATCGCGGCTCGCAGCGAACCGGAGGCGGGGCTGCGGCCCCGCCTCTTGTTTTTCCGGCACCGCTACAATGACCCTTCCGTCCGCCCGCTCCCCATGAAGATCGTCGTCGGCCTCTCCGGAGGCGTGGATTCCGCCGTCGCCGCGCTGCTCCTCAAGCGCGCCGGCCACGACGTGGTCGGCCTCTTCATGAAGAACTGGGAGGACGACGACGACGACGAGTACTGCTCGACGCGCGAGGACCTGCTGGACGCGGTCTGCGCGGCGGACGCGATCGGCATCGAGGTCGAGGCGGTGAACTTCGCGGCCGAGTACCGCGAGCGGGTCTTCGCGAGCTTCCTCGCCGAGTACCGCGCCGGGCGCACGCCCAACCCGGACGTCCTCTGCAACGCCGAGATCAAGTTCCGCGCCTTCCTCGACCACGCGATCGCCCTCGGCGCCGAGCGCATCGCCACCGGCCACTATGCGCGCGTCGAGGAGCGCGGCGACGCCTTCGTGCTGCTGAAAGGCGTCGATCCGGGGAAGGACCAGAGCTATTTCCTGCATCGCCTCACCCAGGCCCAGCTCTCGCGCACGCTGTTCCCCGTGGGCCACCTGCACAAGACCGAGGTGCGGCGCATCGCGCGCGAGGCCGGCCTTCCGAACCACGCGAAGCGCGATTCCACCGGCATCTGCTTCATCGGCGAGCGGCCGTTCCGGGCGTTCCTCTCGCGCTACCTGCCGCGCGAGCCCGGTCCGATGGTGACCGCCGAAGGCGAGCGCCTCGGAGAGCACGAGGGCCTCATGTACTACACGCTCGGGCAGCGCCAGGGGCTGGGCATCGGCGGTCGGCGCGACGCGCGGGCCGAGCCGTGGTACGTCGCCGGCAAGGACCTCGCGACGAACACGCTGGTCGTGGTGCAGGGCCACGACCACCCGCTGCTGCAGAGGCGCCGCCTTCACGCGCAGGAGGCGAGCTGGATCGCAGGCGAGCCGCCGGCACCGAACGGCGCGCTGGCGGCCAAGACGCGCTATCGGCAGGCGGACGCCGCATGCGCATTGCACGTGGCGGAAGGCGAGGCCTTCGACCTCGATTTCGCGGCCCCCCAATGGGCCGTGACGCCGGGGCAATCGGCGGTGGTCTACCGCGGCGACCTGTGCCTCGGCGGGGGCATCATCGCCTGAAGCGCGGCTCCGGCGCGGCCGGGCGCGCGAAGGGCGCATGATAAAATTGCGCCCTTCCCATGGTCCCCGCCCTCACCGCCCTTTCGCCCCTCGACGGGCGCTACGCCGGCAAGACGCGCGCGCTGCGGGAGCATTTCAGCGAGCTCGCGCTGATCCGCGAGCGCGTCGCGGTGGAGGTGGAATGGCTGCTCGCGCTGGCGGCCGACCCGTCCTTCACGCCGCTCGCGCCCTTTTCGGCCGACACCGTGATGGAGCTGCGCGAGGCCGCGGCGCGCTTTTCCATCGCCGACGCCGAGCGGGTGAAGGCCATCGAGTCCACCACCAACCACGACGTGAAGGCGGTCGAGTACTGGCTGCGCGAGCGCTTCGCGGCCAACCGGGAAGTCTCGGCCGCCGCGGAGTTCATCCACTTCGCCTGCACCTCGGAGGACATCAATAACCTCGCCCACGCGCGCATGTTCCTCGCCGGGCGCGACCGGGTCCTGTTGCCGGCGATCGATCGCATCGTCGAGCGCCTGCAATCGCTCGCCCGCGCGCACGCCGGGCTCCCGATGCTCGCGAGGACGCACGGGCAGCCCGCGACCCCCACCACGCTCGGCAAGGAGATGGCCAACGTCGCCCATCGCCTGAAGCGCGCACGCGCCGCCTTCGCCGCCGTACGCATGCTCGGCAAGGCGAATGGCGCAACCGGCAACTTCAACGCGCACGTCGCGGCGGTTCCCGGCATGGACTGGCCGGCCTTCTCGCGCCGCTTCGTGGAGAGCCTCGGCCTCGAGTACAACCCGCTCACGACCCAGATCGAGCCGCACGACGCGCTCGCCGAGGCGTTCGACGCGGCGGCACGCCTCAATACCATCCTCGTCGACCTCGACCGCGACGTGTGGGGCTACATCTCGCTCGGCTACTTCACGCAGAAGGTGAAGGCGGGCGAGGTTGGCTCGTCGACGATGCCGCACAAGGTGAACCCGATCGACTTCGAGAACTCGGAAGGCAACCTCGGCCTCGCCAACGCCCTGCTGCGCCACCTCGCCGAGAAGCTGCCGATCTCGCGCTGGCAACGCGACCTCACCGATTCCACGGTGCTGCGCAACGTCGGCGTCGCGTTCGGCTATTGCCTGCTGGGCTACGACTCGTGCCTGCGCGGCCTGGAGAAGCTCGAGGCGAGCCCGGCACGCATCGCCGAGGACCTCGCGGAAAGCTGGGACGTGCTCGCCGAGGCGGTGCAGACCGTGATGCGCGCGCACCGCGTTCCCGGCTCGTACGAAAAGCTCAAGGAGCTCACGCGCGGCAAGGGCGGCATCGGCCGCGAGGAGCTGCACGGCTTCATCCGCGCGCTGCCGATCCCCGCCGAGGCGCGCGATCGCCTGCTCGCGCTCACGCCTTCGAGCTACGTCGGCCTCGCCGGGCGCCTCGCGCTCGAGAGCTGAAAACCGGGGCCAGACCACCATTTCCGGCGATGAGTCCGCCGTCGCGGCCCGGCGGAAATGGTGGTCTGTCCCCGGTTTTCACTCCTCGCAAGTCGTGAGCGACACGCCGAGCCGCGCCCGCCGCGTGAGCCACGGGCTCGGGCGATAGCGCGGATCGCCGTAGAAATCGAGCAGCGAGGAGAGCAGCGCCAGCACGCGGGCGGGACCGAGCGCATCGCCCATCGCGAGCGGTCCTTTTCGATAGCCCAATCCGAGCGTCACCGCACGATCGATGTCGGCGGGCGTCGCGATGCGCTGCTGCGCGATGTCGCACGCGACGTTCACGATCTGCGCGACGACTCGCGGCGCGATGAAGCCCGGGCAATCGCGGATCCAGGTAACCGGCACGCCGTCGGCGCCGAAGAGTCCCAGGGCCGCTTCGCGCGCCTTCGCGTCGGTCACCGCGGTGCCCATCAGCGTGCGGCGGGTGTCGAGGCCGAACCAGGCGTCGATCGCGATGCAACGGCGGGCATCGATTCCCTCCCGGATCGCCGCCGACGTCGCATCGATTCCCCACGGGGCGAGCACACAGAGCGAATCGGCCGCCGGCCGCTCGCCCGCGTCGACCGTCGCGCCCAGCTTCGCGGCGAGCTCCCGGATGCGCGAATGCGACTCGGAATCCGCACGGCTCACCCACACCCGCGGCCTCGCCGGCGCAACCGGCGGAAGCGCGGGCACTGG
>DATIZV010000176.1:0-7237 GCA_035516915.1 Usitatibacter sp. | reverse complement strand
CCGAAGTAGCCGCCGATGCCGCCCGCGCCGAGAACCAGGATTTTCAGGATCGCCAAGCTTCAGGATTCCGGAAGGTTGGAGGTTTCGCGCGGCGCAAGTACAGGCCGCGTGTCTTCGCAGCGCGATCGAAATCTACGGTCTCGCCTCGGAGAAGCCGCGGCGCTTCACCAGCGCGTCGATTTCCTTCAGCGTCTCGAGGAGCTCCTTCATCCGGCCGAGCGGCCACGCGTTGGGCCCGTCGGAGAGCGCCTTGTCAGGATTCGGGTGCGTCTCCATGAAGACGCCCGCGACGCCGGTCGCGACCGCGGCGCGCGCGAGCACCGGAACGAATTCGCGCTGGCCGCCCGACGAGGTGCCCTGCCCGCCGGGAAGCTGCACCGAGTGCGTCGCATCGAACACGACGGGACAGCCGGTCTCGCGCAGGATCGCGAGCGAGCGCATGTCGGAGACGAGGTTGTTGTAGCCGAACGAGGCGCCGCGCTCGCAGACCAGGATGTTGTCGTCCTTGCTCGCCTCGCGCGCCTTCTGCACCACGTTCTTCATGTCGTGCGGCGCGAGGAACTGGCCCTTCTTGATGTTCACGGGCTTGCCCGCCGCAGCGACCGCGTGGATGAAATCCGTCTGGCGGCACAGGAACGCGGGCGTCTGCAGCACGTCCACGACGAGGGCGACCTCGGCGATCTCGTCCTCGGCGTGGACGTCGGTGAGGACCGGCACCTTCACCTCGCGGCGCACCTTGTCGAGGATCTCGAGCCCCTTTTCCATGCCGAGCCCGCGGAACGAGTTGCCCGAGCTGCGGTTCGCCTTGTCGTACGACGACTTGAAGATGAACGGGATGCCGAGATCGCCCGTGATCTCCCTGAGGCGTCCGGCGACGTCCATCTGCAGCTGCTCGCTCTCGACGACGCAGGGCCCCGCGATCAGGAACAGCGGCTTGTCGAGCCCGGCCTCGAATCCGCACAGCTTCAAATGCTCTGCCCTGCCCTATCCGCGTTCATCCCAAGGGGAGGCAGGGAGAGCTTCACGCCGCCGAGCCGCCGATGACCTTCAGCCCCGGCTCCGGCACGCGCTGCCGGTGCTGCTCGAGCGCCGCCTTCACGAACGAGATGAAGAGCGGGTGGCCCTCGCGCGGCGTCGAGGTGAATTCCGGGTGGTACTGGCAGCCGAAGAACCACGGATGGTCGGCGAGCTCCGCCATCTCGGTGAGGTCCTCGGCCTTGGTCTTGGCGCTCACGACGAGGCCCGCCTGCTCGAGCCGCGGCACGTAATGGTTGTTCACCTCGTAGCGATGGCGATGGCGCTCCGCCACCGTCTCCCTGCCGTAGATCCGGTAGGCGAGCGTGCCCTTCTTCACGGTGCAGGGCTGGGCACCCAGGCGCATCGTGCCGCCGAGGTTCGACCCGGCGTCGCGCCGCTCCACGCGCCCGTCGTGGTTCTGCCACTCGGTGATGAGCGCGATCACCGGGTGCGGCGTCTCCGGATCGAATTCGGTGGAGTTCGCGCCCTCCAGCCCGCATTTGTTCCGCGCGATCTCGATGGCGGCGATCTGCATGCCGAGGCAGATGCCGAGGTAGGGCACCTTGTTCTCGCGCGCGTACCTCACCGCCGCGATCTTGCCCTCGATGCCGCGCTTGCCGAAACCGCCCGGCACGAGCACCGCGTCCATGCTCCGCAGCGCCTCGACGCCGTTCGCCTCGAGCTGCTCCGAATCCACGTAGTGGATGTTCACCTTGGTGCGCGTGTGGATGCCGGCGTGCACCAGCGCTTCCGAGAGCGACTTGTACGAATCCTGCAGGTCGACGTACTTGCCGACCATCGCGACGTCGATCTGGTGCTCCGGATTCTCGAGCGCGTACACGATCTTCTCCCACATCGAGAGATCGGCGGGGTACGCGGCGAGGTCGAGCTTGCGGCAGACGATCTCGTCCAGTCCCTGCTTGTGCAGCGCCACGGGGATCTTGTAGATCGAATCGACGTCGTAGGCCGAGATCACCGAGCGCACGTCGACGTTGGTGAAGAGCGCGATCTTGCGCCGCTCTTCCTCGGGAATCGGCACCGCCGAGCGGCACATCACGATGTCGGGCTGGATGCCGATGCCGCGCAGCTCCTTCACCGAGTGCTGCGTGGGCTTGGTCTTGATCTCGCCCACCGTGCTGAGGTGCGGCACGAGCGTGAGGTGGATGTAGCAGGTGTTGGTGCGGCCTTCCTCGATACCGATCTGGCGGATCGCCTCGAGGAAGGGCAGCGACTCGATGTCGCCCACCGTTCCGCCGATCTCGACGATGCCCACCTCCGCGTCGCGGCACGCGGCCTTGACGCTCGCCTTGATCTCGTCGGTGATGTGCGGGATCACCTGCACCGTGCCGCCCAGGTAGTCCCCGCGCCGCTCCTTGTTGATGACGCGCTCGTAGATCTGGCCGGTGGTGAAGTTGTTGGCCTTGGACATCTTCGTGGAGACGAAGCGCTCGTAATGCCCGAGATCGAGGTCCGTCTCCGCGCCGTCTTCCGTGACGAACACCTCGCCGTGCTGGAACGGCGACATGGTGCCGGGATCGACGTTGATGTAGGGATCCAGCTTGACGAGGGAGACCTTGATCTTGCGCGACTCGAGGATCGCTGCGAGGGAGGCGGCCGCGATTCCCTTGCCGAGCGAGGAAACGACGCCCCCGGTCACGAAGACGTACTTGGTCATGTGCGAACCCCGTGCTGGTAAAGCTGGATTTTACAGGAATGGATTCGCGCCGCGCTACTGGCGCGTGAAGTCGCGCCCCGCGAGCGGCTCGCTCTCGCAATAGGCGCGCATCGCCTCCCTCCCGCGCGGTCCCGCGGCCTCCTCGGCCCGGGCGAGCTCGTGGATCGCGGCGAACACCGCGATGTACGTGTCGGGATAGGTGGCGTGGTACTTCGCGTACAGGGCGGCCGGAGCGAGGTCCGCGGCGCCGGGCAGCGGCGGCAACCCGACGGCCGCCGGCGAGTAGGGGGCCCCGAGCAGCTCGGCATCCATGCATCGCTCGACGGTGTATGCGTTCACCTCGTCGGAGAAGTTGTTGCGGTAGCGCTCGCGCCGGAACCAGAAGTACGAGTGCGAGTACTCGTGCGCGAGCATCGGCATCACGTGGACGATCGAGGTCGTCTCCTGTTCGGGGGTTCCCGGAAGCGGAAACGCGAACGTCATCGCCAGGTCCTCCCCGTCCAGCGTGAACGAGTCCCACGTCCCGTCGAACCGGGTGGCCGGCGGCAGGACGACGACGCGGAAGCGGCGTGCGCCGCCGCCGGGGAACGCGCGCTCCAGGAATCGCACCATGCCGTCGAACTGGCCGCGGATCTCGCCGCCGTGCCGGGCGAGCCAGGCTTGCGCGGCGGGACGCGCCTTCGCCGCCGCCTCGAACGTGAGCGACCAGCCGCCCCGCTCGAAGCGCTCGACCGGCTCGCAGGGACACGCGGGAGGATCGGCGCCATCGCGGATGTAGGTGAAGTTCGCGATGTAATGCACCCCCAGCCACTCGGCGTTCAGGCTCCCCGAAGCGCTCTCCATCTCCGGGCGCATGATGCCGTGGCGCGAGAGCAGGCCGGATGCGGTCGTGGCGCAACCACCGAGCGCGAGGGCGACGGCAAGGAGCGGGAGGACGAGCCTCAGGGTCCCTCCGCCAGCGCCTTCGCCTCCGCGGTGCAATCCTGCGGCGAACGCTCGCCGTCCTGGTGCGCGCGCTCGACCTCCTTCTTCGCTTCGGCCATCTGCGCGACGAACGCCCGATTCGCATGCAGGCGGCTCACGACCGCCGCGGCGACCGTGCGGCCGGCCTCGACGTCGCTCTTCCAGTGCGCGCGGCAGACCACCCGGCTCATCCCGAACGCATAGCCGCGCCGGAGGATCGGCTCGGCCCGCTCCGGCGCGATCTGCACGAGCGCGAGGGCCCAGGCCCAGCCCACGGAAGCGTGGCCGGAAGGATACGACTGCGCCTTCATCTGCGGCTCGCGCTCCGGCGTGCAGGTGGGATCGCCCGTCACCATGAACGGGCGCTTGCGTCGGTATCGGTCCTTCGTGGTATCGGTGCCGTCGAGCGCGTCGACGAGCGTGCGGCGCAGCAGCAGGTGCAGCTGCGGCGTCGCCGACTCGGAGATCGGGATGCCGAGCGCGCAGGAGAAGACCGCGTCGGCGGCCGGGAAATCGAGGTCCGCATCGCGCGCGGCGAGCGCCCAGCGCGGCGTCTCCTGCAGCCGGCTCGCGGATTGGTAGGCCTCCAGGTCGGCGGCGAAAGCGGCGGAGCCGGGTGCGGGCGGAGGGGGAAGCACCCGCGACATGTCGGGGAGCTCGTCGCGGCGCAGGTAGCCGTGGATGCGCCCGGGCGCGTACTGCGCGACGTGCGTCGGCGCCGAGGCCGTCGCGCATCCGGAAAGCGCCAGCGCGACGGCGAGGGGCGCGAGCGCGGATCGGCCGGAGGTCAGCAGGCGACGAGCTAGAATCGGAAGCATGAGAGTCGGCGATCGCCATTATCGCAGCCTCTGGGCCGACGAGGCGCCGGGCGCGGTGCACGTCATCGACCAGACGCGGCTTCCGCACGTCTTCGAGACGCGCACCATCGCCTCGGCCGATGCCATGGCGGAAGCGATCCTCGCCATGCGGGTGCGGGGCGCGCCCCTCATCGGCGTCGCGGCCGCCTTCGGCCTCGCCCTTGCCGTCGCGCGCGACCCCTCGGAGGCCGCGATCGAACGCACGGTCGCGATGTTGCGCGCGACGCGTCCGACGGCCGTGAATCTCGCGTGGGCGCTCGGGCGCGTGCGCGAGCGGCTCGCGCGCGTGCCCGCCAAGGAGCGCGCGGAGCTCGCCTGGGCCGAGGCGCAGGCGATCGCGGACGAGGACGTCGCGCTCAACGAATCGATCGGCCGCCACGGGCTCGCGATCCTCGAGCGCGAGCACGCCGCGAAGGAGCGGCCGGTGAACGTGCTCACGCACTGCAACGCGGGCTGGATCGCGACCGTCGACTGGGGCACCGTCACCGCGCCGATCTTCATGGCGCACGACCGCGGCATACCGGTGCACGTGTGGGTCGACGAGACGCGCCCGCGCAACCAGGGTCTCCTCACCGCGTGGGAGCTCGCGAGCCACGGAGTGCCGCACACGCTCGTCGTCGACAATGCGGGCGGCCACCTGATGCAGCGCGGCGCGGTGGACCTCGTCCTGGTCGGCGCGGATCGAGTCACGCGCCGCGGCGACGTGTGCAACAAGATCGGCACATACCTCAAGGCGCTCGCCGCGCGCGCGAACGGCGTGCCCTTCTACGCGGCCGTGCCCACGCCCACCATCGACTGGGGCATCGAGGACGCGATGGGCGAGATCCCGATCGAGGAGCGCGCCGAAGACGAGGTGCGCATCGTGCGCGGCCTCGATCCCGAGGGACGCTTCGCCGAAGTGACCATCGCGCCGTCCACGACCGCGGTCGCGAATCCCGCCTTCGACGTGACGCCCGCCGCGCTCGTGACCGGCATCGTCACCGAGAAGGGCGTGGTGCGCGCCGAGGAGCGCGAGCTCCGCGCCCTTCGTCCGCGGCTTTCCGAAACGTCCCTGCCGTGAACGAGCGCGAAGCGCGCGAGCGGCTCGTCGCCGCCGCCCGACGGATGCGCGACCTGGGCCTCAACCCGGGGCGCTCCGGAAACGCGAGCCTGCGCTTCGGCGCGGGCTTCCTCGTGACTCCGACCGGCCTCGCCTACGAGCGCATGGAGCCGGAGGACATCGTGCTCGTCGAGGCCGCGAGCGGCGCGGCACGCGGCCGGCGCGCGCCCTCGTCCGAGTGGCGGCTGCATCGCGACATCTACGCGCGCCGGCCGGAGGCGGGCGGCGTCGCGCACACCCATTCTCCCCACGCCACCACGCTCGCCTGCCTGCGCCGTCCCATCCCGCCGTTCCACTACGAGGTCGCCTTCGCCGGCGGGAGCGACATCCGCTGCTCGGGCTACGCGACCTTCGGCACGCAGGCGCTTTCGGACGGCGCGCTCGCGGCGCTCGAGGGCCGCCGCGCATGCCTCCTCGCCAACCACGGCGCGGTCGCGATCGGCGCCACGGTGGAGGAAGCGGTCGAGCTCGCCGAGCGTGTCGAGTCGCTCGCGCGCCTCTACTGGCAGGCGCTGCAGGTGGGAGAACCGGTGCTGCTGGACGAGGTCGAAATGGATCGGGTCGTCGAGAAGTTCCGCACGTACGGAAAATGAGACCGGGGCGCAATCCCGGGTACCGCGCGGCGGAACGAGGCCCCGAACCGGAATTCAGCCATAATCGCCGTTCCAAGGCCGGCGCGATTTCCAAAGCCCGCCCGTATCGGAGGAGCCGCAAATGCACGCACAAGCTGCGCCCGTGGCGGGCGCCGCGCCCACGCGCAATGCCAAGCTGCTGAAATGGGTCCGGGAAGTGGCGGACCTCACCCAGCCGGAGCGCATCTACTGGTGCGACGGCTCGGACGCCGAGTACGACCGCCTGTGCGCGGAGCTGGTCGCCGCCGGCACCTTCACGAAGTTGAATGCGGGGCTGCGGCCCAACTCGTACCTCGCCTGCTCCGATCCCTCGGACGTCGCGCGCGTCGAGGACCGCACGTTCATCTGCGCGCGCACCAAGGACGATGCGGGCCCGACCAACAACTGGGTCGATCCCGAGGAGATGCGGCGCACCCTCACCGGGCTCTTCCGCGGCTCGATGCGCGGCCGCACGATGTACGTGATGCCGTTCAGCATGGGGCCGCTCGGCTCGCACATCGCGCAGATCGGGGTCGAGATCTCCGACTCGCCCTACGTCGCGGTGAGCATGAAGATCATGACGCGCATGGGCCGCAAGGTCCTCGACGTGCTGGGCGACGGCGACTTCGTGCCGTGCCTGCACTCGGTGGGGGCGCCCCTCGCCCCCGGCGAGGAGGACGTGCCGTGGCCGTGCAACAAGGACCACAAGTACATCGTCCATTTTCCCGAGACGAAGGAGATCATGTCCTTCGGATCCGGCTATGGCGGCAACGCGCTCCTCGGCAAGAAGTGCATGGCGCTGCGCATCGCCTCGGTGATGGGCCGCGAGCAGGGCTGGCTCGCCGAGCACATGCTGATCCTCGGCGTGCAGTCCCCGGAGGGAAGGAAGCATTACGTCACCGCCGCCTTTCCGAGCGCCTGCGGCAAGACCAACTTCGCGATGATGATCCCGCCGCCCGCGTTCCGCGGCTGGAAGGTGACCACGATCGGCGACGACATCGCGTGGATCAAGCCG
>DATIZV010000175.1:0-2369 GCA_035516915.1 Usitatibacter sp. | reverse complement strand
CCCGGCCCATCAGCTCATCATCCGCGCGCAATACCTCAAGGACCTCTCCTTCGAGAGCCCGCGCGCGCCGCAGACGCTGCTGGTCCAGCAACAGCAGCAGCCCGAGGTCAATCTGAGCGTCGACGTGAAGGCGCGCAACCTCGGGCCCGAGACTTTCGAGGTCGTCCTCACCGTGGGCGCCGAGGCGCGCCAGGGCGAGGAGCCGGTGTTCCTGATCGAGATCTCCTACGGCTCGGTGGTGACGATCCAGAGCGCGCCGCCGGAGCTGGTGCCGCTCCTGGTCTTCGTGGAGACGCCGCGGCTCGTCTTCCCCTTCGCGCGCGCGATCATCGCGAACGCCACGCGCGACGGCGGCTTCCCCCCGCTCCTCGTCAATCCCATCGACTTCGCGGAGCTCCTGCGCCGCGAGCACGAGAAGGCGCTCAAGGAGCAGCGGGATGCGGCGCTCCAGAGCCCGGCCGGGACGGCGTAAGGGGAAGCTGTCAGCCCGCGGCTATCGGCTTTGTGTCGCTGGTGACGGCAGCGCCATCCGACGCCATCGTCCGGACAAGCCCGGCTATGATGCGAAGAGCGAGAGCGATGGTGGGGCCGATAGCTGACAGCTGACAGCTTCCTTCATCGCCCGCGATCGCGCGAATAGTTGATGATCTCGTTGACGCCGAAGATCAGCAGCAGGACGCCCATCACGATCTCGAAGCCCACGAGGACTCGCGCGAGGCCCGTCGCGGGCGAGATGTCGCCGTAGCCGACGGTGCTCAAAGTGGTGACGGAGAAATAGAGGCTCTCCGCGAAGGTGATGGTCCGCACCGCGCCGTCGATCCGGAAATGCGGGATTTGCGTGAGCCGGTCTAGGGCGGAGAACACCGCCGCGAACAGGATCACCACCAGCGAATAAAAGGTGAGGAAGGCGAAGGCCGGCACGATGAGCCGCGTTGCGCGGCCGAAGAACTCCTCGAAGAGAAGGCCCGTGTCGAGGAGGAAGATCGCGACGTCCCGGCTCGCCACCAGAACGATCAGGGCAATGGTCCCCATGGCCGCGAGGAAGATCGCGTCGAGGACCGCCGCGCTCAGGCCGCCCTCGGGGATGAGAAAGGTGAGCCCGCCCACGACGAAGACCGGGACGAGCCAGAAGAGCGCGCGGCCGAAGCGGCGCTCCTCGCGCAGCTCCGTCGAGAACACGATCGCGCGGATGACGTGGCGCCGCCACAGCACGCCCACGAGAAACGCCAGCAGCGGCGCCACGAACCCCGCGATCACGACGGCGCGGTCGACCTCGCGGAAATGCACCTCGAGGAAGAAGCCGAAGACGACGGCGTAGATGCCGATGAGATTGGCGAAGGCGAAGGTGAAGAAGCGGCTGCCGGGAAAGGCGAGGTGGAAGACGGCGACGAGAAGCCCGACGGAGCCGAAGAGAACGACGCCGAGATAGATCCCGAGCTCCTCCAGCGAGAGCGCGATGAGCGCCAGCAGCGCCACCGTGAAAGCAATGGGCGCGATCAGGCTACGGTACTGCGCTCCGCGCCGCGTCCTGCGCCTCGCATGGTCCTCGCGCTCGCTCACGGAAAGCGGCTCCGACCGCCGGGGCTCACTCGCTCTGGGTCCAGAGCGGGGCCTTCAGCTTCGCAAGGAAGGCCCGGTGCCGCTCCAGCTCGGACTCGCTCGGCGCGTGCGGGCGGGCCGGGCGAGCCGCGCGCTCGCGCCGCAGTCCCGCGCCGCGCGCGGCCGCATCGCCCAAGAATTCGAGTCCGGGCTGGCGCCCGCCGATGAGCTCGAGATAGACCGCGGCGAGGAGCTCCGCGTCGAGCCGCGCGCCGTGCTTCTGGCGCGCGCTCAGGTCGATCGCGAAGCGGCGGCAGAGCGCGTCGAGGCTCGCGGGCGAGCCCGGAAAGCGCTTGCGCGCGAGCAGCACCGTGTCGACGCAGGGGAGATCGAGCGGCGGCAGCTCGCAGCGCCGGAGCTCCATGTTGACGAAGCCCAAGTCGAACTCGGCATTGTGGATCACGAGCGGATCGCCGGCGATGAAGTCCAGGAACTCGCCGGCGATCTCCGCGAAGCGCGGCTTCCCCGTGAGCGCGTCCGTGGAGATGCCGTGCACCTCGAAGGCTTCCTCCGTCACCTCGCGCTCGGGATCGACGAGCGAGTGGAAGACCCGGCCGGTCGCCACGTGGTTCATGAGCTCGACGCAGGCGATCTCGATGATCCGGTGCCCGGCCTCGGGGTCGAGGCCGGTGGTCTCGGTGTCCAGCACGATCTCGCGCATGATCCGAGTCTGCCCGCTGGCGGCGGCGGATTGCAAGGCAATCCTGGCGCCGGGGGCTCGCTCAGGACCGGCCGGGGCGGGGCGCGAGCCTCACTCGATCACTTCGTCT
>DATIZV010000174.1:0-18068 GCA_035516915.1 Usitatibacter sp. | reverse complement strand
ATCGACGAAGAGCCTCAGCCCGGTGGAGGGTTGCCGGCCCGAGGCGAGGACGCAACGCGCGTGGAGGACGAGGCGTTGCGAGTACTCGAGCATGCGCAGCTCCGCGGCGACCGAGACCTCGACGTGGCTGTCGGTGCCGATGCCGAAGCGTCCCGGCGCCGCCTCCGCGAGATAGCCGGATGCCGGGAAGACGCCGTCGCCGAGGTTCGCTTCGGTCGTGGGGCACAGGCCCGCCACCGCGCCGCTCGCGGCGAGCGCGCGCATCTCGTCCTCGTCGAGGTGCGTCGCATGGACCAGGCACCAGCGCGGGTCCGGACGCGCGTGCTCGAGGAGCCAGCGCACGGGGCGCCTGCCGAGCTGCGCCACGCAATCCTCGACTTCGCTCTGCTGTTCCGCGACGTGGATGTGCACGGGCGATCGCGGGTCGAGGCGCGCGAGCGCCGCGAGCGACTCGTCGATCGATGCCGGATCCACCGCGCGAAGCGAGTGGAACGCGAGGCCCACGCGCACGTCGCGGCTCGCGCCGTAGCGCCGCAGGAGCGCCTCGAGGAGCCGCAGGTAGCCGTCGGTCGAATGGACGAAACGCCGCTGCGCGGGCAGCGGCGCCTTCGACCCGAACCCCGAGTGCCGGTACAGCACCGGAAGGTGCGTGAGCGCGATGCCGGAGGCGTGCGCGGCATCGACGATGCGATGCGACGTTTCCGCCGGGTCGGCGTAGGGCCGGCCGTCGACGTCGTGATGGACGTAGTGGAACTCGGCGACCGACGTGAATCCCGCCCTGAGCATCTCCACGTAGAGCCATGCGGCGACGTCGCGCATCTGCGCCGGCGTGATGCGAGAGGCGAAGCGATACATCAGGTCGCGCCAGCTCCAGAAGCCGTCGCCGGCCTGCGTGCGCCGTTCGGCGAGCCCCGCCATGACGCGCTGGAATGCGTGCGAGTGCACGTTCGGCATGCCGGGCACGACGAAGCCCGCGATGCGCTCGGCCGAGGCCTCGCTGCGCGCGCCGGCGTTCGCGGCGGCGATGCGGCCCGCGGGGTCGATTTCGATCGCGACCTCGCGCGCCCAGCCCTGCGGCAGCAACGCCGCGGCCGCGTGCAGCCTCATGCGTTTCCGACCTCGACGCCGGCGCGGTACACCGCAGCGGGACGATGGGTCCCGTAGCTGTACGCGAGCTCGGCGGGATGCTCGACGTCCCACAGGACCACGTCGGCCGACTTGCCGACCGCGAGCGTCCCGTGGCTGCGCTGCATCCCGAGCGCGCGCGCCCCTTCGCGAGTCACGCCTGCGAGCGCCTCTTCGGGCGTGAGGCGGAAGGCGGCGCACGCGAGGTTCAGCATGAGCAGCAGCGAGGTGTAGGGCGACGTGCCGGGATTGTGATCGGTGGCGAGCGCGATCGGCACGCGATGCTCGCGCAGCGAGGCGACGGGCGGAAGCCGCTTCTCGCCCAGGAACACGAAGGCGCCGGGAAGGAGCACGGCGACGGTTCCCGCCCCGGCCATCGCCGCGACGCCGGGCTCGTCGAGATGCTCCAGGTGGTCGGCGGAGAGGGCGTGGTACTTCGCGGCGAGCCGCGCGCCCTGCTGGTTGGAAAGCTGCTCGGCGTGCAGCTTCACCGGAAGACCGCGCGCGCCCGCGGCGCGGAAGAGGCGCTCGACCTGCGCCGCGCTGAAGGCGATGCGCTCGCAGAACGCGTCGACGGCATCGGCGAGGCCTTCCGCCGCGGCCGCGGGCAGGAGCGCCTCGCAGGCGAAGTCGACGTAGTCGTCGGCGCGGCCCGCGTATTCGCCGGGGAGCGCGTGCAGGGCGAGCAACGTGGTGCGCACCGTGACCGGAAGCTCGGTCGCAAGGCGCCGCGCCGCCCGCAGCATCCGCAGCTCCGCCTCGAGGTCGAGCCCGTAGCCCGACTTGACCTCGGCGACCGTGACGCCGTCCTCGGCGAGCCGGCGCAGGCGCGGCAGCGCGAGCGCGACCAGCTCCTCCTCCGAGGCGCCGCGCGTGGCGCGCACGGTGGAGGCGATCCCGCCGCCCGCGCGCGCGATCTCCTCGTAGCTTTTCCCGGCGAGGCGCATCTCCAGCTCGTGCGCGCGGTTGCCGGCATAGACGAGGTGCGTGTGGCAGTCGACGAGGCCGGGCGTGGCCCAGCGCCCGCGCGCTTCGACGCGCTTCGCCGACGGCGGAGCCTGCGCGGCCGGACCCATCCACGCGATCCGCCCGGCACGGAACGCGATCGCGTCGAACGGCGCCTCGCCGTACGCGGCGCCGCCGGGCTCCATGGTGGCGAGCCGCAGGTCCGTGATCACCAGGTCCATGGGTGTTGACGCTACTTGTATAGACAAGTACAGTCAAGCCCATGTCCGTCACCCCGCACATCGCGCCCTACGCCCGCATCAAGCGGCACGTGGTGGGGCGCATCGAGTCGGGAGCCTGGAAGGTCGCGAGCCGCGTCCCCTCCGAGAACCAGCTCGCGGCCGAGTTCGAGGTGTCGCGCATGACCGCGCGCCGCGCGCTGCTCGATCTCGTGCAGGAAGGCTACCTCGTGAGGAGCCAGGGCCTCGGCACCTTCGTCGCCGACCGCAAGCCGCTCCTCTCGATGCTCGAGGTGCGCAACATCGCCGAGGAGATCGCCGAGCGCGGCCACAGCTACGGCAGCCGCGTCCTCAAGCTCGAGGAGGTGGCCGCGAGCGAGCCGGTGGCCATGTACCTCGGCCTCGCTCCCGGCGCGAGGGTGTTCCATTCGATCATCGTGCACCTCGACAACGCGGTGCCGGTGCAGCTCGAGGAGCGCTTCACCAATCCGGCGGTCGCGCCGCGCTACCTCGAGCAGGACTTCACGCGCACGACCCCCAACGCCTACCTCTCGGGCATCGCGCCGATCGAGTCGATCGAGCACGTGATCGAGGCCGTCCTCCCCACGTCGCAGGTCGCGCGCTGGCTGCAGGTGCGCTCGCCCGAGGCCTGCCTGCAGATCAACCGCCGCACCTGGTCGCGGGGACGCGTCGCCACCTTCGCGCGCCTGGTGCATCCCGGTAGCCGCTACCGCCTGGGAAGCTACGTCCAGGTCGGCCGGGCCGCCGCCCATTCGAGGAGCCGAGCATGAACGACCGAGTGAACTGGACGCGCCACGCCGAGCGCGTGGTGAGGGCGCCGCGGGGCGGCGAGCGCACCTGCAAGAGCTGGCTCACGGAGGCGCCGTACCGGATGATCCAGAACAACCTCGACCCGGAGGTCGCCGAGCACCCGGAGGACCTCGTGGTGTATGGCGGCATCGGCCGCGCGGCGCGTAATTGGGAATGCTTCGACCGCATCCTCGCGACGCTCGAGCGCCTGGAGAACGACGAGTCGCTGCTCATCCAGTCCGGCAAGCCCGTCGGCGTCTTCAAGACGCATCCCGATGCGCCGCGCGTGCTGCTCGCCAATTCGAACCTCGTCCCGCACTGGGCGACGTGGGAGCACTTCAACGAGCTCGATCGCCGCGGCCTCATGATGTTCGGCCAGATGACCGCCGGCTCGTGGATCTACATCGGCTCGCAGGGCATCGTGCAGGGCACCTACGAGACGTTCTTCGCCATGGCGGACCGCCATTTCGGCGGCGACCCGAAGGGACGCTGGATCCTCACCGGCGGCCTCGGCGGCATGGGCGGGGCGCAACCCCTCGCCGCGACGATGGCGGGCTTCTCGATGATCGCCGTGGAATGCGACGAATCGCGCATCGACATGCGCGTGCGCTCCGGATACCTGGATCGCAAGGCGAGCAGCCTCGGGGAGGCGCTCGGCATCGTCGAGGACGCGAAGCGCACCGGCCGCGCGGTTTCGGTGGGCCTCCTCGGGAACGCCGGCGAGGTGTTTCCGGCGCTCGCGAAGCGTGGCGTCGTGCCCGACGCGGTGACCGACCAGACCTCGGCGCACGATCCGCTCAACGGCTACCTGCCGATCGGCTGGAGCCTCGACGAATGGAAGGCGCGCCGCATCGGCGATCCCGAGGGCGTCATGAAGGCGGCGAAGCGCTCGATGGCGGTGCAGGTGCGCGCCATGCTCGAGCTCCAGAAGCGCGGCGCGGCGGTCGTCGACTATGGCAACAACATCCGCCAGATGGCGAAGGACGAGGGCGTCGAGAACGCGTTCGATTTCCCCGGCTTCGTGCCCGCGTACGTGCGCCCGCTCTTCTGCGAAGGCAAGGGACCGTTCCGCTGGGTGGCGCTCTCCGGGGACCCCGAGGACATCTACCGCACCGACGCGAAGGTGAAGGAGCTGATTCCCGGCGACGCGCACCTGCACAACTGGCTCGACATGGCGCGCGAGCGGATCCGGTTCCAGGGGCTGCCCGCGCGCATCTGCTGGATCGGCGTGGGCGACCGGGCGCGCGTCGGCCAGGCCTTCAACGACATGGTCGCGAAGGGCGAGCTCAAGGCGCCCATCGTGATCGGACGCGACCACCTCGACTCCGGCTCGGTCGCGAGCCCCAACCGGGAGACCGAGGCGATGCGCGACGGCAGCGACGCCGTTTCCGACTGGCCGCTCCTCAACGCGCTCCTCGGCACCGCGGGCGGCGCCACCTGGGTCTCGATCCACCACGGCGGCGGCGTCGGCATGGGGTACTCGCAGCATGCGGGCGTGGTGATCGTCTGCGACGGCACGCCGGAGGCGCGCGTGCGCCTCGGCCGCGTGCTGCGCAACGACCCCGCGAGCGGCGTGATGCGCCACGCCGACGCGGGATACGAAGCGGCCATCGCCTGCGCAAAAAGGGAGGGCCTTGACCTGCCGATGATCGACTAGGAGCTCGAGATCCCGATATCGAGATCCCGGAAGGTCGAAGGTTCCGCGCCGCGTCGAGGCTCGAGCGGCGTGCCTTCGCAACGCGACGCAATTCACATCCATAACAGGAGCCCACATGACTCGACTGCTTCAGCGCGCGGGACTCGCCGCGCTCTTCCTCGGCATCTCCCTCGTCGCGGCCGCGCAGGACACGTTTCCGTCGCGCACCGTGTACATCATCGTGCCGTTTCCCGCGGGCGGCCCGGCCGATCTCCTGCCGCGCATGCTGGGCGAGAAGCTCTCGCAGAAGTGGGGGCAGTCGGTGGTGGTCGAGAACAAGCCCGGCGCCTCGGGCAACATCGGCATGGCGTTCGTCGCGCAGGCGCCCGCGGACGGCTATACGCTCGGGCTCGCCCCGACCGGCAACCTCACCGTCAACCCGACGCTGTTCAAGCACCTGACGTTCGACACCGCGCGCGATTTCCAGCCGGTCACGCTCCTCGCGAACGTGCCGAACGTGCTCGTCGTGAACCCGTCGGTGCCTGCGAAGACGTTCCAGGAGTTCATCGCCTATGCGAAGGCGAATCCCGGCAAGCTCAACTTCGCCTCGCCCGGCGCCGGGAGCGGCGCGCACCTCGCCGGCGAGCTGCTGAACCTCGACGCCGGCATCCGGATGGTCCACGTTCCCTACAAGGGAATCGCGCCCGCGGTGAACGACCTCCTCGGCGGCCAGGTGCAGCTCATGTTCTCGGGCGTCTCCGCGATCGTGCAGCAGGTGAAGACCGGGAAGCTGCGCGCGCTGGCGGTCGCGGGCCCGCATCGCCTCGCGGCGCTGCCCGGCGTGCCGACGATCGCCGAGAGCGGTTTTCCCGGCTTCGACGTGACCTCGTGGTACGGCATCGTCGCGAAGACCGGCACTCCTCCCGACGTCGTGCAAAAGATCCACGACGACCTGGTGTGGGCCCTCAACCAGCCGGACGTGGTGAAGAAGCTCGAGGGATTCGGCCTCGAGCCCGTCGGCGATACGCCGCAGCAGTTCCAGGCGGTGATCGATTCCGAGAGCAAGAAGTGGGGCGACATCGTCCGGCGCGCGAACATCCACGTGGAATGAAGCGCATCGACATCACCTACCTGAACGGCCCCGACGTCGAGCGCCTCGCGCTCACCGACGACGAGATCCTCGCCGCGGTGGAGGCGTCGCTCGGCGCGCAGGGCCGCGGCGAGACGGTGATCGAGCCGCGCGTGCACCTCGTGCCCGAGTCCTCCGCCAAGGGACACTTCAACGTCCTGCGCGGGTACGTGAAGCCGCTCGGCGTCGCGGGCGTGAAGGTGGTGAGCGACTTCGTCGACAACTACAAGCACGGCCTGCCCTCGGAGATGGCGGTCCTCAACCTCTTCGATCCCGCGACCGGCATGCCGCTCGCGGTGATCGACGCGACCTCGATCACGGACATGCGCACCGGGGCGATGACCGCGATCGGGGCGAAGCACCTCGCGCGCAGGGGGTCGAAGGTGCTGGGCCACGTGGGCGCGCGCGGCACGGCGTACTGGAACGTGCGCCTCCTCGATCGCCTGTTCGATTTCGACGAGATCCGCGTGCACTCCCGGCGCGCCGAGAGCCGCAACGCCTTCGCCGCGCGCCTCGCCCGCGACCTGGGCAAGCCGGTGCGCGCCACCGACGACTGGGAATCGTGCGTGCGCGGCGCGGACATCGTGGTGGAGGCCTCGCGCCTGCCCGAGCCCCAGCCGCTCCTCAGGACGGAATGGATCGGGCGCGGCGCCCTGGTCGTTCCCTACGGCACGATGAGCGCGGTCGAGCTTTCGCTCACCGACATCATGGACAAGATGGTGGTGGACGACTGGGGCCAGTGCCGCAAGGGATTGCCGTTCGGCGCGTTGCGCCCGCACGTCGATTCCGGCCGCCTGAACGAGGGCAACCTGCACGCCGAGCTGGGCCAGATCGTCGCGGGGCTCCGGCCGGGCCGCGAGCGCGACGACGAGACGATCCTCTTCTGGCACCGGGGACTGAGCACGAGCGACATCGCCCTCGGCCACGCGCTGCTCGCGAAGGCGAAGCGGCAGGCCGTGGGCCAGACGCTGCGCTTCGCGTGAGCTAGCGGGCGACCGGCTTCCAGTGACCGTACTCGAGCCAGTGCTCCAGCATCCAGAGCCGGTCGACCCCCCAGATCGGCTGTTCGTCCACGATGAAGAAGGGCGAGCCGAAAACGCCGCGCGCGATGGCCGCGTCGACCTCGGCGCGCAGCTGGTCCTTCACGGCGTCGCTTGCGATGGCTTCGAGGAGCTGCGCGCGCCCGACGCCCAGGGACTGCGCCTCGTCCGCCACCGCATCGGGCGTCGTGGTCTCCCGCCCTTCCACCCACAGGCGATGAAGGAGGCGCTTCGCGAAGGTCACCGCGAGCGCGGGATCGCGGTCCTTCAGCCAGTAGAAGGCGCGCGAGGCCGCGATGGAATTCGCTCCCTTCATGTCGGGCGAGGCGAGCGCGACGCCCAGCAGGCTCGCCATGCGCGCCTTGTCGAGACGAACGTAGTCCGACTTGAGCGGCGTCTCCATGAGGGGCTTGAGCCCCATGACTTTCATCACGGTCACGCCGAGCAGGAACGGCCGCCATTCCACCGTGCGCCTGTAGGCCGCGGCGAGGCCCTCGACCTGGGTCGAGCCCAGGTAGCCGTACGGCGAGACGAAATCGAAGTAGAAGTCGATCGGTGTCTTCATTGCGCGATTCTACGGCCTTGACGCCCGCAGGGTTCCAGCGCCTGCGCCTGCCCTCGAGCGGCTTCATGGAGGCGAACGGCCCCTTTTACGGCCTGCGCGAGGGCGGGCGCTTCGTGCTCGGCTTGCGCGTCGAGGACCGTCACTGCAACGCCGCGGGCGTGTGCCACGGCGGCATGATTGCCACGCTGTGCGACGTGCTGCTCACCGCCGGCACGAACATCCAGTCCGGCCAGTCGCGCTTCCTGCCGACCGTCTCGATGAGCTGCGATTTCCTGGCACCGGCGCCGAACGGCGCGTGGCTCGAGGGCCGCCTCGAGGTGCTATGCGTAACGGGCCACGTCGCGTTCACATCGGCGCTGCTCGAGATCGCGGGCGAGGGCCCCGTCGCGCGCGCGAGCGGCGTGCTGCGCGTGGCGGGCGACCCCGATCCGCGCTTCCATCCCGACCGATACTTCGACTGACCTTACTACAGGAGAGATCATGCGTCGTGCCATCATCCTGCTCTGCTCATTCGTGGCGTCGCTCGCCCTCATCGCCGTTCCGGCGAGCGCCGATTATCCCGACAAGACGGTGACCGTCGTGGTCTCGGGGCCGGCCGGGGGACCGCTCGACGCCGTGACGCGGCTCGTATTCGACAAATTGCGAGAGCGCCTGCACGACGCCCCCGTGGTGATCGAGAACAAGCCGGGCGCCGGCGGAATCCTCGCAGTCACGTCCGTCACGCGCGCGCAGCCCGATGGCTACGCGCTGCTCTCGACGATCGATCCACCGATCGTGGCCACCCCGTCGCTCGTGAGCTCCGTGCCGTACGATCCGCTCAAGGACCTGGTCCCCGTCGCGATGCTCGGCGACGGCGGCGACAACCTGCTGATCGTTCCCGCCGATTCCCCGGCGAAGTCGGTGCAGGACCTCGTCGCGTGGATGCGCGCGCACCCGGATCAAGCCAACTTCAGCTCGTCGGGCAACGGCGGGCCCGGCCACCTGCTGGGCGAGCTCTTCAATCGCGAGGCGGGCACGAAGGCTCTGCACATCCCGCACAAGGGCGCGCCCGAGCAACTCAATGCGCTGCTCGCGGGCCGCGTGACGTTCGGCTTCGTGCCCGCGGGCCTGGCGCTCCCGCAGGTGAAGGCCGGCAAAGTGCGCGCGCTCGCCGTAGCCTCCGCAGAGCGCACGCCGCTCTTGCCGGACCTGCCCACGGTGGCGGAATCGGGCGTGAAGGGCTTCCGACCGGTGCACTGGTGGATCATCGTTTTCGCGCCGGCGAAGACGCCCAAGGACCTCGTGCAGCAGCTTAATCGTGAGATCGTGGCCGCCACGCAAACGCCGCGCGTCGCGGAGCTGCTGCGCAAGCAGGGATTGCATCCTTCATCCGACGCGCCCGAAAAGGTCGCCGAACGCGTCCAACACGACGTGCACTACTGGTCGCGGGTGATCCGCGAGCTCGGCATCCACGCGGACTGAGCGCGATGCATCCCTTCGAGCGCCAGAGCGTGGCGCAGCTTCTCGAGACGCGTGCGGCACTCTCGCGCGAGCGCACGTTCCTCACGTGGGCGCCGTTCGAGGGACGGTCGCGGCGGTGGACCTATGGCGAGTTCGCGCACGACGTCGCGCGGGTCGCCAGCGGGCTCGCCCAGCGCGGCGTGAAGCGCGGCGACCGCGTCGTAGTCCTCATGGAGAACTGCCCCGAGGTCCTGCTCACGTTCTTCGCATGCGCGTGGCTGGGAGCCGTGTGCGTGCCGGTGAACGCGGCGTCGACCGCACCCGAGCTCGCATATTTCCTCGAGCGCACGCGCGCTGTGGGACTCGTCACCCAGGCCCGCTTGCTCGCGGCGATCGAGGCCGCGGTGACCTCGCAGTGGATGGTGACGGACGCGAGTTTCGGTGAGCTCCTGGCGCAGCCGATGCCGCGGGTCGAAGTGGGCTCCTCGGATCCGGCGGCGATCCTGTTCACGTCGGGCACTACATCGCGACCGAAAGGCGTCGTGTGGACGCAGGCAAATGTGCTCTGGGGTGCCAGGATGGGCGTGCTGCAGGAAGGCCTGCGCTCGGACGACGTCCACCTCGTCTTCCTTCCGCTCTTTCACGTGGTCGCGCTCACCTGGTCGGTGCTGCCTGCCATCTGGTCGGGCGCCTCGTGCGTGCTGCAGCCGCGCTTCTCCGCATCGCGCTTCTGGGATGCGGCGGTCGAGCATCGCTGCACTTGGGCCTCCATGGTCCCGTTCTGCACGGCGGTGCTTGCGCGCCAGCCGATTCCCCCCGGGCACCATTTCCGCATGTGGGGCCACGCGTTCTACTCCAGCGACTACGAGAAGCTCTTCGGCGTGAAGCTCATGGGCTGGTGGGGCATGACCGAGATCGTGACGATGGGCCTCGTCGGCGATCCCTCGCTCGCCCAGACGCCGCGCACGATCGGGCGGCCCTCCGTCGGCTATCGGATCGCCGTCGTAGACGAGAATGGCCGCGCGTGTGCGCCGGGCGAGCCGGGCGAGCTGCGCGTGGGCGGCGAGTGCGGCGTCTCGATATTCCTCGAATACGTCGACGATCCCGCCGCCACGCAAGCCGCGTTCGACGAGCAGGGCCTTTTCCGCACGGGCGACCGCGTGAAGGTGCGGGAGGACGGCACCATCGAGTTCATCGACCGCACCAAGGACGTCATCAAGGTGGGCGGCGAGAACGTCGCCGCGCCGGAGGTCGAGCGCGTCATCGCGGCAGTGAAGGGCGTGCGCGAGGTCGCGGTGGTCGCGCGGCGCGATCCTGTGCTGGGGGAAGTGCCCGTGGCCTTCGTGATGGCCGACGAGGCCGGGCGCGATGCCGGGTTCGTCGAGCGCGTCCTGGCGGCGTGCCGTGTGCAGCTCGCCCGCTTCAAGGTGCCGCGCGACGTCCTGGTGGTCGACGATTTTCCGCGCGTTGCGATCGGTAAGATCTCCAAGGCGGAGTTGCGTCGTCGCCTTGAATAGCCTGCTCGTCACATCCTTCCGCATGTACGACGCCTCGCCGGGCGCGGCGGCGGCGTGGCGTGCGCTCTTCGGCCGGGTCTTCCGCGACGCGGGTGTCGAGGTCGAGATGATCGACCACGGAGCGCCCCGGCCGATCGCGGACCTTTGGGCTCGGGAGAATCTCTGCTGCGCGTTCATGTGCGGCTGGCCCTTCGCGCGGGCGCGGCCTCGCATGCAGGCGCTCGCCGTGCCCGTGCCCACGCCGCCGCGCTACGAAGGGGAGCCGCGCTATTGCAGCGAATTCCTCGTCCGCGCCGGCAGCGGCTGGGCGTCGCTGGAGGACACGTTCGGCGCGCGCTTCGGCTGGATGTCGATGGATTCGCAGTCGGGGTTCAACGCGCCGCGCGCATCGCTCGCGCAGTACTCGGCCCGGGATCGCCGCACGTTGTTCTCGTCGGTCGCCGGTCCGCTCGGCACGCCGGCCCTCGCGCTCGAGGCGCTGCGCGGGGGAGTCGTGGACGTCGTGGCGCTCGACGGCTTCTGGCTCGACCTTTTGCGGCATCACGAGCCCGGGGCGCTCGACGACGTGCGCTCGATCACGACGACGCCGTGGACGCCGATCCCGCCGCTCGTCGCGGCACCGCAGGTTTCGTCGGGCGTGGTCGCCTCCTTGCGCAAGGTGCTCTTCCACGCCCACGAGCGGCCCGCCTACGCGCCGCTCCTCGCCGCGACGTGCGTCGAGCGGTTCGTGGCGCCCGATCCCGCGTCCTACGCGGTGCTCGAGGCGATGGCCCGGGAGGCGGTGAGCCGCGGTTACGCGGCCATCCGCTGACGCGCGCTTGACCGTCGCGCGCACGGCCATTAGATTCCGCCGATGCCCGCGATGAACCCGCGCTGATTCGCATGCGGCTCGTTCCCGGCCAGCTGACGCTCGGCCAGCTTCGGCACTTCGAGCGCTCGCACCAGCGGCTCGAGCTCGACGGCGCGTCTCGCGAAGGCATCGCCCGCGGCGCCGAGGCCGTCGCCCGCATGGTGGAATCGGGCGCGCCGGCTTACGGCATCAATACCGGCTTCGGCAAGCTCGCGCAGACGCAGATCCCGCGCGACGACCTCGAGCAGCTGCAGCGCAACCTCATCCTCTCGCACAGCGTGGGCGTCGGTCCGCCGCTTCCCGACGAGGTCGTGCGGCTCGTGCTGCTGCTCAAGGTGGCGAGCCTCGCGCGCGGCTTCTCCGGTGTGCGCCCGTGCGTGGTCGACGCGATCCTCGCGCTGCTCGACGCCGAGGTCTATCCGTGCATCCCGTCGAAAGGGTCGGTGGGCGCATCCGGAGACCTCGCTCCGCTCGCGCACATGGCGGCGGCGCTCCTGGGATTGGGCGAGATGCGCAAGGCCGGACGCTTGATGAGCGCGCGGGAAGGGCTCGCCGCGGCCGGCCTCGAGCCGCTCTCGCTCGCGCCCAAGGAAGGCCTCGCGCTCCTCAACGGCACGCAGGTCTCGACCGCGCTCGCGTTGCACGGGCTCTTCGCCGCGCGCAACGTGTTCGCGGCCGCGGTGGTCGCGGGCGCGATGTCGGTCGATGCGGCGAAGGGCAGCGACGGGCCGTTCGATCCGCGCATCCACGAGGTCCGGGGCCATCCCGGGCAGATGCGGCTCGCCGCTGCGTACCGGCGGCTCCTCGCCGCGAGCGCCATCCGCGCCTCGCACCTCACGGGCGATGCCAAGGTGCAGGATCCCTACAGCCTGCGCTGCCAGCCGCAGGTGATGGGCGCATGCCACGACGTGATGGAGTGCGCGGCGCGCACGCTGCTCATCGAGGCGAACGGCGTGACCGACAATCCGCTCGTCTTCCCGCCCACCGGCGAGCTCCTGTCCGGCGGCAACTTCCACGCCGAGCCGGTGGCGCTCGCCGCCGACCAGCTCGCGCTCGTCATCGCCGAGACCGGGGCGCTCTCCGAGCGGCGGATCGCGCTCCTCATCGACGCGACGATCTCGGACCTGCCGCCGTTCCTCACCGCCGCGAGCGGCCTCAATTCCGGCTTCATGATCGCGCACGTCACCGCGGCGGCGCTCGCCTCGGAGAACAAGTCGCTCGCGCATCCGGCGAGCGTCGACTCGTTGCCGACGTCCGCGAACCAGGAGGACCACGTCTCCATGGCGACCTTCGCCGCGCGGCGCCTCGGGGAGATGGCGGAGAACACCGCGACGATCGTCGCGATCGAGCTCCTCGCCGCCGCGCAGGGCATCGATTTCCGGCGGCCGCTGCGCAGCTCCGCGCCGCTCGAGGAGGCGCACGCGCTGGTCCGGTCGATCGCGCCGCACCTCGATGGCGACCGCTTCCTCGCGACCGACATCGAGGCGGTCACGCCGATGGTGTCCTCGGGAACGTTCCTGCGCTTCTGCGCCGAGCTTTGGGACGAGGCGTCCTGATCGACCCGCCGCGCGTTGCGCGTCGGCCGATCGCCGCGGACCCGTTGCGGCGCGCGAAGGCGAATCAGCGCGGCGGCGGGCCGCCGGCCATCCCGGGAGGCGGCGGGGCGGCGAACTCCTCGTCGATCATCGAGCGCTGGTTCGCGTCGAGGACGGCGTAGAGCTTGGTCATCGCCTGCGCGACCGCCGTCATTCCGGCGGCGCGCTGCCGCGCGAGCTGCGCCATCTGGTCGAGCCGCTGGGGGGCGGTGGCTCCCGGATGCGAGAGGGTGCCGCGGACCGACTGCACCTGCTGCGTTTGCTGGCGCACCGCGCCCGCGAATCCCTGCCATGCGGGCTCCTGCTGCGGCGTGACCGAGAGGCGGCTGTGGAGGCTCGCGAGGTTCTGCTCCACGCTCGCTTCCGATGGCGGCCCGTACGACGACTGCCCGTACGGCGGCTGCCCGTATTGCGGCTGCCCGTATGGCGGCTGCCCGTACCCGCCGCTCATTCCGGGACCGCCGGGAGGCCCGGGGGGCGGCCCGTACATCTGCGCGGCGGCCGGGATGCCGAGACCGAGGATTGCGGCGCCGAGGAGGGCGCCGGCGAGGCGGATGCGGTTCATGGGGATCTCCTGGAAGGCGGGGCGTGGGTACTCGTTGGATTCCTCGGCGGCTCCGGCGGTTCCGCTAACGCAGGCGCAGCGCGCTCGCGCCGATCGCCGTGCATCCGAGCACCAGCATCATCGCGAACTCGAAGGGGTGGTCGCCGAGGCCCATGCCCTTGAGGAAGATGTCGCGCACCACGACGAGATAATAGCGCAGGGGATCGACCCACGTGAGCAGCTGCACCGCCTCGGGCATGTTGCGGATCGGGAACGCGAATCCCGACAGCACCACCATCGGCATGATGTAGAACATGGAGGAGAGCATCGCCTGCTGCTGCGTCGCCGCGTAGGTCGAGACGAGGAGCCCGAGCCCCTGCGTGCTGAGGAGCACCAGCAGGCTCGCGAGGGCCAGCGCGACGATCCCGCCACGCAGCGGCACGTCGAACCAGGCCACGGCCATGAAGGCGATCAAGCCGACGTCGAAGAGTCCCACGCACGCCACGGGAACCATCTTCGCGACCAGGAACTCGAGGCGCCCCACGGGCGTCACCATCAGCCGCTCGAGCGTCCCGACCTCGCGCTCGCGCACCACCATCATCGCCGTGAGCATCATGGTGGCGACGAACAGCACGTTCGCCATGATGCCGGGGATGAAGAACCAGTGGTCCTCCAGGTTGGGATTGAACCACGCGCGCTCCTCCACCGTGAGCGGCGGGACGTATTGCGCCTGGGAGGCGCCGTAGGTCGCGATCACCTGCGCGAGCTCGGCCTGCACGAGCTGCGCCGTGTTGGGGTCCGAGCCGTCGGCGATGAGCTCGATGCGGCGGTCGGTCGAGAAGCGCGGCGGGACCTGGACGATGACGCCGATCCTGCCCCGGTCCATCAGCGCGCTCGCCGCGTCGATGGAGCCGAGGAAGCGCAGCGTGTAATGGTGCGCCGCGTCGATCGCTGCGATCACCTCGCGCACCTCCGGTCCGCCGTCTCGGTCGACCACCGCGATGTCGGCGTGCCGCACCTCGAAAGTCGCCGCATACCCGAAGATGAAGAGCTGCACGACCGGCGGCACCACGAGCATGAAGCGCATGCGCGGGTCGCGCAGGAGCTGCACGAACTCCTTGCGCATGAGGGCCGCGAGCCGCCGCCACGCCCCGCCGAGGAACCCGCTCATTGCGCGAGCCCCAGCCGTGCGGCGCGCCGGTACAGGATCGCCGCGAGCAGCGCGAGGATCGCGCAGAGCGCCGCCACCGACGGCCACAGCACGAGCGGCGAGATGCCCTTGAGGAAGATCGACTTCGAGAGCTCGACGTAGTAGCGCGCCGGGAAGGCGAGGGTGATGTCCTGCAGCCACAGCGGCATGTTGCCGATCGCGTAGATCGCGCCGGAGAGCAGGAACGAGGGCAGGAACGTGGTGACCTGGACGAGCTGGCTCGCGAGCATCTGGTTGCCCGAGACGATGGAGATGAGGGCGCCCTGGCACATCACGACCAGCAGGAAGAGCGCGGAGACCGAGGCGATGGCGCCGACCGAGCCGCGCAGCGGGATGTCGAAGACGAAGACCGAGGCGGCGACGGCCGCGAGCACGTCCGCCATGCCGACGAAGAAGTACGGCAGCAGCTTCCCGACGAGGAATTCGCCGCGCGTGAGCGGCGTGGTGCGCAGCATCACGAGGTTGCCGAGCTCCATCTCGCGCGCGATGGTGAGCGCGGTCATGAGGGCGCCGATCGTGGACATCACCAGCACGATCACCCCGGGCACGATCGCGTAGCGGCTCTCGTGCGACTCGTTGAACCAGGTGCGCGCGTCGACGTCGATGTAGGCGGGCGAGCCGGAGAGCGTCTGCGCGTAGCCGCCCACGAGCGCGAGCACGTAGTTGCGCACCAGCCGCGCGCTGTTCGCGTCGGTGCCGTCGAGGATCAGCTGGATGCGCCCGGCGCCGCGCGCGAGGTCGATGGCGAAGGTGCGCGGGACGACGATCGCGGCCCATACGTCGCCTTTCTCGATCGAGTCGGCGAGCTCGCGCCGGTCGGCGAAGTTGCGCACGACCTGGAAGGCGGGGCTCCCCCGGAACTGGGCGACGAGCTCGTCGGAGGCGAGGTCGTGCGATTCCTGCAGCACGCCGATCGGCGCATCCATGATGTCGAGCCGGATCGCATAGCCGTAGAGGAACAGCATGATCGTCGGCATCAGGAACATGAGCGCGAGGCTCCGCGCGTCGCGGCGCAGGTGGCGCGATTCCTTGATCGCCATCGCGCGCACGTTGCTCCACCTCACGGCGCCGCTCCCTGCGCCTCGAGGATGCCGACCACGACGTCCTCGAGGTCCGCCGCGGCGGGCTCGGCGCGATCGATCGGGACGCCGGAGCGCGCCGCGTCGCCGAGGATCGACCCGGCGATCGCCGCTGCGTCGCGCTCCGAGCGGAAGCGCGCGCGGATCCGGCCGGCGTGCGGCACCACCTCGAGGAGGCGATCGCTTCGCGCGAGGATCGGGAGGCATTCGGCCGGCCGCGGGCTCTCGACCTCGATGATTGGCGTGTCCACGCCGCGATCGAGGAGCTCGCGCGGCGAGCCGTGGGCGACGATGAGGCCGTCGTGCATCAGCGCGAGCCGGTCGCAGAAGAGCGCCTCGTCCATGTAGTGCGTCGTGACGAGCACGCCCGCGCCCGCTTCGGCGAGCTCGTAGACGAGCTCCCAGAACTCGCCGCGCGCGAGCGGATCGATGCCCGAGGTGGGCTCGTCGAGGAACAGCACGCCCGGCTCGTGCAGCAGCGCCGCCGCGACCGCGAGCCGGCGCTGGTGGCCGAGCGGGATCGCCGAGGCGCGGCGCCGCTCCACGCCGGCGAGGTCGAGCCGGCTCATCGCCCAGGCGATCCGCTCCGTGGCGCGCGCCTCGTCGAGGCCGTAGAGGCCCGCCTGCAGCGCGAGGTTCTCGCGCACCGTGAGGTCGCCGTAGAGCGCGAAGCGCTGCGCGACGTATCCGATCCTGCCGCGGCCTTCGCGCGGACGACGCACCATGTCGATCCCGGCGATGCGGATCTCGCCTTCGGTAGGCGGGAGGAGGCCGCAGAGCATGCGGATCGCCGTCGTCTTGCCGGCGCCGTTGGCGCCCAGCAGGCCGAACACTTCGCCCTGGCGAACGTCGAGGTCGATGCCGGCCACGGCGGGGAAATCCCCGAAGCGGCGCACCAGGCCGCGCGCCTCAATGGCGCTCTGCGCTCGTTGCGCCATCGTTTGCGTGCGGGGCGAGGGCGAGGTCGCGCAGCGCCACGTCGTGGAGCGTGGGACGCAGGCGCCTCACGCGGAAACCCGGAAAGAGGCGTGCGACCTCGGCGCGAAGCCCGGCCTCGTCCGCGGCGTCCCCGAGCCACACCTTGAGCGTCTCCCCGACGGGAAACACGAGCTGCACGTTCGCGATCCCGCGGGCTTCGCGCCGCTTCGCCCGCGCGTCGGGCCCGCTCACCTCGAAGAGCGCTCCGCCCGCCTCGCGGATCAGGTCGAGCGGCGTTCCCTGCCGCTCGAAGCGCCCGTGCACGAGGAGGCCGACGCGGTCGCAGCGCTCGGCCTCGTCCATGTTCGCCGTGGCGTACACGATGCCCACGCCTTCCGCCCGCACCTGGTCGAGGAGCTGCCAGAACGCGCGCCGCGATGCGGGATCCACGCCGGTCGTCGGCTCGTCGAGGAACATGGCCTGCGGGCGGCTCACGAGCGCGCACGCGAGGGCGAGCTTCTGCATCATCCCGCCCGAGAGCTGGCCCGCGCGCCGGCCGCGAAACTCGGTGAGACCGGTGCGCGCGAGCAGATCGCCGATGAGGGACTGCGCCTCGCCGCGCGCGAGGCCATGCAGGTCGGCGAAGAACTCCAGGTTCTCGCCGATGGAAAGGTCGAGGTACTGGCCGAACCCCTGCGGCATGTAGGCGATGCGCCGGCGAAGCTGGGTATCGGTCGCCGGCATTCCGAGCACCGTCGCGCTGCCGGAATCGGGGACGAGCTGGCCGATCAGGAGCGAGAGAAGCGTGCTCTTGCCCGCGCCGTCCGCGCCCACCACGCCGAACACCTCGCCCTTCGCGAGCTCGAGGTCGACGCCGCGAAGGACCGGTTCGCGCCCGCCGTAGGCGAAGCGGAGCCCGCTCGCGCGGACGATGGCTTCTGCATTCATTTCTCGACGGCGAGCAGGACGTCGGCAGGCATCCCGATCTTGAGCGCGCCGCTCGCGTCGTCCACGTCCACCTTGGCGCGGTAGACGAGGTCCACGCGCAGCGCCTTCGTCTCCACCGTCTTGGGCGTGAACTCGGCTTCGGGCGAGATGAAGCTCAGGTGGCCGTGGAATACCCGGCCCGGTATGCCGTCGACGCGCACCTCGGCCGGCTCGCCGAGCTTCACGCGCGGCAGGTCCTTCTCGCCGAGGTAGACGCGCACCCAGGGACGATCGACCTGCGCGACCCGGAACACCGCCTGGCCGGGCGCGACGTTCTGTCCCTGCTCGGCGAGGCGCACGCTTACCACGCCCTCGACGGTGCTCGCGAGGCGCGCGTACGCGAGCTGCTGCGCGGCGGTCGCCGCCGCGGCCGTTGCCGCCTCGAAATCGGCGGCCGCCTTCTCGATGTCTTCCTTGCGCGGTCCCTCGCGCAGCAGCG
>DATIZV010000173.1:0-24726 GCA_035516915.1 Usitatibacter sp. | reverse complement strand
AAGCCCTGCGAGGGCGGCGTGGCGCCCCTCACGCCGGAGCAGATCCGGCCGATGCTCAAGGGCCTCGAGGGGTGGGCGCTGGAGGACGGCGCCATCGCGAAGACGTACAGGTTCCGCAACTACTTCGAGACGATGGCCTTCGTGAACGCGGCGGCCTGGGTGTCCCATCGCGAGGACCACCATCCCGACATGCTGGTCGGCTACAACCAGTGCCGCGTCTCGTACGTGACGCACGCGATCGGCGGGCTCTCGGAGAACGACTTCATCTGCGCCGCGAAGCTCGATGCGCTCTTCGAGCTCTGAACCAAAGCGGAGGAACCACAGATGAACACGGATGAACACGGATAGGTTTCGGCACCATTCGCACCACGCGCAATTGAAACGGCCTATACCAACGATTCGTGAGACGGCCCTCACTGCCTCGAGGATCATCTGTGTTCATCCGTGTTCATCTGTGGTTCCAACGCCGTAGATGACGACCCGAAGGGAACGAGAGGAGCAGGTCGTCGTCGAGGGACGGGTGATCGCGGATTTCGGCCGCGAGTTCCTGGTGGAGCTCGCCGACCGCCGGCAGATCGTGTGCACGCGCAAGGGCAAGAAGCAGGACGCCACCTGCGGCGACTTCGTCGAGGCGCGGCTCACCGGGCATGCGCAGGGCTCCATCGAGCGCGTCGGAACGCGGCGCAATCTGCTCTACCGCTCGGACCAATGGCGCGAGAAGACGCTCGCCGCCAACGTCGACCAAGTGGTGATCCTCCTCGCGCCCAAGCCCGCCTACAGCGAGGCGTTCCTGAACCTGTCGCTGGTCGCCTGCGAGGCGGCGCGGCTGCCCGTCATCATCGCGCTCAACAAGTCGGACCTCCCGGAGCACGCCGAGGCGCTGCGCAAGCTCGCCGCCTACGAGCGCATCGGCTACACGGTGATCACGATGTCGGCCAAGTTCGACACCGCGCAGCCGCTGCGCCCCTACCTCGAGAACAAGCTCACGCTGCTGGTCGGCCAGAGCGGGATGGGCAAGTCCAGGACGGTGAACGCGCTGGTGCTCTCCGACGTCGCGCGCGTGGGCGAGCTCACCGCCTCGCGCGAATCCGGCGCCCAGACCACCACCTTCTCGCGCTTCTACCGCCTCGACAAGGACACCGCGATCATCGATACGCCGGGCTTCCAGTCCTTCGGCCTCTTCCACCTCACCGAGGACCAGATCGGCGAGGCGATGCGCGAGTTCCGCCCGTACCTCGGCCGCTGCAAGTTCAACGATTGCCGCCATCTCGGCGAGCCGGGCTGCGCTGTGGTGGACGCGGCCAATCGCCACGAGATCAGTCCCGAGCGGCTCTCGTTCTACCAGGTGCTGATCGAGCAGCAGCGCGAGCTGCACGAGGAGCATCCGGAGTGGAGCCGCTAGGCGCCCGCGGGCCGGCACCTCGATCGCCGTCGACCCCGCGCGCATGGCTTTCTTTTTCGACGGCGCTGCCAGCTACCTGTCGTTGAGTCTTGCTCCCACCGGCACCAGGAAGGCGTATGTGTTCGTCCGGCGCATCCTGCTGATCCTGTTCTGGCAGGGTCTCACCAAGGTGGACGATCGTGGAGTCGCGCAGTAAGCCACCAGACGCACTCGGCCCTGCCTGCCTCGCCCGCTAGCGCGAGATCCTCACGGGAATCCGCCGGCGGCCGAACTGCTCGCGCAGCTCGAAGCTCCCGAAGCGCCCCGCGATCGACGCGCCGCAATCGGGGCAGTGCCCGTCGTCGCTGAGGCGGTAGCTCACGATGCGATGCCAGTCGCGCTCGACCAGCGGCGCATGGCAATCGGGACACGCTGTCGTTCCGCCTTCGCGATCGTGGACGTTGCCGGTGTACACGTAGCGCAGCCCCTCGTCCATTGCGATGCGCCGGGCCCGTGCCACCGTCGAGGCAGGCGTGGGCGGCAGGTCGGTCATCTTGAAGTCCGGATGGAACGCGGTGAAATGCACCGGCACGTCGGGACCCAGCTCGCGGCGGATCCAGCGGCTTTCGTCGCGGATCTCGGCGTCGGAGTCGTTCGCGCCGGGAATGAGCAGCGTCGTGATCTCGAGCCAGCAGCCGGTCTCGTGATGGATGTAGGCGAGCGTGTCCAGCACCGGGTTCAGGTGCGCTCCGGTGAGCTTCACGTAGAACCCGTCGGTGAAGCCCTTCAGGTCGACGTTCGCGGCGTCCATCCTCGCGTAGAACTCGCGCCGCGGCTCCGGCGAGATGTACCCGGCGGTGACCGCCACCGTCTTCACGCCCGCGGCGCGGCAAGCGTCGGCCGCGTCCATCGCGTACTCGGCGAAGATCACCGGGTCGTTGTAGGTGAAGGCGACGCTCGCCGACCCGGACTCGACCGCTGCGAGCGCGATCGCCTCGGGCGAGGCGCTGTCCATGAGCCGGTCCATGTCGCGCGACTTGGAGATGTCCCAGTTCTGGCAGAACTTGCAGGCGAGGTTGCAGCCCGCGGTGCCGAACGAGAGCACCGCGCTGCCGGGATGGAAGTGGTTGAGCGGCTTCTTCTCGATGGGGTCGACGCAGAAGCCGGAGGAGCGCCCGTACGTGGTGAGCACGATGCCGTCGTTCACCCGCGCGCGCACGAAGCAGGCGCCTCGCTGGCCCTCGTGAAGGCGGCACTCGCGCGGGCAGAGGTCGCACTGCACGCGACCGTCGTCGAGCTTGTGCCACCAGCGCCCGGGATGGACGTCCTCGATGGCGTCGGGAACGCGGGCGGTCATCGGTATTTCTCCACGGTGTAGCGCGAGACCTTCAGCTGCGGATGCCAGAAGCGCGCCGGAAGCCTCGCCTTGCGGCGCAGCTCCGCGAGGAAGTCGATCGGGTCGGGCAGGCTCTCCCAGACCTGCGGCAGGAACGTCGCGCGAAACGACTCGTACTCCAGCACGACGCCGTCGACGCTGGGGCGCAACGCGCGCGCCGCCTCCGCTTCGCTCGCCACGGCGAGCGGCACGCGCGCGGAAAGCACCGAGACTTCCACCTCCAGCCCTTCGCGCTCGTGCTGCGCGAGCGGCGGGAAGCGCGGATCCCGATACGCCGCGGCATGCGCGTTGTGCGTCACGTCGTCGCCGAGCGCCCGGTGCGCGTCCAAGGTCCCGATGCAGCCGCGCAGCTCGCCGGCATCGCGCAGCGTGACGAAGCTCGCGGCGGTCGCGCGCAGCCACTCCTCGTCCCAGCCGCCGCGCAGGCATTGGCCGTCGAGGCCGGCGTGGATCGCCTCGCGCGCGATCGAGACGAGGATGCGCCCGCGGCGCTCGCGCTCATCCATGGCCGTGCTCGTAGAAGGCGAATGCGCCGTAGCCCACGACGCGATCGCGGTCTCCCGCCGTGTCGCCGGAGTTGCGCAGGTCCACGAGCTCGGGCTCGAGACCGCGCCTGCGCGCGAGCTCGAGCAGGCCGTTGATCGGCGCGGCACCGCAGGCATCCTCGGGAAGGAGCCGCGCGTCGAGGCCGAGGATCGCACGCGCCGTGCCGTCGTCGCGCCGGCGGGCCGATTCGTACGGCAGGTAATGCGAAAGATCCGAGCTCACGACGACGAGCGTCTCCTCGCCGCCCCACAGCGCGCCGAGGAGCGCGGACATCTCGCGGGGCCCGGCGTCGCCCACCACCAGGGGCACGAGCCGGAAGTCGCCGAGCGCGGCCTGCAGGAACGGCAGGTGCACCTCGAGCGAGTGCTCGAGCGCGTGCGCCCGGTCGCTCACCTCCACGAAGGGAAACCCGCGCGCGACCCCGATCGCCTCGACGTCCAGCGCCACCCTGCCGAGCGGCGTCTCGAACTCGGGGGCCGCGGGCACCGCCACGCCGCGCACGTAGACGCGATGCGCGGGTCCGGCGAGCACCACGCGCCGGATGCGTCCCGCCAGCGCGGCGATGCGCGCGTAGGCCGAGCCCGCGATCGGCCCCGAGTACACGTAGCCGGCATGGGGCGCGATGATCGCCTTCGGAGCCCGGCCGCGCTCCGGCGGCACCGGCGTGGCGGCGAGATGGCTTGCGACCTCGGCGGCGAGGGCGGAAGGATCGCCGGGATAGAACATGCCGGCGACGGCGGCCGGCCGGACTGCTTGCATGGAAGACACCTCCGTTGCACCCGGAGATGGGTCCAGCCTAGCACTTTCGCAAGGGCTCACCGCGTCGGGTCGGCGGCGGCCACGCGGGGCGGCGGAAGAGCCCCGCCGCCCTCAGCGGAAGTGGAGCGCGGCCTGCAGCAGGAACACGATGAGCCAGAGCGCGAGCGCGCGCCACAGCATCGCCTCGAGGCTCGCCAGCGCGTCCTCGCGCGCGCCCTCGCCCACGCCCAGCGTGGGACGCGCGACGAGCGCGCCGCTCGCCGAGATCGGGTCGCCCAGGCGCACGCCGAGCGCGCCCGCGCCGCTCGCGAGCACGATGCCCTCCTCCGGATGTCCCCACGCCGCCGCCTGGGAGCGCCAGCAGAAGATGGCGTCCTCGAAATCGCCTACGACCGCGAACGCGAACGCGGTGAGGCGCTGCGGGATCCAGTCGATCGCGTGGAACGCGCGCCCGGCGAACCAGCCGAAATCGCGCTCGTCCGGATCGACCACCTGTTCCCAGGCCTGCGCGGCGCGGAGCGCGAGCGGATAGAGCACGAGCCCGAGGGGACCCGGCAGCACCAGGTACCAGAAGAGCGGGGCGAAGGCGCCCTGGTGCGCCTCGCGCAGCGCCTGCTCCGCGGCGAGACGCGCGACGCTGCTTGCGTCGTCGACGGCGACCGGCTCGGCGCGCCACTGCGCGAGCCGGCTCGCTGCCGCGGCGACCTCGCCCTCGCGCAGCAGCTTCTCGATCGCGCCGAGCTCGCCAGCGGTGCGCAGGAAGCGCAGCGTCGCGTAGAGCGTGGCGATGTCGAGGAGCCAGAGCGCGAACGGATGGATCGCCGCGGCGAGCGCCGTGACGAGCGCGGCGGGAACCAGCACCGCGACCATCAACGCGAACCACGCGACGATGCCCGAGTTGCGGTCGCCCGCGCTGAGCCTCTTCGCCGCGGAGAGGCACATGCGACCGTAGAACGCGAGGAGCGGCTGGCGCGGCCCGGGCGGAGACGCGTGCTGCGCGAGCAGGGCAACGAGAAGGGCGAGAAGGCTCAAGCGACGCTCCGCAGGGAACGCCACGATTATAAGGGGCGCTTCGGCGCCTCCGGCTCCGTCTCCGCCGCCCTCGCCCGCCTGCCTTGCACCGCCGCGAAGTGCGCCTCGATCCGCGCGAGGTCCGCCGCGACGTCCGCCGAGGGCTGCACCAGCGGTCCGACGCGCACGCGCCGGGCGCCGTAGTCGAGCGCGGCGAGCAGCACCGGCACGCCCGCGCCGCGCGCGATGTACAGGAAGCCGCCGCGGAAGCGCCCGGGGCCCTTGCGCGTGCCTTGCGGCGCGATCGCGAGCAGGCGGCGATCGGAGGTCGCGAACGCTCGCACGCACTCGGCGACCACGCCGTGCGCCTTCGCGCGATCCACCGGAATGCCGCCCATCCAGCGCAGCGGCGCGTCGAACGGTCCGCGGAAGATGGTGTGCTTGCCGAGGAACGAGAGGCGCAGGTCGAGCGCGAACATCGCGGCCATGCCGACCACGAAATCCCAGTTGGAGGTGTGCGGGGCGACGGCGATCACGAGCTTCGGCAGGTCCGGGACCGCGCCCTCGATGCGCCAGCCGAGGAGCCGCAGCGCGAGGCGACCGCAGGCGGCGAGCGCCGCGTTGCCGCGGCGCGGAAGCGCTTCGCCCGGCGTGGGGATCGCGGTCAAGCGAAGAGGGAAGCCATCGCCTTCAGGTCCACGTTGCCGCCTGAAAGGATGATCCCGACGCGCCGGTCGCGCACGTCGATCGCACCGGAAAGGACGCCCGCCGCGGCGAGCGCTCCGGTCGGCTCGACCACGAGCTTCATCCGCTCCCAGAGGAAGCGCATCGCCTCGACGATCTGCGCATCGGTGACCGTGATGATGTCGTGGACGTGGCGTAGCACCAGCAGGAAGGTGATCGCGCCGAGCGACTGGGTGCGGGCGCCGTCGGCGATGGTGACCGGGTTGTCCACGCGCTGGAGCGTGCGGCTGCGGAAGGAGCGCGCCGCGTCGTCGCCCGCCGCGGGCTCGACGCCCACCACGCGGATCTCCGGCGCGAGGTGGCGCGCGGCGACCGCGCACCCGGAGAGCAGGCCCGCGCCGCCCGTGCACACGAAGAGGTAGTCGAGCGCGCCGACGTCCTCGAGGAGCTCCTTCGCGGCGGTGCCCTGGCCGGCGATCACCAGCGGGTGGTCGAAGGGCGGGATCAAGGTCGCGCCCTTCTCGCGCGAGATGCGCTCGGCCGCCGCCTCCCGGCTCTCGCCCGCCGCGCGGTCGTAGAACACCACCTGCGCGCCGTAGCCGCGCGTCGCCGCGACCTTCACCTGCGGCGCATCCGCGGGCATCACGATCGTGGCCGCGATGCCCAGGATGCGTCCGGCGAGCGCGACGGCCTGCGCGTGGTTTCCGGAAGAGAACGCCACCACGCCGCGCGCTCGCGCATCCGCGTCGAGCGCCGCGAGCGCGTTGTAGGCGCCGCGGAACTTGAAGGCCCCCATGCGCTGCAGGTTCTCGCACTTGAAGTACGCCGAGCAGCCGGCCAGCTCGTCGAACTGGCGCGAGGTGGCGACCGGCGTGCGATGCGCGACGCCCTCGAGGCGCCGCGCCGCGGCCTCGACGTCCGCGTACGTGACGGCGGCCGGCAGCGCGCGGTCGTTCACTCGAGGTCGATCTTGTCGTCGAAGGTGACGCTGAGCTCGGTCCCGCCCAGCGTGAGCGTCATCTTCACCGGCAGGCTCTCGCTTCCCTTGAGCTTCCCGGTGCTGATGCCCTGCTCGACGGCGGCCTCGATCTCGCGCTGCGAATGCACGCCGACCCGCTTCAGGAACTTGCGGATGCTCATGTTGAAAGCGTCTTGGTTCATGATTCCCTCAGGGCGTGGAAGTGCGCGTGATCGCGGCGAGCGCGTCCTTGAGCGTGTCCTCGGGGAGCGCGTTCACGCTTTCCGCGAGGATCTCGGCCTCGGTCGCGACCTTCTCGGGCAGGCTGCGGCTATCCATCACGGCGACGAACTGGGCCGCCGCGCCCGCGACACGAAGCAGGCGCGCCCGCTCCGCCATGAGGATCTCGACTTCCTTGTGGAGCATGAAGCTGGTCGTGTCTTCCAGGGTGGTCATCGGCAGGCGCTCCTCAGAGCATTTCATTTTACGCGCCTCGCGAAACGGCCGAGGCGAGGGGCAGGTTGACGAGCAGGTTCTGGGGTTTCATCTTGAGGGTGCGATCGGGGCGGCAGGCGAGCCCGAGGTACACCGGCCGTCCGGCAAGCTCCGGCCTCGCATCCGCCGCTTCGCGAAACTCGAGGCGAAAGAGCAGCAGCAGGCGCTCGAGCTCCTCCGCCGCGACGCTTTCGCCGCGATAGAGCGCGTCGAGGATCTTCGTGGAATCCACGTCGAGCCCCACGTGCCATCGCCACCGCGCATCTTCCACGCGGCTCGCGGGCTCGATCGTGACGGCGACCCCCGCCAGGTGGGCTATCCAACGCTCGAGGACCCGCGCGAGCGCCGACGCGCCCTCGGAGCCGGCCGTGAGGTCGACGACGAACGAGTGCAGCTCGTCGCGAAGGAAATAGAACGGCGCGTTCTCGCGGCTGAGGACGTCCATCTTCACCGCGGCGGTCGACGTTCCCCGCGCGCGCAGGAGCTTGCCGACCGCGCCGAAGCCGCCGGTCTGCGCGTAGGTCTCGATGGTGGCGGCGTCCGCGGCGAGGAGGCGGCCCGCCTCGGAGGCCACGCGCTGGCGCCGGAACAGCATCTCGGCGGCGCGGCACAGCCACGCGTCGCCGGTTCCCTCGAGCATCGAGCGCGCGATGGCCTGCGCGAGCACGTCGACGAACGGCGGCGCGAGGTCCACGTCGCCGCCATCGAACAGGCCGCGGTACGCGTCCTCGAGCGTCGCGTGGGAAAGGACGCGATCGCGGAACCCCAGGAAGGCGCGCCAGTTGTCGCGCGCGTCGGGATCCTCGACGGCCTCGATCTCGGCTCGCGCCACGGGCGCGCGCGGATCGCGCGAGAGCTTCGCGTGTAGCGCGCGCTCGGCCGCCCCGGCTTGCGGCGGCGGCGCCAGCTCCTCGCGTTCGAGGAAGCGTGCGAGCCACGCGTCGGACGCATGCAGGCCGGAGGCGGTGCGCCCGAGGAGCCGGAAACCGCTCGAGGCCCAGAAATCCTGCGCCACTAGTCGACGAGGCCGCGGCCGACGACGCGCATCATGGTCTGCAGGCCGGTCGCGCAGTGCGTGCGCCGGCCGGCCCTCTCGACCCAGGCGTCGAGGCGGCAGACCGTGACACTGCGGCCGCTGCGGATCACCTCGCCCACCGCGATGGCGCGTTCCCCGTCGGCGGGGGCCATCAGGTTCACCTTGAACTCGACGGTGAGGACGGCGGAGTCGGCAGGGAACAGCGTGAAGGCCGCATAGCCGCCGGCGGAATCGGCGATCGTCGAGATCACCCCGGCGTGGAAGAAGCCGTGCTGCTGCGAAAGCTCGGCGCGGAACGGCAGCCCGATCGTGACTCGCCCGGGCTCCACGGCATCGAGCACGGCGCCCAGGTGGGCCATGATGCCCTGGCGCGCGAAGCTCGCCCGCGTTCGGCTCTCGTATTCCGGATCCTCGGGACTGAATCCCACGCCGCCCTTCCCGGCGACGCTCAGCCGCCGAGCGTCGCGACCTCCGGCAGGGGGAAGCCGTTGAAGTTGCTCGCGTAGGCGGTGGTGTACGCGCCGGCGTTCTTGATGAAGATCATGTCGCCTTCCTGCAGGTCGGCCGGCAGCAGCTCGTCGCGCATCACGACGTCTACCGAATCGCAGGTGGGGCCGGCCACGTTCCACGCCACGGGCTCGCCGTCACGCTCGGTGTAGATCGTGTAGCGCAGCCCTTCGGTGGTCTCGATCACGCCGCCGAACACGCCCGCGTCCCAGTACATCCAGCGCTGGTTGTTGCGGGTGGCGGTTCCCACCACGCGGCAGATGAAATAGCCGGCGTCGGAGACGAGGTAGCGCCCCGGCTCGGCGATCACTTGCACCTCGGGGCCGAAGTGGCGCAGCTCCTTGTTGATGAGCTCCGCGATGGTCTCGATGGAGGGGATCGGCTTCACGTGGCGCACCGGGTAACCCCCGCCCAGGTTCAGCAGGCGCGGATTGAGGCCGACCGCGCGCATCGCGGCGAACACCTTGCGTGCGCGCTCCATGCCCACGCGCCAGTTCTCCGGGTTGAGGCATTGCGAGCCCACGTGGAAGGTCACTCCCGCGAGGTCCGCCTTGCAGTCGACCGCCGCCTGGATGAGATCCGGCACGTCGTTCATGTGCGCGCCGAACTTGCCGGCGAGCGGCCAGTCGCTGCCGATGTTGGGCGCGTCGATGCGCAGGTAGAGCTTCGCGTCGGCCTTGACCGACTGCACCTTGCGGATTTCCTCGACGCTGTCCACGACGAACCACTCCACGCCCTTGCCCGCGGCGTACTCGAGGTAGGCGCGCGACTTCATCGGGTTGGAGTAGAAGATCTCGCCGACCGGGACGCCCAGGGAGAGGAGCAGGTCGAGCTCGGCGATGGAGGCGATCTCGAAGCCGCAGCCTTCCTGGATCAGCGCCTTCAGCACGCGCGGGTCGGGGTTCGCCTTGACCGCGAAGTGCGGGCGCACGCGCGGCATCGCCGCCCGGAAGCGCCGCGCCTTGGCGCGCACGATGTCCAGGTCGACGAGCAGGACCGGCTTCTTGTAGGGGTGCCTCGCGAGGTACTGCTTGACGCGCGTGAAGTCGAGGCTGACTTCCGGGTGGGAATCGAGGGGGAACTCCGGCTGCGGTCGGAGCCGTTTTACAGTGGCGGTTCGGGGCATCGCAGTTTGTGTCGACAGGAGGATGTGGGCGTCCCGGACGCGACGCGCGCGCCGGCTTGGGCACCGCATTGCAGTCCGCGCGGGTTCCTCGCTCCTGTCATGATGACCTCCTTCATATCCCCTTTTCGGGGCCTGGGCGTGCGCCGCGCGAGGGCGGCGCTACCGGAAAAAAGTGGGCCGAAGTATAGGGCAAAAAATCCGCCCGGTTGCAACTATTTTGTCGCGGAACGCGTACTCGGGTTCCCCGCTGTGACGGATGTCACATCTTGGGCAGCGTCACGCCCTTCTGCCCCTGGTACTTGCCGCCCCGGTCGGCGTACGAGGTCTCGCACACCTCGTCCGACTCGAAGAAGATGACCTGGGCCACCCCTTCGTTCGCGTAGATCTTCGCGGGAAGCGGGGTCGTGTTCGAGAACTCCAGGGTCACGTACCCCTCCCATTCGGGCTCGAACGGGGTCACGTTCACGATGATGCCGCAGCGCGCGTAGGTCGACTTCCCGAGGCAAACGGTGAGCACGTTGCGCGGGATGCGGAAGTACTCGACCGTGCGCGCGAGCGCGAAGGAGTTGGGCGGGATGATGCACACCGGCCCCTTGAAGTCCACGAACGACTTCTCGTCGAACTCCTTCGGATCGACGATGGTGGAGTTGATGTTGGTGAAGATCTTGAATTCCTCGGAGCAGCGGATGTCGTAGCCGTAGCTCGACGTGCCGTAGGAGACGATCCGCCTGCCGTCCACCGAGCGCACCTGGCCCGGCTCGAACGGCTCGATCATGCGGTGCTCCACCGCCATGCGGCGGATCCACTTGTCGCTCTTGATGCTCATGGATCTCCCTGGAGTCGTGCTGCTTGCGCGTTGGCCGCTCGAGGAGCCGCTCGACGTCGGGTCAATCGTGCTGGACGACGATCTTCGGGAAGACGGCGGAGCGGTCCTCGGCCTGGCGGGCGATGCGCGCCGCGACCTTGCGGGCGATGTCGCGGTAGATGGCCGCCACGGGCCCGTCCGGCTCCGTGACGACGGTGGGCTTGCCCGAGTCGGCCTGCTCGCGGATGCGGATGTCGAGCGGCAGGCTGCCCAGCACCTCGACCCCGTAGTCCCTGGACATCTTCTCCGCGCCGCCCGAGCCGAAGATGTGCTCGGCATGGCCGCAGTTCGAGCAGATGTGGATCGCCATGTTCTCGACCAAGCCGAGGATCGGGATCCCGACCTTCTCGAACATCTTGAGGCCCTTCCTCGCGTCGATGAGGGCGATGTCCTGGGGCGTGGTGACGATGACGGCGCCCGTGACCGGCACCTTCTGCGCGAGCGTGAGCTGGATGTCGCCGGTGCCTGGCGGCAGGTCGACGACGAGGTAGTCGAGCTCGCGCCAGCGGGTCTCCGAGAGGAGCTGCTCGAGGGCCTGCGTGACCATCGGGCCGCGCCAGACCATCGGCGTATCCGGCTCGATCAGGAAGCCCACGCTCATCGCCTGGATGCCGTGGCCTTCCATCGGCTCCATGGTCTTGCCGTCGCGCGACTGCGGCCGGCCCGTGATGCCGAGCATCAGCGGCTGCGAGGGGCCGTAGATGTCGGCGTCCAGCATGCCGACCGAAGCGCCCTCGACGGCGAGCGCGAGCGCGAGGTTCACCGCCGTGGTGCTCTTGCCGACGCCGCCCTTGCCCGAGGCGACCGCGATGATGTTCTTGATGCCGGGCACGAGCTTCACGCCGCGCTGCACCGAGTGCGAGACGATCTTCGAGGCGACGTTCACGCTCGCGTGGGCGACGCCGGGAAGCTTCTGCAGCCGCTCGGCCACCTGCCGGCGCACGCTCTCCAGCACGCCGCGCGCGGGATAGCCCAGCAGGACGTCGAGGGAGACGCGATCGCCCTCCACCTTCACGTTCTTCACGCTCTTCGATTCGACGTAATTGCGGCCGGTGACCGGATCGATCAGCTCGGCGAGCGCGGCGGCGACTTCGTTCTCGGTGATGGCCATGCGAAGGAAGGAGTGAATGCGGGAAGACGGGCCCGGAAAGGGGAGGCGAACATGGAATCTTAATGCAATTTGCTATCATCGCGGAGCCTGCACATCCCGCGTTCATGCCCCGCAAGATCTTCGTCACCACGGCGCTCCCGTACGCCAACGGCCCGTTCCACATCGGCCACATCATGGAGTACGTCCAGGCCGACATCTGGGTGCGCTTCCAGAGGCTCCAGGGGCTTCGTGTGACCTTCGTCTGCGCCGACGACACCCACGGCGCGCCGATCATGCTCAAGGCCGAGGCCGAGGGCACGACGCCCGAGGAGCTCATCGCCAAGGTGGCCGAATCGCACCGCCGCGACTACCAGCGCTTCGGCATCAGCTGGGACAACTTCTACACCACGCACTCGCCGGAGAACCGCGCGCTTTCCGCCGACATCTTCGAGGCGCTGCGCGCGGCCGGCTTCATCGAGGCGAAGACCATCGAGCAGTTCTTCGACCCGGTGAAGGGCATGTTCCTCCCCGACCGCTACATCAAGGGCGAGTGCCCGAAATGCGGCACGAAGGACCAGTACGGCGACTCCTGCGAGAACTGTGGCGCGGTCTACGCACCCACCGACCTCGGGAACCCCTACTCGACGCTCACCGGCGCGAAGCCGGTGCTCAGGAAGTCCGAGCACTTCTTCTTCAGGCTCTCCGACCCGCGCTGCGTCGAGTTCCTGAAGGGCTGGACCCAGGACGGGCGCCTGCAGCCGGAGGTCGCGAACAAGGTGCGCGAGTGGCTCGACGGCGGCTTGAACGACTGGGACATCACGCGCGACGCGCCCTACTTCGGGATCGAGATCCCGGGCTCTCCCGGCAAGTACTTCTACGTCTGGCTCGACGCCCCCATCGGCTACCTCGCCTCGCTCGAGAACTTCCTCGAGAAGAAGGGCCAGGACTTCGCGAAGTACCTGGCCGACCCGAAGCTCGAGCAGGTGCACTTCATCGGCAAGGACATCATCTACTTCCACACGCTCTTCTGGCCCGCGATGCTCAGGTTCGCCGGACGGAAGGTGCCGGACAACGTGTACGTCCACGGCTTCCTGCAGCTCTCCGGCGAGAAGATGTCGAAGTCGCGCGGCGTCTCGGTGAGCCCGCAGAGGTACATCGACCTGGGGCTGAACCCCGAGTGGGTGCGCTATTACCTCGCCGCGAAGCTCAACGCCCGGGTCGAGGACCTCGACTTCAACCCCGACGACTTCCTCGCGCGGGTGAATTCCGACCTGGTCGGCAAGTACGTGAACATCGCCAGCCGCGCGGCGGGATTCATCGCCAAGCGCTTCGGCGGCGCGCTCACCGAGGAGCCGCTCTCGGCCGCGCGCGAGCTGCGCTACAAGATGCGCGGCAACCTCCAGGCGCCGGAGCCGGACGACGACCAGGCGCCGTCGATCCTCTTCGAGGTGAGGAGCTTCGCCGACGCCATCGCCGCCGACTACGACGCGCGCGAGTTCGGCAAGGCGATCCGCCAGGTGATGTTCCTCGCCGACCGCGTGAACCAGTACGTCGACGAGCAGAAGCCCTGGGAGATCGCGAAGGAATCCGGCCAGGACGCGGCGCTGCAGTGGTTCTGCACGCTCTACCTCGAGCTCTTCCGCATCCTCACGATCTACCTGAAGCCGGTGCTGCCGAGGATGGCCGAGGAGGTCGAGGCGTTCCTGGGCCTCGCGAAGCCCCTCACCTGGGACGACGTCGGCAATCCGCTGAAGCCCGGGCACAAGGTGCAGCCTTATCGCCACCTCGTGTCGCGCATCGAGCCGAAGCAGATCGACCAGCTCCTCGAGCCGGACGCGAAGCCCGCGCCCGCGAAGGCCGCCTCCGCGGGCGACAAGGCCGGCGCAGAGTCGGCGGAATTCAAGCTCGAGCCGGTCGAGCCGCCCAAGCCGCCGGTGATCCTGCCGGTGGGCGATACGATCTCGATCGACGACTTCGGGAAGCTGGACCTGCGCGTCGCCCGCATCGTGGAGGCGGAGCTGGTGGCCGACGCGGACAAGCTGCTCAAGCTCACGCTCGACATCGGCATCGAGAGCCGCACCGTCTTCGCGGGCATCCGCTCGGCGTACACGCCGAAGGAGCTGGTGGGCAAGCTCACCGTGATGGTCGCGAACCTCGCGCCGCGCAAGATGCGCTTCGGCGAATCGCAGGGCATGGTGCTCGCCGCCGGCGACGGCAACGCGATCTACCTGCTCGCGCCGGATTCGGGCGCGCAGCCGGGCATGCGCATCAAGTAGGCATCCGTGAGCCGTCGGGCGGACCGATGCGGCCGCTCGAGGCCGTGCATCGGAAAAAAAGTGCCCGCCGGAATCCTCCGGCGGGCGGCTCGCAAGTGCGCCTTGCGGGAAAATTCGCGGACGTGGACCGTTCGCCCGCGAGCCGCCATGGTCGCGCGGCGCGTGCGACGCACCAGTGATCGCGGTCACAAATCGACGCGCGCGCAGAATACAGCTGTAATCGACGCCCCTTCCCATGACCGCCCGAGCCCCGCAACGGCCGCCGCCCTACGCCCTCGACCGCGAGACGCTCGAGCGCGAGGTGGAGGTGCAGGCATTCCGGGCGAGCGGCCCCGGGGGCCAGCACGTGAACCGCACCGAATCGGCGCTGCGCCTCACGCACCCGCCCTCGGGCATCGTGGTGATCGCGCAGGATTCGCGGTCGCAGCACCGCAACCGCGAGACCGCGTTCCGGCGCCTGGTCGAGCGACTCGAGCGGCTCAATCGCGTGCCGAAGAAACGCGTCGCGACGCGCCCGACGGCGGCATCGAGGAAGCGCCGCGTCGAGGAGAAGAAGCTCGCCGCGAAGACCAAGCGCCTGCGCGGGCGGGTGAAGGGCGATGAGTAAGGCGCGCCGCACGCGGCGCCTCGTCGTGCGCGGGCGCGTGCAGGGCGTGGGCTTCCGCTACGCGACGGTGCGCGCAGCGCAGCGCTTCGGCGTCACGGGCTGGGTGCGCAATCGAAGCGATGGCAGCGTCGAGGCGGTCGTGTACGGAACCGTCGAGTCGGTGGAGGCGATCGTCGCCTGGGCGCGCCGCGGGCCCGACGCGGCGATCGTGGAGAACCTCGAGGTGATGGAGGCCGAGGGCGAGTTCTCGACCTTCGAAACGCGGCCCACCGAGTGAGCGTCATTCCCACCCTTTTCCTATTCGGCGGTGACTTCCGCGACGGGGCGGCGTCGCTCGACGTGATAGCGAGCGAGCGCCGCGAAGCGATAGATCGCGTGCACGAACTTGCCGTAGGGCATCGTGACGAACGTCGCGAGCACCATCGCGAGGTGGATCGCGAGAAGGGAGCCCATCGCGGACGTCTCGCGCAAGGCGAGCAGGAGCAGCCCGCTGAGCCCGGTGAGGAAGAGCAGCGCGAGGAAGGCGACGTCCATGCCGTCCTGCTTGGGGTCGGCGAGCTCCGGGTCGCGGCGCACCTTGAGCCAGGCGAGGCCCGCCGGACCCACGAGGAGGCCGATGCCGCCAAGCGTGCCGAGGACCACGGGGAGGCTCAGGAACGGATACGGTGCCTTCCATCCGAGGACGTAGTGGTAGAGGGTCGCCACGCTCGTCGCGGCGAAGCAGAGCAGGAAGCCGTAGAACGCGAGATGGTGGAAGCGCCGCCGCGCATAGGAGGGATCGGCGCCCGGATACGTGCAACCGATCCCGCCGCCGTCGAGGTATTTGAGCGTGAACGCGTCGTGCGCGGCCTCGGCCCCGGGGCGGCCGACGGCGGCGCCGGCCTTCTCCCCGGTGTCGCGCCAGAAGCACGCGAAGCTCGCGGCGAGGGCGCATGCGGCGAGCAGGAACACGATGCCGAAGATGGCGGTCATGGGCGCGTGCGGAAGGATCGCGTAGAAGGCGCCCTGGGCGTCGCTCCAGGCCGAGGCGAAGCGGCCGGACCCCGCGAACGCGACGAGGAAGGCGAACGCGAGGAGGACGCTCGCGACGATCGCCGCCGCGACCAGCGAGCCGTTGCGCGCGAAGAGGACGCCCGGCACGCGCGGCCACGCGTACTTGCGGTACGTCTCGCCGCGCACCTCGGCCATCACACGCGGGAAATCGAGCCGGAATTCGTGCGGCGGCGCGTACTGGCACGCGTACAGGCACGAGCCGCAGTTGTGGCAGAGGCTCGCGAGGTAGTGGATGTCGCCCTCGTCGAAGGAGAGGCGCCGCTCGAGCGCGGGAAAGACCGCGCAGTAGCCCTCGCAGTAGCGGCACGCGTTGCAGATCGCGAGCACGCGCCGGGCCTCGGCGAGCGTCGCGGCGAGCCGGCTTCCCTCAGGCGCGGACATGGCGCGCGGCCTCCTCGCCCGCGATTCGCCCGAACGTCGTCCCGATCGCCATGCCGATTCCCCCGAGGTAGCCCTTGCCGAGGATGTTGCCGGCCATGATCTCGCCCGCGGCCCAGACGTTCTGCGCGAGCGTGCCGTCCTGCATGCGCATGCGCGCCTTCTCGTCGATCGCGACACCGAGGTAGGTGAAGGTGATTCCGGGCCGCAGCGGCCAGGCGTAGTAGGGCGGCGTGTCGACGCGGCGCGCCCAATGCGTCTTGGGCGGCGCGATGCCCTCGGTGCGGCAATCGTCGAGCTTCGCATGGTCGAAGGTGCCGGGCCGCACCGCCGCGTTGAACTCGCCGATCGTCCTTTCGAGCGCGCCCGCGTCGAGCCCGAGCGCGCGCGCGAGCTCCTCGATCGAGTGCGCCTTGACGGGCGGGAATACCGGCGGCATGAACTTGCCCATCGACTTCGCGTCGATGATCGAGTAGCCGATCTGTTCCGGCTGCCCGGCGACCAGGCGCCCCCAGATCGCGTAGCGCTTGGGCCAGAAGTCCTCGCCCTCGTCGTAGAAGCGTTGCGCGTTCCGGTTCACCACGATGCCGAGCGAGACGGCGTCGACGCGGGTCACGATGCCGCCGTCGTAGCGCGGCGCGCGCGCGTCGATCGCGACGCAATGGCCCTGGGCGGGGTCGCTCACCTGCATCGCGCCCTTGCCGAGCAGGAGCTTCAGCACCACGCCCATGTTGTACGGCGTCCCGCGCACGATGAAGTTGTCCGCGGGCGGTCCCCACGCGTCCTTGAGCCATGCGAGGTTCGACTCGAACCCGCCGGCCGCGGCGATGACGGCCTTCGCGCGCACCTCGTGGCGCTCGCCGCCGCGCACGACCGAAGCGCTCGTGAAGCGGCCCGCATCGATCGCGAGGTCGACCACCTCCGTGCCGTACGAGACCTCGACGCCAAGCGCCTGCGCGGCCGCGTAATACGCGTTCACCAGCGCCTTGCCGCCGCCGAGGAAGAACGCGTTGGTGCGCGCGAGGTGGAGCGTCCCGCCGAGCGGCGCCTGGAAGCGCACTCCGTGCTCGATCATCCAGGGCACGTGGCGCCCGGTCGCGCGGATCGTCATGCGGGCGAGCTTCTCGTCGGTAAGCCCGCCGGTCACCTTGAGGAGGTCCTGCCAGTATTCCTCTTCGGGGTAGGAATCGGCGAGCGGGCCGAGCGGGCCGTCGTGCATGGTGCGCATGTTGCGCGTGTGGCGGCTGTTCCCGCCGCGAAAGTCGATCGGCGCCGACTCGAGCAGCAGCACGCTCGCCCCGGCCGCGCGCGCGCTGATCGCCGCGCACAGGGCGGCATTGCCGCCGCCCAGCACCAGCACGTCCCATGCGGGCGAGGACCCTGGCCCGTTCATCGTGCGCTCAATACTGGTAGCGGCGCAGGCCGCCGTCGACGGGATAGACGGCGCCCGTGATGTAGCTCGCGCGCGGCGAGGCGAGGAACACCGCGAGGTTCGCGAGCTCCTCCGGCTCGCCGTAGCGGCCCACCGGGATCTCGTGCTCCGATTGCCAGGCGCGGTACTCGGGCGTGTAGTTGCGCAGGATCTGGTCGGAGAGGATCCGTCCCGGCGGGATGCAATTCACCGTGATGCCATGCTCGCCCAACTCGCGCGACAGGCCCTTCGACCACGCGGTAAGCGCGGCCTTCGCGCAGAACGCGCCGTTCACGTTGTCCGGCTCGGATTTCCCGGTGATGTTCAAGATCCGGCCCCATCGGCCTTCGATCATGCCGGGGAGCAATCGGTTCGTGAGCTGGCGATGGCGGGTGAAGTTGAGCGTGAGCGCCTCGTCCCACTGCTCGTCGGTCGCGTCCCTGCCGAAGGCGCGGCTTCCGCCGGCGTTGTTGACGAGGATCTGGACCGCGCCGAGCGCCGCGATCGAGCGCGAGGCGACGGCCTCGGCGTATCCCGGATCCAGCGCGTCGTGCACGACGACCACCGGCGCCGGAGCACCCTCTTGCGCGAGCTCGGCCGCCAGCGACTCCAGGTTCTCACGCCGCCGTCCCGTGATCGCCACACGCACGCCCTCGCGCGCGAGCGCGGCGGCGATGGCGCGGCCGATCCCCGAGCTCGCACCGGTCACGAGCGCGCTGCGCCCCTCCAACTGCAGGTCCATCGTGCCTCCCCGAAAACCGGGGACAGACCACATTTTTCATACGGCGCAATCGCACGTTGCGCGCAATGATAAATGTGGTCTGTCCCCGAATAGGCGCTAATAGACGACCTCGACGTTCTTCTCGTCGAGCCACTGGGCGAGCGAGTCGAGGAGCGGCGCCGATACCTTCACCCTGCAGGTCTCGGGAAGCCGGATGTCGCACTCGCCCTTCGCGTTGCGATAGCGGATCGCGACCTGGCATTTGCCGCCCGAGTACTGCGCGAGCAGCGACTTGAGCTTCGCCGAATCCGCCTGGCCGTTGATCGACAAGCGCAGCAACCGGGCATGCGCCGAGCGCACTTCGGCGAGGTCCATCAGGTCGTCGGCCGTGATGCGCAATCCGCCGGAAAACTCGTCCGGGAACACCTTGCCGCGCACGACGATGACCTGGTCTTCCTGGATCATCGCGCGCTTCGCCTGGAAGAGCTCGCCGTAGACGACGACCTCCACGCGGGCCGTCGCGTCGTCCAGCGTGAGGATCGCCATGCGCCCGCGCCGGGAGTTGCGCACCTGCACGCCGTGGATCACGCCGGCGAGCATCGTCGGCTCGAACTGCGGGACGATCGACGCGAGCGACGTGCGCGCGAAGCGGCGCAGCTCCTCGCGGTAGGCGTTGAACGGGTGCCCCGAGAGGTAGAACCCGAGCGCCTGCTTCTCGTTCTGCAGCCGCTCGCGCTCGCCCCAGGGCGCGAAGGGCGTCAGCGCGAACGCTTCTTCGGCCCCGCCCGCCCCGGCGCCGCCGAAGAGGCTCGTCTGGGCGGCGAACTGCTCGCTCTTCTCCGCGACGTCGATCGCGTCGCCGAGGGAGGCGAGGAGGCTCGCGCGGTTCGGCTCCAGCGAATCGAACGCCCCGGCCCTGATGAACGCTTCCATGGCTCGCCGGTTCACGAGGCGCCGGTCGACCCGCCGGCAGAAGTCCGCGAGGCCCGTGAACGGACCCGCGGCCTCGCGCGCGGCGACGATGGAGGCGATCGCGCCCTCGCCGGTGCCCTTCACGCCGCCGAGGCCGTAGCGGATGCGCTTCGCGTCCACCGGCACGAAGCGGTAGGTCGACGTGTTGATGTCGGGCGGCTGGACCGTGATCCCGTTCGCCACCGCGTCGTCGTAGAGCACCTGCAGCTTGTCGGTATCGTTCATCACCGCCGACATGTTGGCCGCCATGAACGCCGCGGCATGGTGCGCCTTGAGGTAGGCCGTCTGGTAGGCGACGTAGGCGTAGGCCGCGGCGTGGGACTTGTTGAAGCCGTAGCCCGCGAACTTCTCCATCTGGTCGAAGAGGACCGTCGCCTTCTCGGCGCCGAGCCCGCGCTCGGTCGCACCCTTGAGGAAGATCTCGCGCTGCTTCGCCATCTCCTCGGGCTTCTTCTTGCCCATCGCGCGCCGCAGCAGGTCCGCGCCGCCGAGCGTGTAGCCGCCGAGCACCTGCGCGATGGTCATCACGTGCTCCTGGTACGTCATCACGCCGTAGGTCGGATCGAGGATCTCCTTCAGGCGCGGATCGAGGTAGTCCCAGCGCGTCTTGCCGTGCTTGCGATCGATGAACTCGGGGATCAAGTCCATCGGCCCCGGGCGATAGAGCGCGTTCAACGCGATCAGGTCCTCGAGCCGGTCGGGTCGCGCCTTCATGATGAGGTCGCGCATGCCGCGCGATTCGAACTGGAAGATCGCGACCGTGTTGCCCGAGGAGAACACCTTGTAGGCCGGCGCGTCGTCGAGCGGGATCTTCTGGATGTCGAAGCCGGGCTCGCCCAGCGCGCGGATGTTGCGCTCGCTCTCGGCGAGGATGGTGAGCGTGGTGAGGCCGAGGAAGTCGAACTTCACCAGGCCCACCTTCTCGACGTCGTCCTTGTCGAACTGGCTCACGGTCGCCGTGGAGCCCTCGGCGCAATAGAGCGGCGTGAAGTCGGTGAGCTTGCCGGGAGCGATCAGCACGCCGCCCGCGTGCATGCCGACGTTCCTCGCGAGCCCCTCGAGCGCGCGCGCGAGCGTCATGAGCTCGGCCACCTCCTCCTCGCCGTCCACGAGCTGCTTCAGCTGCGGCTCGACCGCGAGCGCCTTCTCGAGCGTCATGCCGAGCTCGAAGGGAACCAGCTTCGCGATGCGGTCCACCTCGCCGTACGGCATGCCGAGCACGCGGCCCACGTCGCGCACCACCGCCTTCGCCGCCATCGTGCCGAAGGTCGCGATCTGCGAGACGCATTCGGCGCCGTACTTGCGGCGGACGTAGTCGATCACGCGGTCGCGCCCGTCCTGGCAGAAGTCGATGTCGAAGTCCGGCATCGACACGCGCTCGGGATTGAGGAAGCGCTCGAAGAGCAGGTCGTAGCGCAGCGGGTCGAGATCGGTGATGCCGAGCGAATAGGCGACGAGCGAGCCCGCGCCCGAGCCGCGTCCGGGCCCGACCGGCACGCCGTTCGTCTTCGCCCAGTTGATGAAGTCCGCGACGATGAGGAAGTAGCCCGCGAAGCCCATCTGCACGATGGTCTTCGTCTCGTACTCGAGGCGCTCGAGGTAGCGCGCTCGCTCGGCGTCGCGCAGCGCCGCATCCGGATAGAGCCCCTCGAGGCGCTTCTCGAGCCCGCCATGGGCGAGCGTGCGCAGGTGCTCCTCGATCGACTCGCCGTTCGGGGTGGGGAAATCGGGGAGCCGGCTCTTGCCGAGCGAGAACTCGAAGCTGCAACGGCGCGCGATCTCGACCGCGTTCTCGAGCGCCTCCGGGATGTCGGCGAAGAGCTCCGCCATCTCGGCCTGCGACTTGAAGTACTGCGCGGGATGGAAATCGCGCGGGCGGCGGTTGTCGCCGAGCACGTAGCCCTGCGCAATGCAGACGCGCGCCTCGTGCGCGCGGAATTCGTCGGGCCGCACGAACTGGATCGGGTGCGTCGCCACCACCGGCAGCTCGAGGCGCGAGGCGAGCGTCACCAGCGCCTGAACCGCGGCGGCGCTCTTCACCGGCTCCACGCGCTGCAGCTCGACGTAGAACGAGCCCGGGAAATCCTTCGCCCATTGCCGCGCGAGCGCCTCGGCCTGCGCCGCGTTGCCCGAGGCGAGCGCGAGGCCCACGTCGCCCGCCTCGCCACCGGAAAGCGCGATCAGCCCTTCGCAGCCGGTGAGCCACTCGCGCTTCAGCTCCGCGCGACCGCGCCAGTGGTTCTCGGCGTGCGCGCGGCTCACGAGCTCGCAAAGCTTCAGGTAGCCGGCGCGGTTGCGGCACAGCAGCAGCATCCGGTAGGCGGCGTCGCGGTTGCGCTCGTTGGTGAGCCAGACGTCGCAGCCGATGATGGGCTGTACGCCGTGCTCGCGCGCCGCCTCGTAGAACTTGATCGCGCCGAAGAGGTTGGAAAGGTCGGTGATCGCGAGCGCCGGCATGCCATCGGCCGCCGCGGCGGCGACGGCGGCGTCCACGCGCGCCATGCCGTCCACGATCGAGTACTCGGTGTGCAGGCGCAGGTGGACGAATCGGGGTGCGGTCATGCGGCTTTGGGCACGCGGAGGGCGCTTGTCATTCTACCGGTCCGGAAGCCTCACGGCGAAGTCGATCATACCCGCACCCGTCTGTACAATACGTCGACACGATGTCCACGAGCGAGCAAGCCTCCACGGACGCATCCGGCGCCGCCGTCGCGCAGCGCGCACGGCTGGCCGCGTGGTTGCCCGCCGCCCTGCTCGTCCTCTCCGGCGCGTCGGGCCTGGTGTTCCAGGTGCTGTGGGTGAAGCAGCTCTCGCTCGTCGTCGGCATCGACGTGTACGCGATCACGATCGGAGTGAGCGCGTTCTTCGCGGGGCTCGCGTCCGGAAGCTACGTCTTCGGCCGCCTCGCCGATGGCCGTGAGCGCCCCTTCATGCTGTATGCGGCCCTCGAGCTCGCGGTGGCGCTCGCGGGCGTGGCCGCCACGCTCGGCCTCGCGCACGCCGCGCCGGCGTTCGCGGCGCTCGACCGATCGGCCGGGCCGCTCGCCTGGCTGATTCCCTTCGGCCTCGTCGGGTTGCCCGCGTTCGCGATGGGCGGAACGCTGCCGGCGATGGTGCGGGCGTCGGCGTCGCGCGATTCCGATGTCGCCGCCACGGGCGGAGCTCTCTATGCGGCGAATACCGCCGGCGCGATCGCCGGCACGCTCGCCGCAGCCTTCCTGCTGGTCCCCGCCTTGGGCGTCACGGGCACCGCATTCGCCGCTGCGCTGCTCAACACGGTCGCGGCAGCCGGCGGCGTCTCGCTCGCCCTGCGCCCGGGAGGCGTCAAGGCGCCCGCGGCGCCCGCAGCGCCCGCGGCGCCCGCGGGGGCGCACGACCCACGGGCCCGCCTCGCGATCGTCCTCTACACAATCGCCGGCGGCGTGGCGCTCGGCTACGAAGTCGTCTGGTCCCAGGTCGTCGTCCAATTCAACAGCACGCGCGTCTTTTCCTTCGCGGTGGTGCTCGCCACTTACCTCGCGGGGCTCGCGCTGGGGTCGGCGCTCGGCGCGCGGGTCGCCGAACGCGCGCGCGATCCGTGGGGAGCGTTCGCGATACTGATCGCCGCCGCCGGGTGTGTGGCCATGCTGGAGATCGCCACGCTCGGCCCGTGGCTGATCGCGCTCCAGTCGGAGGCGCAGGCGGCGGTTCTCGGGGTCACGGACGACGCGCTCGCCGCGGTGAGCGCGCATTTTGCCGTGGCGGGCCTCGCGATCGTCTTCGCCCCGACGGTGCTCCTCGGCGCGGCTTTCCCGTTCGTGCTTCGTCTCGCGGTCGACGCGGGGCATCCGGGCCGGCGTGTCGGTTCGGTCGTCGCGCTCAACATGGCCGGCGGCATCGCCGGCACGATGCTCGCGGGGTTCGCCCTCGTGCCCGCGCTGGGGCTGGTGCGCACGCTCGCCCTCCTCGCGCTGGGCGCGGTGATGGTGGCCGCGATCGCCGTGCTGAAGGGGCCCGCCACGCGGCCCGCGTCACGCTGGGCCCTGCCCGTCCTGGGCGCCGTGGTGCTCGCCTGCACGATCGTCACGCCGCGCCAGAAGCTCGGCTCCCTGCTGCTCGAGACGCGCAGCGGCAGGCTCGTGTTCTACGAGGAGAGCCGCGGGTCGACGGTCGCCGTGGTCGAGCAATCCTACGGGCACCATCGCTTCCGCCGCCTCTACATCCAGGGCGAGTCGAACTCGGGCGATCCGATGCCCTCGCTGCGCTACATGCGCCTGCAGGCCCTCCTGCCGACGATCGTCCATGACGGGGAAATGCGCAGCACGCTCGTGATCGCCCTGGGGACCGGCATCACCGCCGGGGCGCTGCTGAGCGAGCCCTCCATCAGGAAGCGCGTCGTGGCCGAGTTGCTGCCGGCCGTGGCGCGCGCGACACCGCTCTTCCGCGGCAACTACGGCGCGCCCTACGATCCGCGCATCGAGCTGCGCCTGCGCGACGGGCGCCGCGAGCTGTTGCGCAGCACCGAGCGCTACGACCTCATCACGCTCGAGCCGCCACCGCCATCCGCGGCCGGCGTCGTGAATCTCTATTCGCGCGACTTCTACCGGCTCGCCGCCTCGCGCCTCGAGCAACACGGCATCGTGGCGCAATGGCTGCCGATAACCACCCAGAACGACGAAGATTCGCGCTCCCTGGTGCGCAGCTTCATCGACGTCTTCCCATACGCGTCGTTGTGGACCACGGACATGAACGACATGATGCTCGTGGGCTCCCTCTCGCCCTTGCCCCTCGACGTCGCGAGCATCTCCGAGCGGTTCGCGCACCCGGGCGTGTCGAAGGCGTTGTCGGAGGTGGGCGTGGCCACGCCCGCCGCGCTGATGGCCACCTGGATCACCGATCGCCAGGGCCTCGAAGCCTACGCCGGCGACGCGAAGCCGGTCACCGACGACGATCCCCGCATCGAGTACTCGCCCTGGGTGCGGCCGCTCGAGGTGCTGCGCGTGCTGCCGCGGCTCATCGCGCTGCGCCGCCCGCCGCCGCTGCAAGGGGCCGATCGCGCCTTCGCCGCGGCGGTGGAATCGGAATGGGACCGGCTGGATACGTTCTATGCGGCCGGCCTCTCCGCCTATCGCGGCGATCGCAAGTCGATGGTGGCGGACATGAAGAAGGTGATGGAGACCGACGGCAACAACCCGTACTACCGGTGGTACACGAACCAGTAGCCGCGTCCGGCCGGGACGGGCCGCGCCGCAGCGCCGCGCTCAGCGCCGCTCGGCGAAGAACCGCTTGAGGAGCGCGCCGCACTCCTCGGCGAGGAGCCCGCCCTCGAATGCGGTCTGGTGGTTCGTCGCGAGCGCGGTGAGGTCGGTCACGCTGCCGCAGGCGCCGGTCTTGGGATCGCGCGCGCCGTAGACCACGCGAGCGAGCCGCGCGTGCACCATCGCGCCGACGCACATCGCGCAGGGCTCGAGCGTC
>DATIZV010000172.1:0-8239 GCA_035516915.1 Usitatibacter sp. | reverse complement strand
CTCGCGGATGATCCGCGACGTCCTCACCGACATCCTCAACGAGCAGCCGGACATCGAGGTGGTGGGAGCGGCCGCCGATGCCTTCGAGGCGCGCGACATGTTGCGGGACCTCAAGCCCGACGTGATCACCCTCGACGTCGAGATGCCGAGGATGAGCGGGCTCGAGTTCCTCGACAAGCTCATGCGCGCGCGCCCGATGCCGGTGGTGATGATCTCCTCGTTCACCGAGCGCGGCTCCGAGGTGACGTTCCGCGCGCTCGAGCTCGGCGCGGTCGATTTCGTCACCAAGCCGAAGCTGAACGAGCAGACGCCCGACGACTACGGCGCGCTCATCGCGGAGAAGATCCGCGCGGCGAAGAGCGCGCGCCTGAAGCTTCCGCGGCGCTCGCCGGAGGAAGGCGGGCTCGGCCAGGTGCCGGTGGTCCCGGTGCAGAAGCGCCCGGTCCCGCGCGGCGTGAAGACTTCGGACAAGCTCATCGCCGTCGGCGCATCCACCGGCGGGACGGAAGCGATCCGCGAGTTCCTCGTCGGCATGCCGCCCGATTGCCCGGGCATCGTGGTGGTGCAGCACATGCCCGAGAACTTCACCCGCATGTTCGCCGAGCGACTGAACGGCCTGTGCCAGATCACCGTGAAGGAAGCCGAGCACAACGACCCGATCCTGCCCGGCCATGCCTACATCGCCCCCGGCGGCAAGCACCTCTGGGTGAAGCGCGACCAGGGCCAGCTCCTCGCCAAGCTCTCCACGGAGCCGCCGATGAACCTGCACCGCCCGTCGGTGGACTTCCTGTTCCTCTCGGCCGCCAAGTACGTCGGCGCCGACGCGATCGGCGTGATCATGACCGGCATGGGGCGCGACGGCGCCCAGGGCATGCTGGAAATGAAGAAGGCGGGCGCGTGGAACCTCGCGCAGGACGAGGCGACCTCGGTCATTTTCGGCATGCCGCGGGAAGCGATCGAGCTCGACGCTGTTCACGAGGTGGCACCCCTCAACCGGCTGCGCGAGAAGGCCCTCGCGCGCGTGGCGAAGAAGGAGATGACCCGATGAGCGCCGATTCCGCGATCGTGGAAGCCGTGGCGGTGGAAGAGCGCGGGCGGGCGGCCGAGGCCGCGCGGCGCGAGTTCCTCACCTGCCGCCTGGGCGACGAGCACTACGGCATCGACATCCTGCAGGTCCAGGAGATCCGCGAGATCGACCGCGTGACGCGCGTGCCGCACGTGGCGCCCTACGTGCGCGGCGTGATCAACCTGCGCGGCGCGATCGTCCCGATCGTCGACCTGGGGCTCATCTTCGGCTTCCCCGAGCCGCTCCCGATCGAGAAGGCGAGCGCGATCGTGCTGAACGTCGACCGGCGCATGGTGGGGCTGGTGGTCGCGGGCGTCTCCGACGTCGTGGCCCTCGCCGAGCACGAGATCCTTCCGCCCCCCGAGCTCGGAGATCGCGCCATCGGCCGCGCCATCATGGGCATCGGCACGCGCGGCGCCGCGGCCGACGAGGAGGGCGCGGCGAGCCTGCTCCTCCTCGACGTGCAGCATCTCCTGCGCCGCGTGCGCGAGGAACGGGAATGAGCGTGCACGCCGGCATGCCGCCCAACGAGGCGACCGCCGTGATGCCGGCGAAGATCGGTCCGTACGAGATCCGCGGCGTGCTCGGGCGCGGCGAGTCGGCCACGATCTACCTCGGGCGCGAGCTCTTCCCGGCGCGCGACGTGGCGATCAAGGTCTACGACCCGAGGCTCCTCGCCTCCGAGGACCGCGCGCTCTTCCGCTCGCTCTTCCTCAAGGAAGCGCTCCTCGCGAAGAAGCTCACGCACCCGAACATCACGCAGGTGCACGACGCGGCCGCCGACGACCAGCGCGCCTACATCGTCATGGAATACGTGCAGTCCGGAAGCCTCGACCGCTACTGCGTCGCCGAGGGGCTCCTGGAGCCGAAGCGCGTCGCGCAGGTGCTCGAGCGGGTCTGCGACGCGCTGAGCTACGCGAACGCGCTCGGCATCGTGCACCGGGACCTCAAGCCCGCGAACATCCTGATGGGCTCCGACGGCGAGGCGAAGGTGGCCGACTTCGGCGTCGCGCACACCGCATTCGGCTTCGATCCGACGCGCGGCCTGGTGGTGGGGTCGCCGGCCTACATGGCGCCGGAGCAGCTCGAGCGCAAGCCCGCCTCGATGCAGTCCGACATGTATTCGCTGGGCATCGTCCTCTACAAGATGCTGCGCGGCGAGCTGCCTTTCCCGCCCGACACGCCCGCGGCGCTCATGACGCGCATCCTGCTCGGCAACCTGCCGCGCCCCGGCGCCGACCGCAGCGGCCTCGATCCGCTCTTCGACGAGATCTTCGCGCGCGCGACCGCGCGCAAGCCCGAGGACCGCTACGCGAGCTGGGAGGAATTCGCGGCGGACCTGCGCCGCATCTCGGAGCCGCAGGGCGCGGCGGTCGCCTCCGACCAGCGCGTCGCCCAGCTTCGCGCGCTGCCCTTCTTCCGCAGCTTCAGCGCCGCGGCGCTCGCCGAGATCGCGCCGATGGGCCGCTGGTTCGACGTGCGCGCGGGCTCGGAGCTCGTGGGCGAGGACGATCCCGGCTACTCGTTCTTCATCCTGGTGCGCGGGCAGATGCGCGTCACGCGGCGCGGGACGCTGCTGCGCATCCACGGCGCGGGGCAGTGCCTCGAGGAAACCGCGTTCCTGCGCCGCAGTGCCGCGCGCCGCTTCGCGAGCGTGACCGCGGTGACCGATTGCAGCGTGGTCGAGTTCGATCCCGACGTGCTGTGGCTCGCTTCGCCCGAGAGCACGCGCCAGCTCGACGAGGCGTTCCTGCGCACGATGGCCGAGCGGCTGGTGAACGCCGAAGGCGCGCTCGCCGAGATGCTCGCCGGGCGCAACGTGACGCTCTTCTGAGGCTCCCATGAACCCCCTTCGCGCCCTCGGCCGCATCCGCGTCTCGCGACTGCAGGCGAAGCTGCTCGCGATCGTGGGGGTGGCCATGGCGGTGGCGGTCGCGGTCGCGCTCGGCGCGCTCACCCGCGTGTACGGGACGGCGAAGGACGTGGAGCGGATCAGCCGCGAGGACTACGAAACGCAGCTCGGGATCGTGCGCGGCGAGGTCGCGTTCAAGACCCAGGTGAAGGAGTGGCAGAACCTCGTGGTGCGCGGCGGCGATCCCGCCATGCGCGACAACTACTGGAGCGCCTTCCTGGACGCCGAGAAGTCGGTGCACGACTTCGTCGCCGACGCGCGCGCCGCCACGAAGCATCCGGACGTGGCGCAGGCGCTCGACCAGTTCCTCGCCGCGCACGTCGCGGCGGGCGAGGAATATCGCCGCGCCTTCGAGGCGGCGAAGCAGGGCGGATGGAACATGGACGCCGCGGACAAGGCGGCCGCGGGGCTCGACCGCGGGCCGTCCGACCGGCTGGAGGAAGCGGAAGCCATCGCGCAGCAACGCGGGGCGCAGCTCGTCGGGGAAGCGGTGGGCTCGGGACGCCGGGCGTACGAGGTGGCCATCGCGGCGATCCTCGCGGCGCTCCTCGCCGCCATCGTCGGCGTCTGGTTCTACTCGCGCCGCGCGCTGCTCGTGCCGATCACGACGGCCGCCTCGCACGCCGAGCGCATCGCCCGCGGCGACCTCACCGCGAAGATCGAGGCCACGTCGCGCGACGAGGCCGGCCAGCTCCTCGATGCCTTCGCGCGCATGAACGAAGGGCTCGCGCGGGTCGTGACGCAGGTACGGTCGGCGGCCGAGGCCGTGGTGGACGCCTCTGGGGAAGTGGCCGCCGGGATGACCGACCTTTCGCAGCGGACCGAGGAGCAGGCCTCGAGCCTCGAGGAGACCGCCGCGAGCATGGAGCAGCTCTCCGGTACCGTCCGCCAGAACGCCGAGAACGCCCAGGAGGCCGACCAGCTCGCCTCCAACGCCTCGAAGCGCGCCGAGCAGGGCGGACGCGAGGTGGCGCGCGTCGTGGTCACCATGAGCGAGATCAGCCAGAGCGCGCGGCGCATCTCCGACATCATTTCGGTGATCGACGGCATCGCCTTCCAGACCAACATCCTCGCGCTCAACGCGGCGGTGGAGGCGGCGCGGGCCGGGGAGCAGGGGCGCGGCTTCGCCGTCGTCGCCGCCGAGGTGCGCTCGCTCGCGCAGCGCAGCGCCCAGGCGGCCAAGGAGATCAAGGACCTCATCGGCGGGTCCGTCGCGCAGGTGGACGAGGGCACGCGCCTCGTGGACCAGGCGGGCGGCACCATCGCGGCGCTCGTGGGCGACGTGAAGCGGGTGAGCGGGCTCATGCGCTCCATCGCCGAGGCCTCCGCCGAGCAGAGCCGCGGCGTGCAGCAGGTGAACAAGACGGTCACGGAGATGGACAAGGTCGTGCAGCAGAACGCCTCCGCGGTGCAGCGCTCGGCGTCGGCCGCCGACGGCATGCGGCGGCAGGCCGACGGGCTCCTGCGCGCGGTGGGCGCCTTCCGTGTCCGCGACGAACAGCGAACCGCCCGGGAGGCGCAAGATACGCGGCAAGGCACCGCCGCGATCGCGCCGTGGGGCCCCGCGGCGCCCGCACCGGCGGCGATCGCCGGCACCGTTTCCGACGAATGGGAAGAGTTCTAGGAGAGGCTCATGAAGACCGCAACGGCGGAACGGGAAGCGACGCGCGAAGTCCTCGTCTTCGTGCTCGGCAAGGAAGAGTACGGCGTCGACATCCTCAAGGTGCAGGAGATCCGCGGCTACGAGAAGGTGACGCCGATTCCCTCCGCCCCCGAGTACCTCAAGGGAGTGGTGAACCTGCGCGGGGTGATCGTGCCGGTGATCGACATGCGCGTGAAGTTCCGGCTCCCCGACGTGCGCTACGACACGTTCACCGTGGTCGTGATCCTGCGCATCGGCGGCCGCGTGGTCGGGCTGGTGGTGGACGGAGTGTCCGACGTGGTGCGCTTCTCGGAGCGCGAGGTGAAGGCGGCGCCGCAGCTCGGCGCGCTGGTGGACAGCTCCTTCCTCGACGGAGTCGCCACGCAGGACGAGCGCATGGTGCTCCTCGTCGACATCGAGCGGCTGCTCTCGAGCGGAGATCTGAACCTCCTGCGCCAGGTGACGGAGACGGTGTCGTGACTCGTTACCTGGGATTCGCCTGGCGCCACCCGTACCTGCTGGCGGCGCTGATGGTGGTCCTCTTTCTGCCGTGGCTGTGGCTCGCCATGCTGATCCCGCAGTGGGCGCTGCTCACCTCGCTCGCGATGGTGCCGCTCGCGGCGCTGGTCGCGCTCGCCCTCGTCATGAAGGACCTCAACGCCGAGGACGAAGGTCCGATCACCGGCGGCGAGGAGCCGCTCTTCAAGTGGCGCAAGCGCACGCGCCTCTTCCAGCAGGTGGTGGTCGGGCTCGACACGATGCTCGAGCGCTGGGACACCGCCTCGCAGGCGAACCGCAAGAAGCTCGACATGGTGAACGAGTCGGTGGAGGAGGTGATCAAGCTCACCGAGAGCGCGGTCACCGAGATCAGCAAGCGCTTCCGCGTGCTGGTCGGCAAGGCGAACGAGCAGACGGAAGCCGCGATGTCGCTCCTCAAGCCGGGCGAGGAGGGCGAGCACCGCGGCATCCTCTCGCTCCCCGACTTCATCAAGGCCTACGACACGCAGCTCGTGAACGTGACGAGCCACATGACGAGCTTCTCGCAGGCGGCCGACGAGATGGCGAACCACCAGAAGCGCGTCTCCGAGCACGCGAAGGTGATGGAGGAGACGATCGACGGGCTGCGCAACATGGCCTCGCAGATCTCGCGCATCGCCCTCGACAGCTCGGTCGCGATGACCTCCCAGACGCTCTCGCCGCAGGACTTCGTCGAGATGACCGACCGCATCCGCGGCATCAGCGCGGAAGCCCACGAGCTCACGAGGAAGACCCGGTCGGGCCTCGACGCCATCGGCGACGAGGTGCGGCAGGGGAACAAGCGCACCACGCAGGTGGCGGAAGCCGCGCGCCGTGCGGTGGAGATCGCGCGCACCGAGATCGGCACGCTCAACGAGGCGACCATCGAGCAGACGCGCCAGATCGAGGCCACCCTCAAGCACGTGAACGACCTCTCGGTCGAGATCCAGAAGGACATCAACCAGATCATCGTCGCGATGCAGTTCCAGGACATCACGCGCCAGAAGCTCGAGCGGCTCCACAAGCCCGCGCTCGGCGCGGCGGCGGCGTCGCTGTCGCTCCTCTCGCACGAGACCCAGGCGCTGCTCCAGCGCGACCTCTACCGCGCCGTGCGCGCCTACTCGGAGAGCGCGCTCAAGCCACGCATGCCCGGCGCGCGCGACCTCGCCGAGGCGGAAGCACGCAAGCTCGACGCGGTGCAGGAGAGCCTGCCGCGCCATCCGGCCATCGCGCCCGAGGATGGGCACGAGGCGGGCACGAAGGTGGAAATCTTCTAGCGACTTGCCCGGCGGCAAGGCGGCCCGCGCCACGCCGCCTCCCGCCGGGGGTAAACTGGGCCACTTGGACAACCGGCCCGCCCCCGGGCCGCCGCAACGATGCAGCCGCTCGCGGCCGTCAACGATTTCGTCGTCAAGTTCGCCAACGTGAACGGCTCGGGATCGGCCTCGGCGAACACGCTCTTCGCGAAGTCGATCCTGCGCATGGGCATCCCGGTCAGCCCGCGCAACATCTTCCCGTCGAACATCCAGGGCCTGCCGACCTGGTACGAGGTGCGCGTCTCGGAAGCCGGATGGCTCGGGCGCCGCGGCGGCGTCGACCTCATGGTCGCGATGAACCCGCAGACCTGGGAAAAGGACGTCGCCGAGATCGAGGCGGGCGGCTACCTGTTCTACGATTCGACCAAGCCCCTGCCGCCGTCCCGGTTCCGCGAGGACGTGCGGGTGATCGGCATGCCGCTCACCGAGATCTGCAACGCGGCCTATTCGGCGCCGCGCGAGCGCCAGCTCTTCAAGAACATCGTGTACGTCGGCGCGCTCGCGGCGCTCCTCGGCATCGAGCTCGAGCGCGTCGAGCAGCTCATCGGCGAGCAGTACAAGGGCAAGGAGAAGCTCCTCGAACCCAACGTGAATGCCCTGCGCATGGGGCACGACTACGCGGTCGCGAGCCTGCCGCCGATCGGCCTCAAGGTGAAGCGCGCGGACGCCGTCGGCAGGCGCATCTTCCTGGAAGGCAACAGCGCCGCGGCGCTGGGCTGCGTGTACGGCGGCGCCACCGTTTGCGCGTGGTACCCGATCACGCCGTCCTCCTCGCTCGCGGAGGCCTTCGCGCGCCACTGCCGCAAGTACCGCACCGATCCGGACACGGGCAAGGCGCGCTACGCGATCGTGCAGGCCGAGGACGAGCTCGCCTCGATCGGCATGGTGATCGGCGCCGGCTGGAACGGCGCCCGCGCCTTCACCTGCACCTCCGGCCCCGGAGTCTCGCTGATGCAGGAATTCATCGGCCTCGCGTATTTCGCCGAGATCCCGGCCGTGATCGTCGATGTCCAGCGCGCCGGGCCCTCGACGGGGATGCCGACCCGCACCCAGCAGGCGGACGTCCTGTCGTGCGCCTATGCCTCGCACGGCGACACCAAGCACGTGCTCCTCTTTCCCGAGGACGCGAAGGAAGGCTTCGAGATGTGCGCCCGCGCGTTCGACCTCGCCGAGCGGCTGCAGACGCCGGTCTTCGTGATGCTCGACCTCGACATCGGCATGAACGAGCGCCTGTGCGAGCCGCTCCAGTGGGACGACGCGACGCGCTACGACCGCGGCAAGGTGCTCTCGTACGAGGACCTCGAGGCGGGCAAGCGCTTCGGCCGCTATCTCGACCTGGATGCCGACGGCGTGACCTACCGCACCTATCCCGGCACGCACCCGAAGCGCGGATCGTTCTTCACCCGGGGAACGAGCCGCGACCGCTACGCGCGCTACACCGAGGAGGGGAGCGCCTATGTCGACAACATGCAGCGCCTGCTGAAGAAGCTCGAGACCGCCAAGGACTACGTCCCGGGACCGGTGCTGCGCGCCGCGGCGCGCGGATCGCGCTTCGGCGTCGTCTACTACGGCTCCACGGCGCCCGCGATGGACGAGGCGCTGGTACTCCTCGAGGCCGAGGGCATGGCGCTCGACGCGCTGCGCGTTCGCGCCTTCCCGTTCCACGACGAGGTCTCGGAGTTCGTCGGATCCCACGATCACGTGTTCGTGGTCGAGCAGAACCGCGACGGGCAGCTGCGCACGCTCCTCCTCGCCGAGGCGATGCTGCCTTCCGAGAAGCTCACCCC
>DATIZV010000171.1:0-7938 GCA_035516915.1 Usitatibacter sp. | reverse complement strand
GTGGCGGGCGAGCTCTCGACCCAGGCGCAGCTGCGCCGCGAGCTGCCGCGCCTCCTCGAGACGATCCGGCTTCCCTCGATCGCCGCGATCCACGGCCACTGCCTCGGCGCGGGACTGGAGCTCGCGCTCGCATGCACGCTGCGCATCGCCGCGCGCGGAGCGAGGCTGGGGCTGCCCGAGGTGAACCTCGGCGTGATCCCGGGCAGCGGCGGCACGCAGCGCCTCGCGCGCCTCGTGGGCCTGGGCCGCGCGATGGAGCTCGTGACGCTGGGCGAGCCGATCGATGCCGACGAGGCGTGGCGCATCGGGCTCGTGAACCGGGTCTGCGAGCCGGCAGCGCTGATGTCCGAGGCCCTCGCCATCTGCGCGAAGTGGCGCGAGAAGGGACCCGTCTCGCTGATGGCGGCGCGCGACGCCGTGCTGCGCAGTCCCGATCTCGACCTCGCCGCCGGCCTCGATTACGAGAACAAGCTTTTCGCGCTGGCGATCGCGAGCGGCGAGCGCGACGAGGGAGTGAGGGCGTTCCGCGAGAAGCGGAAGCCGAAATTCAGGCCGGAGTGAGGATCTGAACGCCATGCAGACGCTCGACAAGCCCGCCGCGCCGGCGCTCGCCGCTTTCGTCGCGGGCCTGCGCTTTTCCGACCTGCCGGAGGCGGCCGTCGAGGCCGCGCGGCGCCACCTGCTCGACATCCTCGGCGTGGCGATCCGCGGCCGCGCCCACGAGAACGCATCGAATGCGCTCGCCGGCGTGCGCGCGCTCGACGGCTCGGCGGGATCGGTCGCGGTCTGGGGGAGCGGCGTCACGCTCGCCGCCCCGTACGCGGCGCTCGCCAACGGAATCGCGAGCCACGTGCTCGACTACGACGACACGCACACCGACGCAATCGTGCACGGCAGCGCGATCGTGGCGCCGGTCGTGATGGCGCTCGCCGAGCCGCGCGACGCGCCGGGCGAGGAGATCGTGGCGGCGTTCGTGGCCGGCTGGGAGGTCGCCGCGCGCGTGGGCCTCGCCTCCGCGGGGACCTTCCACCAGCGCGGATTCCACACCACCTCCATCGCCGGCATCTTCGGTGCGGCCGCGGCCGCGGCGCGCCTGCTTCGCCTCGATGCCGCGCGCACGACCCACGCGATGGGCCTCGCGGGCAGCATGGCCTCGGGCATCAACGAGTACCTCTCGAACGGCTCGTCGGCGAAGAGCATGCACACGGGTTGGAGCGCGCATTCCGGCATCGTCGCGGCCTGTCTCGCGGCCGCCGGGATGACGGGCCCGGAGAGCGTCTTCGAGGGACGCGACGGGCTCCTGCGAGCCTATGGCGAGCGCGACGGCGCTCGGCTCGCGGCCTTCACCGAGGCGCTCGGCACCCGATGGGAGGTGACGCGCGTCTCGGTCAAGCCCTACCCGTGCTGCCATTTCGCGCACGCCTTCATCGACTGCGCCGGCGCCCTGCTCGCGGGCGGTGTGCGCGCCGACGAGATCGAGCGCATCGAGTGCGTCGTTCCCGCGCTCGAGCAGCCGCTCATCTGCGATCCCATCGCGGAGAAGATGCGGCCGCGCACGCCGTACGCCGCGAAGTTCAGCCTGCCGTTCCTCGTCGCCGCGCGCATCGCCGACGGCTCCATCGGCCACCGCACGTTCGGCGAGGCGAGCCTCGCGCGGGACGACGTGCTGCGCCTCGCGGCGAAGGTGAGCTATCGCACGGCGCGTCCCGGCGAGATGCCGTTTCCGAGGACCTTCCCCGGGCTGCTCGAGGCGACCCTGTCCGGCGGACGGCGCATCGTGCAGCGGCTCGACGTCAATCGCGGCCACCCCGACAATCCGCTCGCATTCGACGAGGTCGCCTCCAAGTTCCGCGACAACGCCTCCGCGACGCTCGGCGAGGCGCGCACCGGGGAGGTGATCCGCCTCGTCACCGCGCTGCCGCGTTCCTCCGCCGCCGAGCTCGCCCGCGCGCTCGCGCCCGAATCCCCCTCAACCGCCCGCGCCGGTCCGCAAGCGGCCCGCGCCACCCTGCCATGAGCGACTACTTCGCCTCGTACAAGTATCTCCAGTTCGACCGTCCCGCCGAGCGTGTCCTGCGCATCACGATCAATCGCCCGGAGAAGCTGAACTCCCTGCCGTGGGAGGCCCACGGCGAGCTCACGCGCGTGTGGCTCGACGCGGATCGCGACCCGGACACGAACGTCGCGGTGATCCGCGGCGCCGGGAAGGCGTTCTGCGCCGGCGGCGACTTCAGCATGGTCGAGCGCCTCACGCAGGACTACCAGCGCCAGGCCGAGGCGCTGCGCGAGTTCCGCGAGCTCTGCTACAACATCGTCAACTGCTCGAAGCCGGTGGTCTCCGCGATCCACGGCGCGGCGGTCGGCGCGGGCCTCGCCGCGGCGTTGATGGCGGACGTCTCGATCGCCGCGAAGAGCGCGCGCCTCATCGACGGCCACACGCGCCTCGGGCTCGCGGCCGGGGACCACGCGGCGATGATCTGGCCGCTCCTGTGCGGCATGGCGAAGGCGAAGTACTACGTGCTCACCTGCGAGCCGGTGATGGGCGAGGAGGCCGAGCGCATCGGCCTCGTCTCGCTGTGCGTGCCGGACGAGGAGCTCGAGGCGAAGTCGCTCGAGGTGGCCACGCGGCTCGCCACGGGCGCGCAGCGGCCGATCCGCTGGAGCAAGTACGCCCTCAACAACTGGCTGCGCATGGCGGGCCCGGTGTTCGACAACTCGGCCGCGCTGGAGCTCCTCACCTTCAACGGCCCCGAGGTCCGCGAGGGACTCGCTTCGCTCAAGGAGAAGCGGCCGCCCAACTTCGACTGGAAGGTCTAGCGCGATGGCGGGCGCCGCAGCCGCTCGACCCCGGCTCCTCACGTTCGACGTCTACACCGCGCTCTTCGACTGCGAGGGGAGCCTCGTGCCGGTGGTCGAGGGCTGCGGGCTCGCGAACGCGCCGGCGCTGGTGCGGCAATGGCGCGCGAAGCAGCTCGAGTACGCGCAGCTCGGCAACTCGCTCCCGGGCGGACGCCTCTCGTTTCGCCTCGTCACGCGCCGCGCGCTCGACTACGTGCTCGCGCGTTCCGGCGCCGCGCTTTCCGCCCCCGCGATCGATCGGTGCATGGGGACGTGGGACGAGCTGCGTCCCTGGCCGGAGGCCGAGGACGCGCTGGCCGGCCTCGCCGCGCGCGGCTACCGCCTCGGGATGCTCTCGAACGGGGACGAGGAAATGCTGCGCGCGCTCGCATCGCGCTTGCGCGTGAGGATGGACCACGTCTTCGCTTCCGACCGCGCCGGCGCGTACAAGCCGCATCCCGCGATGTACGCGCTGCCCCTGCGCGAGCTCGGAATCGGGCGCGAGGAATTCGTGCACGTCGCGGGCTCGGGAAACGACGTGCTCGGCGCGAAGCTCTCCGGCCTGCGCTGCGCTTGGTCGAACCGCACCGGCGATGCGATGATCGACCCGGCCGTGCGGCCCGATTACGAGACGAGGGACCTCGCGGGTCTCCTCGGCGTTCTTCCCGCCTGACGGCGCGAGCCCGCGAAAATCGCCCGGAGCGTGCCGCGCCGGCTGCGCGCTCACCGGCAAACCTTGTTGCGCCCGCGGTGCTTCGCCCGGTAGAGCGCCTCGTCGGCCATCGCGATCACGGCATCGGGAGCGGCTGCGCCTTCGCTTTGCGCGGCGCCGATGCTCACGGTCACCTTCAGCGCGCCGGCCGAAGCGTTCGCGCGGTTGCGCTGGCGCCGCCCGGTGCTCTTGCGCGTGACCGAGCGCAGCTGGAAGGGCTGCGATGCGATCGCCTCGCGCAGCGCCTCGAGCCGCCCGATCACGTCGTCCGCATCGCGCCCGGGGAAGAGCAGCGTGAACTCCTCGCCGCCGTAGCGGTAGGCACGCGCGCCGGGCACCCGCGCGAGCGCGCGCGCCACCCTCTTCAGCACCTGGTCGCCGGTGTCGTGGCCGTGGGCATCGTTGACGCGCTTGAAGTGATCGACGTCGACCATCGCGACGGCGTAGCGCCGGCCGAGCGACGCGAGGTGCTCGTCGAGCGCGCGCCGGCTGAGCAGTCCCGTCAGCGGATCGCGGAACGCCATGTGGAAGATGTCCTGCAGCACCGCGATCGCGAGCACCAGCGCGGCGGTCGCGACGTAGACCCGGCTCGCATCCGCGTTCCCGCCCGCGCTCGCGCCGAGCGCGAAGGCGATCATGCCCGCGGCGAGCGCGAGCGCGGCCGCCTCGCGCCGATGGAGCCAGGCCACGAAGGCGCTCGCGAGCCCGGCGATCGTCGCGGCGAGCGCGAGCTCGCCCAGGGGCCGCGCCGGCAGGCTCGCGACGTAGCGCTTCGTGAGGAGCGCCTCGATCGGCGCCGGAAACGCCGTGCAGAGCGAGGCGATCGCGACGACCGCGACGAAGAGGCCCGCGGCGCGGCGCAATCCCTGCGCGCTGTGAAGGGCGCTTTCGCGGCTCCACGCGAGGAGGCCGAAGCCGAGCGGCAGCGCGACCGCGGCGGCGTGCGCGAGCGCGCTGCGCGGATAGGCGCGCAGCGCCGCATAGGCGAGCGCGAGCGCGACCAGCGCGAAGAGCGTCCGGCTGCGGCCGAATCCCAGGCTCACCGCGAGGCCGATGCCGATGGCGATGTGCGGCGCGTAGAGCCGGAGGCCCGAGAGCGAGGCGGGGAGCGCGCCGAGGTGTGCAAGCGCGAGCCGCGCGGCGAGGAGCGCCGCGACCGGCACGACGAACGCGGACAGCAGCCGGGAGGGCCGCATCAGCCTTGCGCGTGACGGCGTCCCGGAACCTCGCGGGCGGTCATCGCGGTGACGAGATCGATGCCGTCATGGTCGGCGCGGAACTGGATGTGCACCGAGTGCGTGGGCCAATCGAAGCGCAGCAGCTCGCCGAGGCGGTATCCGCCGTACGTGGTGGCGGCGCGCCGCGAAGCGGGCTTGCCGAGCACGCGGATGGCTTCCTCCGGCTCGGCGCTGAAGTCGAGCCGCCCGGGCAGCTCGCCGCGGAACTCCGAGAATCCATCCTTGCCCTCGCTCATCATGAAGAGCGCGAGGATCTCTCCATCCTCCGAGATCTTGATGAGGAGGCCGTCGGCGAGGCTGCGCAGGTACTTCACCGCCGCCAAGCGCTCGTCGGGCGGGGCGCCGCCTTCCTCGGGCCGCAGGCGCGGGTAGTCCGCGAGGCGCTTCGCCACCTCGGGGTCGTCGACGTTCCTTCCGAGCAAGGGGAGGAGGTCGCGCATTCGGCGGGGATCCGCGCGGTCCCGGCTCAGAGCGGCTCGATCCCGAGCGCCGAGCGGAATCGGTTCTTGACGTAGGGACCGTCGCGCGGCGCGAGCGCCCGCGGCGGCTGGTTCGCCTCGATGAGCACGCGCACGAACGTCGTTCCCGCGCGCGCATCGATGCGCCGCGCGATGGCGTCGCAATCCGCGCAGTCGCCGGTCGCGAAGGCTTCGGCGATTCCGCATCCCCTCGCCACCGCGACGAAGTCGAGGCCGAGGCTCGAATGGCTGCGCTGCATGCCGGTCTCGCCGTAGTGTCCGTTGTCGAGCACGACGATGGTGAGGTTCCTCGGCCGCTTCGCTCCGATCGTCGCGAGGCTTCCGAGGCCCATCAGCTGCTCGCCGTCGCCGGTTACCACGACCACCGATCGATCCGGCCGGGAGAGGGCGAGCCCGAGCCCGAGCGACGCGGCGCCGCCCATCGCGCCCCACAGGTAGTAGTTGCGATCGCGGTCGCCGGCCGCGAAGACGTCGTAGGTGGGCGATCCGAGGCCGCTCACGACGAGCGCCTGCGGAATGCGCGCGAGGAGCGCCGCGACGAACTCCCGGCGCTCCGCCCGCTTCGTCGCCGCCGCGCTCACTTCCGCTCCCATTGCTTGTGCCCGACCAGGCCCTGGCCGAGGAGCACCGCGATCCGCTCGCCCGCCTCGAACGCGGCGGCGAGTCCGGCGGACACCACGTCCGCGGCCTCCTCGGCGCGCGAGGCCCGCAGCACCTGGATGCCCATCAGCTCGAGCGCGGCCTGCGTCGCCTTCCCCATGGGAACCTGCCACGGGTTGAACTCGCCATATTCGCCGCGCATGGTCACCAGGGCGAAGAAGGGAAAGCCGCCCGACTGCAGGAGCGAGAGCATGTTGACGCAATTACCGACGCCGCTGCTTTGCATGAGGACCACGGCGCGCTCGCCGCCCAGCCACGCGCCGCAGGCGAGCGCGACGCCTTCCTCCTCGGTCGTGAGGACGACGTCGTCGATCTCCTCGTCGGCGATCGCGCGGCCGATCAGGTGCGAATGCCCCGCGTCGGGCACGTACGCCACCTGCCGGACGCGCGCAGCCTTGAAGGCGCGGAAGATGGATTCCTGCCAGGCAGGGGCCGTGGCGGCGAGGCTCGCCTCGTTCATCGGCTCGGATTCGGGGAAGGATGGATGGATTATCGGCCGGAATGCCCGCGGGCGTGCGGGTAGCGCTCGCGACCCCAGTCGATGAGGGCCTCGACGAGCCGCCCCAGCACGGGCCGCACTTCTTCCGCGAGCCCGGGAAGGTAGTCGTACGGCGGCCCCTCGCGCATGTAGGTGCGCTGGGCGAGCTCGAGCTGCACGGCATGGACGTCGCGCGCCGGGTCGCCGTAGTGGCGCGTGATGTAGCCGCCCTTGAATCGCCCGTTCACCGCGAGCCGATAGCGCGGCGCCTCCCGCACCACGGCGGCGAGGCGCTCGGTGAGCGAGGGATCGGCGCTGCGCCCGTCGGCCGTGCCGAGGTTGAAATCGGGGAGGAGCCCCTCGAAGAGGCGCGGAATCTCGCCCGCGATCGAGTGCGCGTCGAAGAGCAGGGCGTAGCCGTGCGCGCCGCGAATGCGCTCGAGCTCCGCGGCGATCTTCGCGTGGTAGGGGCGCCAGGCCTCGGCGAGGAATGCGGCGCGTTCTTCCTTCGTGAGGCCCGCGCCCGGCCGGAAGGCCGGCGTGCCGTCGAAGAGGATGTCGGGGTGCAGGCCGGTGGTCGCCGTCGCGTAGAGCGGCGTGTCGTCCGGCGGCCGGTTCAGGTCGACCGCGAAGCGCGTGTGGCGCGCGACGAGGATCGAGGCGCCCAGCGAGCGCAGGAAATCGTAGAGGCGCGTGAGGTGCCAGTCGGTGTCGCCCAGCGGCTCGCACGCGGGGCTCAGGCGCCCGTGCATGCAGGGCGGGATCTCGGTGCCGGCGTGCGGAATGCTCACGAGGAGCGCCGAAGGACCCGCGTGGAACTCGAACGACGCAGACGCGAGCCGCGAAGGCGGCGCCGGGACGCGGCTCATTTCGGGTCGATCCGGACGAGCGCGAGGAGGGCCGCGCCGTCGACGGCCGCGAGCCCGAGCGCGCCATCCCGCGCGTCGTCGACCCGCAGCAGCTCTCCGGCGGCGAGCGTGCACTCGAGTCCCGCCGCCGCGATGCGCGTCGCGCCGCGCAATGCATAGGCGAGGACCCAGCGCGACCCGAGTCTCGTGCCGCGGCAGCGCGCGGGTGCGATCACCTCCACCGTCGTCCTCGCGCGCCGGCGGTCGACGATGAGGTTGAGGTCCTTCACGGGACCGCCCAGCAGGCGGCAGGCGACGCGCGCGCCGCCGTCGAACACCAACGCCTCGTACGGCTCGCGCAAGGTGAGGCTCGCGCCGCCTTCGATCGTGAGCTCCATGCCCTCGCCCTCGACGAGCAGGAGCGTTCGCTCGTATCCATCGAAGTCCGAGAAGGGGCCGGAGCGTTCCACCTCCGCGAGGCTCAGGCGCCACAGCCAGCGTTCGCCGCCTTCCTCTCGCGCGAGCTGCGTCGTGGTGCCGCCGCCGTTCTTCCACGGCTGGCGCACGAAGTCGCTCGTCGTGAGATGCACGGCGTTCACGCGAGGAGCGCCGCCTGAGCCGCGTGATAGCCGCGCGCCAGCTCGTCCTCGGCCGCGTGACGGCGATCGCGGATGCGCCACTCGCC
>DATIZV010000170.1:0-4490 GCA_035516915.1 Usitatibacter sp. | reverse complement strand
CGACTGAGCGCTAGGCTCGCTTCGCACCGTGATGGCCGTCGTGGTTGCGGCGCCGACCGCGGCGGCGCTTCGCGGCGAGGTCGGGCACGCCGGTATCCGTATCGCCGCGCTTCAGCGCGAGGCGCGCGCGCTCGGCGAGCGCGAGGTAGTTCTCGCGCATCTTCACGAGGTCCCGCTCGTCGAGCTCCTCGAGGTCGAGCATCGCGTTGTGCGCGCCCTCGAGCGCGCGGATGACCTCGTCGAGCTTGATCTGGATCGCCGCGGCGTCGCGGTTCTGGGTCGCCTGGATGAGGAAGACCATCAGGAACGTGAGGATCGTGGTGCCCGTGTTGATCGTGAGCTGCCACGAGTCGCTGTAGCGGAAATAGGGGCCCGCCGCCGCCCACAGCGCGACCAGGGCGCACATCACGATGAACGTGGAGGCCCGCCCCGCGAGGCGCGAAGTGCCGTTCGCGATGCGCGTGAAGAGCGAGATCCGGTGCGCGGGAGATTGGCGGGCCGCCATATTGCGGAAGACCGGCGGGCGGCGGTTGCGTTCCCGCCCGCGGGGCGCGCCGACGCTCGCCTTCCGCGAATCCGACGCGCCGCCGCCGCGCCGGCCCTACGCGAGTACCAGCCGCAGGCCGTTCGCGAGGTAGACCGCGCCGAGCGTGAGCACCGTCCAGCGGGTCCAGCGGCGGAAGGAGACGTCGTTCATGCGCTCGAGGACGCTGCGCGAGAGCGAGGTGCCGACGAGCGCGAACGCGACCATCATCGCCGCGACCCACGGCCGGACGTTCCCGCCCTGCAGCGAGATCACCGTGCCGAAGTAGAAGATCTTGAGGAGGTGGGTGAAGCTCTGCGTGAGCGCCTTGGTCGCGACCACCACGTGGCGGCGCATCTTGGTGCGCACGAAGAAGATGTCGAGGATCGGTCCCGAGACGCCGGCGGTGAGCGATACGGCCGCGCAGAGGACGCCGCAGGCGGTCGCCTGCCCGCGGCGCTGCGCGTTGAGGTGCAGCCCTTCGGGAAGCCACATCGTCGCGAACGGCGTGATGCCCATGGCGATCAGCGCCACCGGCTTGCTCACCACCAGCCGCACCAGCATGAAGAAGAGCAGCGTGGCGAGCGCACCGACGACGTAGCCGCGGAAGATGCGCAAGTCGACCTCGCGGCGCAGCAGGACGGCGCGCCAGCCGTTCGCCGCGAGCTGCGTGATGCCGTGCAGCATCATCGCCGCGGGCAGCGGCAGCATCGCGAGCAGCACGCCCATGAGGATCATCCCGCCCGCCATTCCGAGGATGCCGGAGACGAAGGACGTGACGAGGGAGGAGGCGGCGAGGATCGACAGGATCAGGACGGAAGGCATGGCGGGCTGCGACCCCGGTCGCGGTTCACGCGCATCGCACCGCCCCGGACGCGGCGAGCGCATCGATGTCGCCATCGGAGTACCCCAGGCCGCGCAGCACTTCGCGCGTGTGCTCGCCGAAGAGCGGCGCGGGGCGCGTGCGCTCCGCCTGCGTTTCCGAGAACTTCACCGGATGGCCGATCGCCTTCACGCGGCCGGCCTTCGGGTGGTCCACCTCGATCACCATCTCGCGCGCCTTCACCTGCGCGTCGGAGACCATGTCGGAGGTCTTGTTCACGGGACCGACCGGAACGCCTTCCGCGTCGAAGACCCCGATCCAGTGCGCGGAAGGCTTCTTCTTCAACGCATCGCCCAGGATCGGCACGAGCGCCTTCAGGTTCTTCATGCGATCGGTGTTGGTCGCGAAGCGCGCGTCGGTGCCGAGCTCCGGCATGCCGATCGCCTTCACGATGCGCTCCCAGTTCGACTGGTTCGCGCCGCCCAGGTTGATCCATCCGTCCGCGGTGGGGAACGCCTGGTAGGGTGCGGTGAGGATGTGCGCGGAGCCGGACGGGCCCGGGTTCACGCCGGTCGCGAAGTAGATCGCCGCCTGCCAGTACATCTGCTGGATGCCGGCCTCCATGAGCGAGGTCTCGACGAGCTGCCCGCGTCCCGTCGCCTGGCGCGCGAGGAGGGCGGAGACGATGCCGAGCGCCGCGAAGATGCCGGCGTTGATGTCCGCGATCGGTGTCCCGGATTTCACCGGCGGCCCGCCGGGCTCGCCGGTCACGCTCATGAGCCCCGCGAACCCCTGCGCGATGAGGTCGAAGCCGCCCTTGTCGGCGTACGGACCGGTGCGCCCGTATCCGGAGATCGCGCAGTAGACGAGGCGCGGGTTGAGCTTCTGCAGCACCTCGTAGCCGAGGCCCAGCTTCTCGAGCGTTCCCTTGCGGTAGTTCTCGGTCACGACGTCGGCGCCGGCGAGGAGCCGCTTCACGACCTCCAGCCCGCCCGGCGTCTTGAGGTTCACCGCGATGCCGCGCTTGTTCCTGTTGAGGATCATGAAGGCGGCGGACTCGCCCTTCACCTGCGGCTCGGAATAGCTCCTCGTGTCGTCGCCTCCGGGCAGCTTCTCCACCTTGATCACGTCCGCGCCCATGTCGGCGAGGAGCAGTCCGCAGGTCGGTCCCGCCATGATCTGGGCGAGCTCCACGACCTGGATGCCTTGCAGCGGTCCCTTCAATTCGGCGTTCCGCATGGACAGCTCAGTGATAGAAGAGGTGCACGAGGCCCATCCCGAAGCCCGTCCAGTAGGTGCAGAGGATGAGGATCGTGAGGAGCACCGCGATGAAGTAGACGTTCACGCGCGTGACCTCCCAGATCGACGCCTTGGCGAGCGAGCAGGCGACCATGAGCACCGAGGCGACCGGCGGCGTCTGCTGCCCGATGCCGAGGTTCACCGTCACGATCAGCCCGAAGTGGACCGGATCGATGCCGACCGCCTGCACGAGCGGCATCACGACCGGCACCACGAGGATGATCGCGGCGGCCGAGTGCAGGAACATGCCGAGCAGCAGGAAGAGCAGGTTGAGGATCGCGAGCACCAGCCACTTGTTGTGCGTGAGGCTCGCCACGGCCTGCGCGAGATGCTGCGGCGCCTGGATCTCGGAGAGGTAATCGCCGAGCAGCGCCGAGGCCGCCACGAGCAGCATCACCACCGCCGTCTGCACCGCGCCCTCGATCATGGCTCGCTTGAGGTGCTTCAGGTCCAGCTCGCGGTAGACGACGAGGCCGATGAAGAGCGCCGCCACCACCGCCATCGCCGCGCCCTCGGTGGCGGTCACGATGCCGCCGAAGATCGCGCCCAGGATGATCACCGGCAACGTGAACGCCCAGAACGCCTCGCGGAACGTCTTCCTCACGCGCGCCCACTGGAACTTCTCCTCGATCGGCAGGTTGTAGCGGCGCGCGAACCAGTAGGCCATGCCCATGAGGCCGAGGCCGCCGACGACCCCGGGCACGATGCCGGCGACGAAGAGCTGCACCACCGAAGTTCCCGCCATCACCGCGTAGAGGATCATCGGGATCGACGGCGGGATGATCACGGCGAGCGTCGCCGAGGACGAGAGGATCGCCGCGGCGAGCGGCGCGGGGTAGCCCTTGCTCTTCATCGCCGGGATGAGGATCGAGCCGAGCGCGGAGATGTCCGCCACGGCCGACCCGGAGATCTCCGCGAAGAAGAGCGAGGCGCCGATCGAGACCATGGCGAGCCCGCCGCGGATGAAGCCCAGCAGCGCGCTCGCGAAGGCGATGAGCCGCTGCGAGATGCCCGAGGCGTTCATGATCGCGCCGGCGAGGATGAAGAGCGGGATCGCGATCAGCGGGAAGCTGGTCGCGCCGCCGTACAACGTGATCGGCAGGTCGGGCAGCGCCTGCGTTCCGTGGGACACGACCATCGCCGCCACCGCGACGATGCCGAGCGCGACCGCGATCGGCACGTCGATCAGCACCAGCGCGAGCACGCACCCGAAGACGAGCAGGATGATCACTGCGAGGCGCCCCCGGTGATCGCCGGCGGCTGGAGCGCGTCGCTCAGCACCGCGGGCAACGTGAGAAGCTCGGCGACCACGATCAGCACCGAGCTGATCGGCACCACCGACTGCACCCAGGCGATCGGCACGCTCGGCAGGCTCACCAGCGTGTCGCCCTCGAGCACGCCGAGGACCTTGTAGCCCATCCAGCCCATGAGCAGGAAGAAGCCGATGGTGAGCGCCTCGGCCAGCACGCGGAAGGCGAGCTTCACGCGCGGCGGCATCAGCGCCATCACTTCCGGACACCCGATGTGCGCGCGCTTCACCGAGGCGAGCGCCGACCCGTAGAACGTGAGCCAGGCGAGCAGCACCGAGGCGATCTCGTCGTACCAGACCAGCGCCTCGCCGAAGGTGCGGTACACCACGCCGAGCGTCACTTCGAAGAAGAGGACCGCCATCAGGACGATGACGAGCCACTCCAGGGCCGCCTCGTAGGCGGCCCGCACCTTCTCGAGCTTCATGCGATCGCTTGCCTTATTCCTTGCCGAGCTCGATGCAGCGATCGATCACCTCTTTCGCGCCCGGGACCTCCTTCGCGAACTCCTCGTAGATCGGCTTGGAGGCGGCGATGA
>DATIZV010000169.1:0-5917 GCA_035516915.1 Usitatibacter sp. | reverse complement strand
TGCCGGTGCACCCGGCGCAGATCACGCTCGACGACGTCGCTCGCTTCGCCGAGCTCCTCGAGCGCCTGCCACGCCCGATCCTCGCCTTCTGCCGCAGCGGCTCGCGCTCGAGCATCCTCTACCGGGCCGCGGCCGAGGGCGTGCACCGCAGGGCGGCGCGATGAGCCACTCGTTCGATCCCGCGCAGCTCGAGCGCTGGAACGGCCGCTTCTCGGCCGAGGGCTATCTCTTCGGCAAGGCGCCCAACGCGTTCCTCGAAAGCCAGCGCGCGCGCCTGCGCCCCGGAATGCGCGCGCTCTCGATCGCGGACGGCGAGGGGCGCAACAGCGTCTGGCTCGCGCGGCACGGCGTGGAGGTGACGGCGTTCGATTTCTCGCCGGTGGGCGTCGAGAAGGCGCGCGCGCTCGCGAAGGAAGCGGGTGTCGACGTCGACCACCGGCTTTGCGACATCTTCCGCTGGGACTGGGACGCGCGGCGCTACGATCTCGTCGCCGGCATCTTCTTCCAGTTCCTCACGCCGCCGCAGCGCGCGGAAGTGTTCGCGGGAATCCAGCGCGCGCTCGCGCCCGGTGGCCTGCTCCTCCTCCAGGGCTATCGTCCCGAGCAGCTCGCCAACCGGACCGGCGGCCCGAAGGACGAGGACCGGTTCTACACCGAGGCGCTGCTGCGCGAGAGCTTCTCCGCGCTCGAGATCCTGGAGCTTCGCTCGCACGACGAGGTGATCGACGAAGGCACCGCGCACCACGGCATGTCGGCGCTCATCGACCTCGTGGCGCGGCGGCCGCGCTGAGCTTGCGCGGATCGGGCGGGCGATCGTGGCCGCCTAGCGGGCGGGCGCGTGCTCCTTCGCCTCGAAAGCCGCGAGCGCCGCGCGGATCTGCGGGATGCGGCTGCGGGTGTACGCCTCGGCCGTCGCGATGACGCGCCGCCGGTAGGCCTCGCTGACCCCGGCGTAGTAGCCGATGTCGGGATGAAGCAGCACGTCGGCGTACGGCGCCTCGGCCTTCACCTGCCGCGCGCGCCGCGCGTCCTTGTCGATCCACGCCTGCGGCACGCCGGGCGGCGTCGTCTCGGGGTAGGCCGATACGTCGACCGCGATCACGAAGCGCGCGCCGAGCTCGCGTGCGGCGCGGATCGGCACGGGACTCAGCTCGTCGCCGTCGGCGTACAGGTCGCCGCCGATCGGCACCGGCTCGAAGTTGTCGGGATCGGCGGCCGAGGCGCGCACCGCGAGGCCCGCGTCGCCCCGATCGAAGAGCACCAGCCGATGGTCCGAAAGGCGCGTGGCCGCCAGCGCCACCGGGATCCGCAGCTGCTCGAGCCGCCGCCCGTCGAGCTTCTCGTTCACGTACGCCTGCAGCGGGGCGCCGGTGGCGCGCTTGCCGAGGAGCTCGCGCAGCTCGTAGAAGCGCATCATGTCGAGGTGCGAGGCGAGGCGCTCGAGCGACTTCGCGCCATACCCCCCGGCGTACAGCACGGCCACCATCGCGCCCACGCTCGAGCCGACGACGAGGTCGGGGCGCACGCCCATCTCCTCGAGCACCTCGAGCACGCCGATGTGCGCGAAGCCGCGCGGCCCGCCGGAGCCGAGCACCAGGGCGATGCGCGGCGCCGGGCCCGCGAGCGGCTCGAAGCCCGGCAGGCGATCCGCGGGAACCGAATCGCGCGCGACGCCGCAGGCGGCGAGGAGGAGCGCGCAAGCGGCGCAAAGAGATCGGGCGATGTGCAAAGGTTTCCTCGGGCTGCGCGAGGCGCGTGGCCCGCTCGCGTCGCTTATATCACATGCCCATTGATCGCAATCAACAAGCGCACCCCACGGGCGCCGAGAATCGGTCGCAAGGAGGCTTACATGGGCTTGCTCGAATTCGCGCGGGGACCGGCGCTCGCCTTCGCCGTTTCCGTCTTCTTCCTGGGCAGCGCCTGGCGACTGCTCTCGCTGCTGCGCTTCCCCGCGGCGCGCGAGCTCTCGCAGCCGCGCGCCGCCGGCAAGGCGGTCCTCGCCGCGACGCTCGCGCACCTCTGGCCGCGCACCACGTTCCGCCGCAAGGTCGCCGGCGCGAGCGTGAACGCGCTCGCCTGGCACGTGGCGCTCGCCATCGTGGTGCTGGGCTTCGTGCCGCATATCCGGTTCGTGAAGACGCTCACCGGCGCCTCCTGGCCCGCGGTTCCCGGCTGGGTGTTCGGCGTCGCGGTGAGCGTCTGCTTCTTCGGGCTTCTCTTCTCCCTCATGATGCGGCTCGCCTCGCCGGTCACGCGCCTCCTCTCGGGCGTCGACGACTACGCGAGCTGGGCGCTCACGATCGCGCCGTTCCTCACCGGCATGGCGGTGATCTACCTGCCGCTCGATGCGCCCTACCCGTGGGTGCCCGACCATCCGGGTGCGGTCGCGGTGCACCTGCTCTCGGTGGAGCTGCTCCTCGTCTGGCTGCCGTTCGGCAAGCTCGCGCACGCCTTCCTCGTGTTCCTCTCGCGCGGCACCACCGCGGCCGCGTTCGCCCGCAAGGGAGTCGCGACATGAACGACCTGGGCCTCCATCCCGCCGTGGCCGCGCGCACCGATTCCGAGCGGCTCGAGGCCGCGCGCGCGAGCGTGCGCTCGGACTTGACGCGCACGGCGGCGCTCCACCTCGAGTCCTGCATCCACTGCGGGCGCTGCGCCGACGCGTGCCCGTTCTTCCTCGCTTCCGGCGATCCGCGCCATACGCCGGCGCTCAAGTTCGACCCGCTGCGCCGGATCGCGCGCGCGGAGCGCTCGACGTACGCGATCGGCGGCACCGGCCCCGTCACGCTCGCCGAGCTCGAGGCCTGGCAGCCGCTGGTCTACGACGCGTGCACGATGTGCGGCCGCTGCACCCTTGCCTGCCCGATGGCGATCGACGTCGCATCGCTGGTGGGCATCGCGCGGCGCGCGCTCTACGCCGCGGACCTCGCGCCGCCCGACCTCGCCGCGGTCGCCGAACGCGCGCATCGCGAGGGCAGCCCGCTCGGGGTCACGAAGGCGGTGCTGCGCGAGCGCCTCGAATGGATCGCCGACGAGCACGAGGTCGAGATCCCGATCGATGCCCCGCGCGCCGACGTGATGCTCACGCTCTCTTCCATCGAGGTGATGAAGTATCCCGAATCGGTCGCCGGCATGGCGCGCATCCTCGCGCGGAATGCCCTTCCCTGGACGATCTCCACGAGCGGCTACGAAGCGACCAATTTCCCGATGCTCGCCGGCGCGCGCGAATGGCAGCGCGAAGCGACCATGAAGCTGGTCGAGGCGGCCGCCGCATGCGGCGCCACGACGGTGCTGGTGCCCGAATGCGGCCACGCGTACTCCGCGCTTCGCTGGCAGGGCGCCGAGATGGCGGGGCGCGAGCTTGCCTTCCGCGTGCTCCACGCTTCCGAGTTCATCGCCGAATGCATCGCGAAGGGACGCCTCGTCGTGCATCCCGCCGCGGGCTCCGTCGCCTTCCACGATCCGTGCCAGGTCTCGCGGCGCGGCGGCGCGACCGGCGCGCCGCGTGCCGTGCTCGACGCGCTGGGGCTCGACGAGCGCCCCGTCGAGCCGGGCGGCGACCTCGGCGGATGCTGCGGCGGGGGCGGCGGCGTGAGCGCGAACCGGCGCGCCGATTCCCTGCGCTATGCGACCACCGCGATCCGGCTGCGCCAGCTCGGGGCCGCCGGCGCCGGAAGCGTCGTCACGAGCTGCGCGAACTGCCGGCAATCGTTCGACGACTTCACGGCGCACGGCGGAAGCGGCCCGCGGGTCGGAAGCCTCGTGGAGCTCGTGGCGGCGAACCTCGCCTGAGGTCCGCGACCCGCCGCCCGCGCTTGACAGCGCGGCGCTTCATATTAGACATTCCTAATATTTGAAGGAGGCTCGACCGGCATGGACCACGACAAGGACCTCGACGCGCGCGGGCTCAACTGCCCGCTTCCCATCCTGCGCGCCCGCAAGGCGCTCAACGAGATGCAGAGCGGCCAGGTGCTGCGCATCGTCGCGACCGACCCGGGCTCGGTGAAGGACTTCGAGGCGTTCGCGAAGCAGACCGGCAACGCGCTGCTCTCGCAGTCGGGGAACGACAAGGAATACACGTTCTTCATGCGCAAGAAGTAGGCGTCGCGTGAGCCGCGAGCGCCCGCGGGCCGCATTCCTGGGCCACGAGATCTATCGCGAGCCGGCCTACGGGAGCCTCCACCCCCTGGCGATCCCGCGGGTGGAAACCGTGGTCGACGTTTGCGCCGCGCTCGGCTGGTTCCGGCCCGGCGAATACGAGCCGAGCCCGCGCGCGACCGAGGCCCAGCTCGCGCGCTTCCACGATCCGGCCTACGTCCGCGCGCTGCGCGACGCGTCCGCGAGCGGTCGCGTCGAAGCGGCGGTGCGCGAGCGCCACGGCATCGGCACGATGGAGAACCCGCTCTTCCCCGGCGTCTTCGAGCGCGCGTCGACCAGCGTCGGCGGGTCGATCCGCGCCGCCGAGCTCGCCCTCGCCGGGCGCACCGCCTTCCACCCCGCGGGCGGCACGCACCACGGCCGTCCCGGGCGCGCGAGCGGATTCTGCTATTTCAACGATCCGGCGTTCGCGATCCTCACGCTCCTCGACGCCGGCCTCGAGCGCATCGCGTACGTGGACCTCGACGCGCACCACGGCGACGCGGTGCAGGACGCCTTCGCGGCGGATCCGCGCGTGCACACCTTCTCGATCCACGAGGCGGGCCGCTGGCCGCACACGGGAGCCGCGAACGACACGGGCGGCGGGCGCACGGTGAACCTGCCCGTGCCGCGCGGGTTCAACGACGCGGAGCTTCGGATGCTGGTCGAGGACGTGGTCCTTCCGCTCGCCTCGCGCATCCGTCCCGATGCCGTGGTGCTCACCTGCGGCGGCGACGCGCTCGCCGGCGACCCGCTCGCGAGCATGGCGCTGTCGAACGCCGCGTTGTGGGACGCGGTCGAAGGCTGCGTGAAGCTCGCCGGCGTCGCGGTGGTGCTGGGCGGGGGCGGCTACAATCCATGGACGCTCGCCCGTTACTGGAGCGGCCTCTGGGCACGGCTCGCCGGGCACGCGATTCCCGATGGCCTTCCCGGCGCCGCGCGCGCCGTGCTCGAGCGGCTTTCGTGCGACCTGGTGGACGAGGAGGACATGAAGCCCGAATGGCTTGCCACGATCGCCGACCTGCCCGCGAGCTCCGCGGTGCGCGCGCCGCTCGCCGCGCTTCGCGACGAGACGCTCGCGCGCTGGGGCGCGAAGGCGGCGGCATGAGCTGGATGGAGCGCATCGCGGCGATCGAGGAGCTCGAGGACGCGCCGCTCGACGCCGACCTCGTCGCCGAGCTCGAGCGCGCCGGCCGGGACTCGCGCGGGCGCGAGATCCGCTTCTCGACGCCCACCTTCAAGTCCTATTCGAGCTGCGACGTCGACGGCTGCGGCCGCAACGCCTTTCCCGCCTTCTCGATCACGGCGGGCGCCTGCGGACTGAATTGCGACCACTGCCAGGCGAAGATCCTCGAGCCGATGCTCCCCGCCACGAATCCCGCGATGCTCGAGGCGAAGGTGCGGGAGATGATCGAACGCGAGGACCTGCGCGGCTTCCTGCTTTCCGGCGGCTCCAATCGAAGGAACGAGATTCCCTACGAGCGCTACCTTCCGGTGGTCGAGCGGCTGAAGCGCGAGTTTCCGTACCTCAAGGTGGCGATCCATTCGGCCCTCACCGATCTCGCGCGGGCGAAGTCCATGGAGTCGGCGGGCGTGGACACGGCGATGATGGACGTGATCGGCGCCGAGGCGACCATCCGCGAGGTCTACCATCTCGATCGTCCGGTGGAGGACTTCGAGGCGACGCTCGAGGCGCTCTGCGCGACCTCGATGCAGGTCGTGCCGCACATCGTGATCGGCCTGCACTACGGTCGGATCCTGGGCGAGGCGCGCGCGCTGG
>DATIZV010000168.1:0-6331 GCA_035516915.1 Usitatibacter sp. | reverse complement strand
CCATGTGTTCGCCGCGCAGGGCTATGTCGTCGCATGCGTGAACTACCACGGCTCGAGCTCCTTCGGCCACCGCTTCGCCGAATGCATCGACGGCGAGTGGGGGCGACGCGAGCTCGTCGACGTCGAGGCGGCCACCGACTTCCTCCTGCGCCAGGGCTACATCGATCGCGAGCGGCTGGTGGCCGCGGGCGGAAGCTACGGCGGCTACATGGTCGCGTGGATGAACGGCCACGTCGACCGCTACAAGGCGTACGTGTGCCACGCCGGCTGCTTCGACTGGGTGGCGATGTTCGCCGACGACGTGTACTACGCCCATGCCCGCGAGCTGGGCGCCTTCTACTGGGAGAATCCGTCGCGGATCGCCGCCGAGAACCCGCGCGACCGCGCGCGTCGCATGAAGACGCCGACGCTCGTGATCCACGGCCAGCTCGACTACCGCGTGCCGGACCAGCAGGGCATCGCGTACTACAACACCCTGAAGGCCAAGGGCGTGCCGGCGCGCATGGTGTTCTTCCCCGACGAGAATCACTGGATCCTCAAGCCGCAGAACTCGCGGCTCTGGTACCGGGAGTTCTTCGGCTGGCTGCGCCGCTACGTGGCGCCGGGCGGGAGGGCGCGTGGGCGCGGTGCTAGAGCAGCCACCACGCCACGGCGAGGATCACGCACACGACGGCCGTGACCGCCGTGCGCATGTCGACGAACCACGCCGGAATGAGCCCGTGGCGCGAGAGCCACAGGTCCGCGGCCCATACCGCGGCGAAAAGCGCGAGCGCGGCGCCGACCTGCCAGCGCGGCGTGGGAAGCCAGAGCACGCCCCACGCGGCGAGCGAGGGAACGATGCTCAACGCGAGCGCGATCGCGCGCGTCGCCTCGGTGCTCGCCTCCTCGCGCAGCGCGAGCCCGTTCTCGATCCCGCCGAGGTGCGAGAGGATGATCGCGCTGAACGTGACGAGCGCGGTGATCGCCGGGATGCGGATGTAGCTCTGCGGCGAGAAAAGCCCCACGGTGATCGCGGCGAAGATCACCGAGCCGGCGATCGCGGTGAGCCATGCGATGCGCCGGACCATCGTCAGTCGACCTTCGCCCCGGAGGCCTTGACCACCTTCGCGTACTTCTGCGACTCGGAGCGGATGTAGGCCGCGAACTCCTCCGGCGTGTTGCCCACCGGCTCCGCGCCCAGGGTCCGGAACTTCGCCTGCACGTCGGGCGCGCGCAGCGCCTGGACGAACTCGTCGTGCAGCTTCCGCACGATGGGCTGCGGCGTTCCACCCGGCGCGAACACCCCGAACCAGGTGCTGATGTCGAATCCCGGCAGTCCGCTTTCGGCGATCGTCGGGAGGTCCGGGGCGAGGGAAGATCGCTTCAAGGTGGTCACCGCGAGCGCCCGCACCCTGCCCGCGCGGATCTGCCCCAGCGAGCTCGCCAGATTGTCGAACATGAGCTGGATCTGGCCGCCGATGAGGTCCTGCATCGCCGGCGCCGCGCCCTTGTAGGGCACGTGCACCATCTGCACGCCCGCCATCGACTTGAAGAGCTCGCCCGCGAGATGGCCGGCGCTCCCGGTGCTGCCCGAGCCGAAATTGAGCTGGTTGGGGTGCGCCTTCGCGTACGCGATGAACTCCTTCACGCTGGTGACCGGAAGCGAGGGATTCACGACCAGCACGTTCGGCGTCCACGCGACCTCGGTGACCGGCGCGAAGTCCTTCACCGGATCGTACGGAATGTGCGAATAGAGGGTCGGGTTGATCGCATGCGTCGCCACCGCACCCATGAGGATCGTGTAGCCGTCGGGCGCGGACTTCGCGACGAAGTCGGCCCCGATGTTGCCGCCGGCACCCGGCTTGTTCTCCACGATCACCGTCTGCTTCACGCTTTCGGATACCTTCTGGCCGAGGAGGCGCGCGACGGTATCGAGCGGGCCGCCGGCCGGGTAGGGCACGACGAAGTGGATAGGCTTGGAAGGGTAGGGCTGCGCGTGGGCCGTGGACGCCACGGCGAGGACCAGCGCGGCGGCGAGGCCGCAAAGGGCGTTCTTCATCCGTGCATTATCGCACCGCGACGATCTCGACGAGGACGTACACGGCGCACACGCTCGCTGCGAGGACGAGCGCCGCGAGCCACAGGGGCTTCGATGCGGACTGCGCGGTGCCGGGAGGCGCATCCACGCGCCCGTGCACCATCGGCCCCACAAGGCGCACGTTCCAGGCCGCACGATAGGCGACGATCGCCGCCACGTGCACGGCGACGAGCGCCACCACGATCCACTCGCCGATCGAATGGAGGCTGCTCATCCGGCTCACCGTCGCATCGGACACCCTGGCCGCGAGGGGACCCTGCGTCGCGATCTGGTCGTCGGAGAAGAGACCGGTCCCGGCCTGGAACAGGAGAACCGCGAGCATCGCGACGATCATCCAGCCGCCCAGCGGGTTGTGCCCCGCGACGAAGGGATGCCGCCGCGCGGCGAGCTCTCGCGCATAGGCGAGCGTGGCGCGTGGACCGCGGAGGAAGCGCGCGAAGCGCGCCGTGTCGCTCCCGGCGAATCCCCACGCGATGCGAAAGCCGAGGAGGGCGAGGATCGCGTAGCCGCTCGCCAAGTGCCAGTCCATCCAGTCGCCGCCGATCTTGCCGGTCGTGAAGGAGAAGACGACCAGCGCAGCGAGCGTCCAGTGGAAGATCCGGGTCGGGAGGTCCCAGACCCGGATCCGCGACGCCCGCGCGGTCACTTCGCCTTGTAGTCGTCGTGGCAGGACTTGCACGCCTTGCCGGTCTCGTCCACCTGCTTCTTGAGCGTCGCGAGGTCGCCCGCCGCCTTCGGAAGCATCGCGACCTCGTTCTGCATGTGCTCGAGCTTCTTCTTGAAGTCGTCCATGTTCTTCCAGATCTCGGGCTTCGCCTTGGTGTGGCCGCCGCTCTCGGTGCCCTCGCCGAAGAAGCGGCCGGGGAGGGCGGCGAGGTGCGGGATGATCTCCGCCGCGCGCTCCGCTTCCGCCTTGTCGTAGGGCCGCTTGTCCTGCGCCATCGCGGCGAGGATGCCGAAGTTGTAGCCGATGAGCGCCATGGTGGACTGGCGCAGGTGGATCTGGGCCTCGGGCTTCAGCTGCTGGGCGGCGAGGGGCAGGGCGGTTGCGGTGGTCGCCAGGGCGAGCGCGGCGAGCGCGGCTTTCGTCATTTTGCGATCTCTCCTGTGGATGGATTGCGGATGGGGCACGGAACCGTGCGCATTATGGGCGAAAATTGCAGCACCGACTGTCACGACCGGAGACTCCCATGGGCGGCGTACGCATCGAAAAAGACACCTTCGGCCCGATCGAAGTACCGGCCGACCGGCTGTGGGGGGCGCAGACGCAGCGCTCCCTCGAGAACTTCCGGATCTCCGGCGAGCGCATGCCCGCGGAGCTCCTCCAGGCGCTCGCGTGGGTGAAGCGCGCGTGCGCCGCGGTGAACGAAGCCCTCGGAGCGCTAACAGCCGAAAAGGCCCGCGCCATCCAGTCCGCCGCCGACGAGGTGCTCGCCGGACGCTGGCCCGACGAGTTTCCGCTCGTCGTCTGGCAGACCGGATCGGGCACGCAGACCAACATGAACATGAACGAGGTGCTCGCCAACCGTGCGAGCGAGATCCTCGGCGGGCCGCGCGGCGAGGCGCGGGTCGTGCATCCGAACGACGACGTGAACCGCGGCCAATCTTCGAACGACGTGTTCCCGACCGCGATGCACGTGGCGTCCGTGGTGGCGATCCGCCAGCGCCTGCTGCCCTCGCTTTCGAGGCTGCGCGAAACGCTCGCCGAGAAGTCGCACGCGTTCCGCGACGTCGTGAAGATCGGCCGCACGCACCTGCAGGACGCGACGCCGCTCACGCTCGGCCAGGAATTCTCGGGATACGTCGCGCAGCTCGACCATGCGCGCCGCCACATCGAGGCAGCGCTGCCGCACCTCTCCGAGCTCGCGCTCGGCGGCACGGCGGTGGGAACCGGGCTCAACGCTCACCCCGAGCTCGGCGAGCGCGTCGCCGCGGAGCTCTCGCGCCTCACCGGCTCCGCCTTCGTGACGGCGCCCAACAAGTTCGAGGCGCTCGCCACCCACGACGCCATGGTGAACGCGCACGGCGCCTTGAAGGGACTCGCGGCCTCGCTCATGAAGATCGCGAACGACGTGCGCCTCCTCGCGAGCGGGCCGCGTTGCGGCATCGGCGAGATCACGATCCCGGAGAACGAGCCGGGAAGCTCGATCATGCCGGGCAAGGTGAATCCGACGCAGTGCGAGGCGCTCACCATGGCGGCGTGCCAGGTGATGGGCAACGACGTCGCCGTCAACTTCGGCGGCGCGCAGGGCCACCTCGAGCTCAACGTGTTCAAGCCGCTCATCGTGAACGCGTTCCTGCAGAGCGTGCGGCTGCTCGCCGACGCCATGGCGAGCTTCGAGGAGCACTGCGCCCGCGGCATCGAACCGGATCGCGAGCGCATCGCCTCGCTGGTCCACGGGTCGCTCATGCTCGTCACCGCGCTCGCGCCGCGCATCGGCTACGACCGCGCGGCGCAGATCGCGAAGAAGGCGCACCGCGAGCGCACGGGCCTGCGCGAGGCGGCGATCGCGCTGGGTTACGTGAGCGCCGATCAGTACGACGAGTGGGTGAGGCCCGAGCGGATGGTGGGCCACGCCAGGCCATAGCGCGGGGGATTGGGCGTCTGGTCGGGCGGTGGATCGGTGACCGGCGGCGGCGGCCTCGGATCGTCGATGGGCGGCGTCTGATCGGGCGGCCTGGGCGGCGGCTGCTGCGGAGGACGGGGGCGCGGCGGCGGCTCTCCCGGGGCATCGGGCGGCTCCGGCGTCGGGATGTGGGCGTGGCTCGCTTTCATGCGTCGATCCCCAGCTTGCGTTTCATGGCCGCGGTGAGCGTCTGCGGCGTGCGGCGGAAGGTCTTCCAGGGATCGGAGCGCAGGCCCTGCAGCCGGCGCACGACGTTGCCCGCATGGAAGCTCGCGGGCTTCATGCGCCCGCCGAGCTCGTCCCAGTGGAGCGGCGTGGAAACCGGCGCCCCGGAACGCGCGCGCACCGAGTACGCGGCGACGGTAGTCGAGCCGGGAGCGTTGCGCAGGTAGTCGACGAAGATGCGCCGGGCGCGGTCGCGCTTGGCCATCCGCGCCGTGAAGCGGCCGGGCTCGCCGCTCGCGAGCGACTCGGCGAACGCGCGCGAGAACGACTTCACCTCGTCCCAGTCGTGCCGCGCGGCGAGGGGAACCATCACGTGCAGGCCCTTGCCGCCGCTCGTCTTCACGAAGGACTCGAGGCCGAGATCGGCGAGGCGCTCGCGGACGAGGCGCGCCGCGGCCATCACCTCGCGCCAGGGCACCGCAAGGTCCGGGTCCAGGTCGAACACCATGCGATCGGGCTCCGCGAGGTCGCGTGTCGTCGCGCCCCAGACGTGGAGCTCGATCACCCCGCGCTGCACGAGCGCCACGACGGCGGCCGCGTTGTTCGCCACGGCGTACACGCCTTCGCCCGTCGATTCGAGGATCGTCACCCGCTCGATCTCCGCGGGCCACTCCGGCCCGATGTGCTTCTGGTAGAAGCAGCCCTCGCCGGGACCTTCGGGGCAGCGCAGCAGCGAGAGGGGCCGCTTGCGCAGGTCCGGCAGCAGCCACTCGGAAACCTCGTGGTAGTAGCGCGCCAGCGCCTCCTTGGTGAGGCCCAGCTCCTCGAAGAGCACGCGCTCGGGGTGCGTGATGCGCACACCGGCGATCGTCACCGCAGCGCGCTCGCGGACCGCCATGCTCAGTGCCGCACCGAGGCGACGAGCGCGAGCCCCGGCATGCCTGCGCCTCTCATCCCTCGGCCCCCAGGCGCTTCATGCGGCGCGCCGCTGATGGCTCGCGGCCCGTGCCGTGCCCGTCTTGCGGCGCGACTTCGCGGTGGAGCGGCGCGGCTGCTTGCGCCGCGCGGCGAGGCTCTTCTCGAGCAGCGTCGCGAAATCGATCACCTGCGCCTCGCGCGGCCTCGCCGCCTTCGGCGCTTCCTTCACGCGGCCCTGCGCCTTCTCCTCGATCATCCGCATGAGGTCCTCCCGATACGTGTCGTGGTACTGCTTCGGGTCCCACGGGATGGTCATGTCGTCGATCAGTCGCTCGGCCATCTTGAGCTCGTTCGGCTGGACCTTCGCCTGCGCGAGGCTTGCCGGCACGTCGATGTCCGCGGCCGGGCGCAGCTCGTCCTCGTAGCGCAGGGTGTTGAGGATCAGCCGGTTCTCGCGCGGGTAGAGCATCGCCAGGTGCTGGCGCGTGCGGATCACGACGTTGGCGATCGCGGCCTTGCCCGTGCGCTCGAGCGTCTCGCGCAG
>DATIZV010000167.1:0-18084 GCA_035516915.1 Usitatibacter sp. | reverse complement strand
ACTCGGTGCAGCTCATCTGCGTGTGGCAGGAGTGGCAGCCGGCGTCGCCGGAGACCGCCTCCAGGCGTGCGGCGTGGGCGCCGTCGCGCGCGTCGTTCTGCAGCGTCCAGGCGCGGTTCAACGCGGCCGGTCCCAGGTAATCCGGGTTCCACCTCACGACGTCGCATGCGGCGTAGCAGATGCCGCAGCCGATGCATTCGATCGCGGCGTCGGCCTCGCGCCGCGCGCTCGAGCGCGGATCGACCCTCGCGAACTCCTCGTGGCGCGTGCGCGTCGGCACGAACTGCCCGCGCGCCCGCCCCCACTTGTCGAGGAATTCGCGCATGTCGGCGACCAGGTCGCGCACCACCGGCATGTTGGCGAGCGGCGCGAGGGTGAGGGCCGCGTCGCGCGCGACCTTGTCCACGTGCGTGCGGCAGGTCCAGCGCGGCTTGCCGTTCACCATCATGGCGCACGAGCCGCACATGCCGACGCGGCAGGCGAAGCGGTAGGCGAGCGTGGGATCGATGAAGCGCTGGATGTGGGTGACCACGTCCAGCACCGTCTGGCTCGCGCGGCGCGGCACCTCGAAGCGCTGGTAGCTGCCCTCGGCGCCGCCGCGCCACACGTCGACCTGCAGATGCTCCATGCTCGCGCCTTCGTCGTGCGCGTCAGGCGCTCTCGTAGAGGCGCGTGAGGACGAACTCGCGGTGCCCGAGGGCCTCGGCCGCCGTGAGCCGGCCGTTGGCGGTGCGGAACATGCACTCGAGGAGCTTGTCGCCCGCCTGGTCCGGCGTCATCTGCCGCTGCAGCAGGCCCGAGACGTCCACGTCCATGTGCTCGCTCATCGTGCGCACGGTGCGCGGGTTCGCCGAAAGCTTGATCACCGGGAGGATCGGATTGCCGATGATGTTGCCCTGCCCCGTCGGGAAGAAGTGCACGGTGTAGCCGGCGGCGGCGACGAGCGTCACCATCTCCGCGGCGGCGGAGGAGGAATCCATGAACCACAGCCCCGGGCCGGTGGGCGCCTCGGCCTTGTCGAGCACGCCGTCGACCATGCACTTGCGGCCGATCTTCTGGATGTTGCCGAGCGCCTTCTCCTCGATCGTGGTGAGGCCGCCCTCGATGTTGCCCTTGGTGGGCTGGGAATCGCGCAGGTCGCTGGTCTTGTGCGCCTCGACCACCTGCTGGTAGCGGTCGAACATGAACTGGAACTTCTTCTTCACCGCGTCGTCGCGGCAGCGCGCGGCGACCAGGTGCTCGCCGCCGGTGAGCTCGGTGGTCTCGCCGAAGCAGAGCGTCACGCCGTGCGGGTAGAGCTTGTCGAACGCGTCGCCCACCGTGGGGTTCGCGCCGCAGCCCGACGTGGTATCGGACTCGCCGCACTTGGTGGAGACCCACAGGTCCTTGAGCGGCCGCTCCTCGCGCCTGAGCTCGCTCGCCCACTGCACGAACTCCTTCGCCTTCTTCGAGGCGCGCAGGATCGTGTCGTGGTCGCCGTGCTGCTCGATGCCGAAGTACGCGACGGGCTTGCCGGTGGCGGCGATGCCGTCGGCGACTTTCTTCGCCCACTGGTCCTCGATGCAGATCACCACTACCGCGGCCACGTTCGGGTTGCAGCCGGTGCCGATGAGGGTGCGGAAGTGCAGCTCCAGGTCCGCGCCGAACTGCAGCCGCCCGTAGGGGTGCGGGATCGCGAGCGTCCCCTTGATGTTGTTCGCGACGGCCTCGGCCGCGGCGTTGGAAAGGTCGTCGACCGGCAGGATGATGATGTGGTTCCTCACGCCGACCCGGCCGTTCTCGCGCTTGTAGCCCCAGAAAGTGGCCTTCTTGAGATCCATGTGTCGCTCCGTCTGTCTACCAGCGCTTGGTGCGCAGGTTCTGCACGTGCGTGTGCTCGCCGACCTGGATCGGCGCGATCGTCTTGCCGATGTCCACGCCGTACTTGATCACCGTGTCGCCGCTCTTCAGCGCCTTGATGGCGAGCTTGTGGCCGATCGGGATGTCGGACTTCGACGTCACGTCGATCGACTTGTCCTGGTCCATGATCCAGCCGTTGAGCTTCTGGCCGGCCTTGACGCCCTCCACGACGACCACACCGACCGAGTCGTTCTCGTCGTGCACCACGAAATGGATCATCCTCGCGCTCCCGATGGGTACCCTCAGCCCATCGATGCTAGGCGCGGGCGCCGTCCCGAGTCAACTAGATGAGTTGCATGATATCGCGCCCGTGGTATCGTGCGCGCCATGGCAACGCCGGCCGCGCGCCTCCTTTCGCCGCTCCCCGCGAGCGACCGCCCGCTCTACGAGGAGGTGCGCGCCCGCCTGATCGAGGGCATGTCGCAGGGCACCTGGCAGCCGGGCGAGGCGATTCCCTCGGAAGCCGGGCTCGCGCGCGCCTTCGGCGTCGCGGTGGGCACGGTGAGGAAGGCGGTCGACACCCTGGTCGCCGAGCAGGTCCTGGTGCGCCGGCAGGGCAAGGGCACCTTCGTCGTGAGCCACGACGGCCGGCGCCTGATGTTCCACTTCTTCCACATCGTGGAACGGGGCGGCGCGAGGACCTACCCCGAGGTGCGCACGCTCGACTTCCGCCGCGACCGCGCGGACGCGGAAAGCGCGGCGGCGCTCGCCATCGCGCCCGCGGACAAGGTGATCCGCATCCGCAACCTGCTCCGCCTCGAAGGCAGGCCGGCGATCCTCGACGACATCACGATCCCCGTGCAGCTCTTCCCCGGGCTCACCGAGAAGACCTTCGTCGCGAGGAACAACACCATCTACCACCTCTACCAGAGCCGCTACGGGATCAACGTGCTGCGCACCGACGAGCGCCTGCGCGCCGTGCTCGCCACCCGCGACGCGGCCGCGCTGCTGCAGGTCGCGCCCGGCGCGCCGCTGCTCGAGATCCGCCGCGTCGCGCTCACCTTCCGCGACCGTCCCGTGGAGCTTCGCCTGTCGCGCGTCGACACTTCACGGCACGACTACCACAACACGCTCGGCAAGGACGTCGCCGCCTGATGGCCGCGGCGTCGGGCCGGGGCGCGGCGCCGATCGCGACACGTTCGGGACGCGCTCCCCGAGGCTCAGCCCTTGCGGCCCTTCGCGCGCTTCTCTTTCTTCCTCGGGGCCTTGGGCTTCCCGGCCGCGGGCTTCCCGGCCGCCGGTTGCGATTCCACCGCCCCGCTCGCCTCGGCGCCTTCCTCGTCGGGCGGCGGCAGCGTCTCGCGATCGTCGGCGCTCGCGAGCTTCTCGCGGATCCGCGCCGCCTTGCCCGTGAGACCTCGCAGGTAGTAGAGCTTCGCGCGCCGCACGTCGCCCTTGCGCTTCACCTCGATCGAGGCGAGCGACGGCGAATAGGTCTGGAACGTGCGCTCCACGCCCTCGCCGCTCGAGATCTTGCGCACGATGAACGACGAGTTGAGGCCGCGGTTCCTCTTGGCGATCACCACGCCTTCGTAGGCCTGCTCGCGCTTCTTGTCGCCCTCGACCACCTGCACCTTCACGACGACGGTATCGCCGGGCGCGAACTCCGGAATCTTGCGTCCGAGGCGCTGGATCTCTTCGTTCTCGAGCTGCTGGATCAGGTTCATGGCATTTCCTTTCGTCGCGGCCTTCCGGCCTTTCGCGCGAGAGCCGTACGGGTACGGATGCGCGAGGTTTGTTATGTCCCCCGCTCGCTGCGGTATTCCTCCAGCAGCCCGCGGTCTTCCTTCGAGAGCGCCGACTCGTCCAGCAAATCGGGCCTGCGCTCCCACGTGCGCCCCAGCGCCTGCTTGCGGCGCCAGCGCGCGATCGCGGCGTGGTTGCCCGACAACAGTACCCCGGGCACCGCCGCGCCCTGCCATGCCTCGGGCCGCGTGAAATGCGGCCAGTCGAGGAGCTGCGCCGAGAAGGATTCCTCGACCGCGCTCCGCGCGTCGCCGAGGCTCCCCGGAAGGCGCCTCACGAGGCAATCGATCAACACCATCGCGGGCAATTCGCCGCCCGACGTCACGTAGTCGCCGATCGAGATCTCGCGATCGACGTGCTTCTGCACCAGCCGCTCGTCGACGCCCTCGTAGCGGCCGGCGACGATCACCAGTCCTTCCTCGGGCTCGAGGCTGCGCACGATGCGCTCGGTGAGCCGCTCGCCCTGCGGCGACATCAGCACGACCGCCGGCCGCGCGACGCCCACATCCTTCTGCCTTCCCTTCGCCGCCTCGATGGCCGCCTGCAAGGGCTCGGCCATCATCACCATCCCGGGACCGCCGCCGTAGGGCCGGTCATCGACCCTGCGGTAGGCGTCCGCGGTGAAATCCCGCGGGTCCCAGGTCTTCAGCCCGAAGAGACCGTCCTCGAGCGCCCTTCGCGTGATGCCGTAGTGCGAGACCGCCTCCAGCATCTCGGGGAAGATCGTGATCACGTCGAAGTGCTTCACGCGTCGTAATCCGCCTTCCAGTCCACCGTGATGCGGCGCGCGTCGCGGTCCACCGACCTCACATACTCGGCGACGAACGGAATCAGCCGCTGCACCGCGCCCTTCACCACCATCACGCTCGTCGCGGCGGTCGCTAGGAATCCGTCCACGGTGCCGAGCGTCCTGCCGTCCTCCGCGCGAACCTCGAAGCCCTCGAGGTCCACCTGGTAGAGCGTTCCGTGCTCCGCCTCGCCGAGCGCCGCGCGCGGCACCGCGATCGCGCATCCGCGCAAGCTCTCTGCGGCCGTGCGATCCGCGCAGCCGGCGAGCCGCGCGACCGGACCCTTCGCATGCAGCTCGAATTCCTCGAGCGCCATCTCGCGCCAGCCGTCGACGGTCTCGATCACCCAGCTCGCGTACCGCGCGAGGCCGTCGGGGCGCTCGGTGTAGGGCTTCACCTTGATCCAGCCCTGCACGCCGAAGGCGCCGGCGACGCGGCCCATGGCGACAAGCTTCGACGCGTCCCCGTCGAAGGAGACCGCCGCCTTAGCCGGCGGGTTGCGCCTGCCCGGCCGCCTCGCCCCTGCCACGCTTGATGATCTTCCTCACCGCGTCGGAAGGCTGCGCGCCCTTGCCGATCCAGTGCTCGACGCGGTCGAGCGCGATGCGGTACTTCGGCTCGTGCTCGGCGGCCTTGGGGTTGTAGAAGCCGATGCGCTCGATGAAGCGCCCGTCGCGCGGCATGCGCGAATCGGCGACGACGATGTTGTAGAAGGGGCGGTTCTTGGCTCCGCCGCGCGCCATGCGAATCACGACCATTGCGTCGATCTCCCGGGTGCCCGTTGCGAACGGGCAACATGAAACGGAAAGCCGAAGATTATACCGCAAGAGGAAGGGCGCAGCGAGCGGCCCCGGCGCTAGGTAGTGCGTCAGTGATGCACTACCCGGCGCTAGTACTTGAACTTCCCGTCGCCCCCGATCACGGCGAGCTCGACGTAATGGCTGCCCTGCCGGCGGTCCGGCCCGAAGGTCACGGTGTAGCCGCCCGCGTCGTAGCCCTTGAGGCTCTGCAGGCCACGGTAGAGGCTCTCGCGGGTGACCTCGGGGCCCGCGCGGCGCATCGCCTCCACCAGCACCTTGGCCGCGATGCACGACTCGAGGTTGGTGTAGTTGAGCTCTCCGAGGCCCGACGCGCGCATCAGGGCGCCGCATTCCTTCACGACCGGCACGACGATCTCGGTGGGCGGCGGCACCACGCCGGAGACCGAAACGCCCGCCGCATCCGCGCCCGCCACCTTCGCGAGCTGGCTCGGTCCCACGAAGGAGAGCGTCGTCATGCTGTACGGGTGGTTCGCCGCGTGCAGCATCTTCAGCACCGCGGCGGTCGAGGCGTAGGACGTGGTGCCGACGATGATCTCGGGATCGCTCCGGATGATTTCCCGGACCTGGGCGGGCGTGACGTCCTTGTTGCGCAGCAGCTTCACGCCCACCGGCTTCTTGCCCGCCGCCTTCATGATCCGCTCGACGGTCGCGTAGTTCTCGTTGCCGATCTCGTCGTCGTAGTGGATCACCGTCACCCGCGTGAGGCCGAGCTCGCCCCAGTGCTCGAGCACCTTGGTGAGCTCGTCGGCGTACGAGGCGCGCATCGCGAAGACGTACTGGTTCTGGTGGTAGATCGCGTCCGCCCCGGTGAAGGGCGCGAAGAAGGGCACGCGCTTCTCCTTCACGATCGGCATCGCGTCGAGGGAAAGCGTGGTCGAGCCGAAGCCGAACAGCGCGACCGCGTTCGACTCGTTCACCAGCTTCACCGCGTTGGCGCCTGCGGTCTTGCGGTCGTTGTGGTCGTCGAGCGTGACGAGCTCGATGAGCCTGCCGTGCACGCCGCCCGCGTCGTTCACCTTCTTGAAGTAGGCGAGGGCGCCGTCGCGGATGTCCTTGCCGAGCTCGGCGTTGGAGCCGGTGAGGGGCGCCGATTCGCCGACCACGATCCTGTCGGCGGCGTGGGAGGCGAAGGCGAGGGCGAGGAGCGCGGCTCCCGCGGCGAGGCGGCGGTGCAGGTGCATGGTGCGTTTCCGTTGCGTGGGGGATCGGGTCAGCGCGTGCCCGGGAGCATGCCCTTCATGCCGCGCAGCATGCGGCCGAGGTTCCCGCTGCGCATCATCTTCATCATCTTCTGCATCTGCTCGAACTGGGTGAGGAGGCGGTTCACCTCCTGCACCTGGACGCCCGCGCCCGCCGCGATGCGGCGCTTGCGCGAGGCCTTGATGAGCTCGGGCTTCCTGCGCTCGAGCGGCGTCATCGCGTTGATGATTCCCTCGGTGCGCTTGAGCGCCTTCTCCTGCAGCTGCGGCGAGGACTGGGCCATCTGCGTGATCTGCACCGGGAGCTTGTCCGCGAGGCTCGCGATGCCGCCCATCTTCTTCATCTGCTGGAGCTGCGCCTTGAAGTCCTCGAGGTCGAAGTCCTTGCCCTTCTTGAACTTCTCGGCGAGGCGCACCGCCTCCTTCTCGTCGACCTTGGCGCGCGCCTCCTCGACGAGCGAGAGGATGTCGCCCATGCCGAGGATGCGCGAGGCCATGCGCTCCGGATGGAACGGCTCGAGGCCGTCCATCTTCTCGGAGACGCCGACGAACTTGATCGGCTTCCCAGTCACGTGGCGCACCGAGAGCGCCGCGCCGCCGCGCGCGTCGCCGTCGAGCTTGGTGAGCACCACGCCGGTGAGCGGCAGCGCCTCGTTGAACGCGCGCGCGACGTTTACCGCGTCCTGGCCCTGCATCGAATCGACGACGAAGAGCGTCTCCACCGGCTTCACCGCGGCGTGGAGCGCCCTCGCCTCGTTCATCATCTCCTCGTCGATGGCGAGGCGCCCCGCGGTGTCGACGATCAGCACGTCGTGGAAGTGGCGCTTCGCGTAGTCGAGCGCGGCCTTCGCGATGTCCACCGGCTTCTGCGACGCATCCGAGGCGAAGACATCGATCTCGAGGCTCCTGCCGAGGGTCGCGAGCTGCTCGATCGCCGCCGGACGGTACACGTCGGTCGAGACCAGCAGCACCTTCTTCCGGAGCGTCGCCTTGAGCAGGCGCGCGAGCTTCCCGGCGCTCGTCGTCTTGCCCGAGCCCTGCAGGCCGGCGAGGAGGATCACGGCGGGCGGCTGCGCCGCGAGGTTGAGGCCCTCGCTCGCCCCGCCCATGAGCTCGACCAGCTCGTGGTGCACGACGCCCACCAGGGCCTGGCCCGGGGTGAGGCTCCCGATCACTTCCTGGCCGAGCGCCTTTTCCTTCACCCTGCCGATGAAGTCCTTCACCACCGGGAGCCCCGCGTCCGCGTCGAGGAGCGCCAGGCGCACCTCGCGCAGCATCTCCTGCACGTTCTCCTCCGTGATGCGCGCGTGCCCGCGCAGGGTCTTCACCACGGAGGAAAGGCGTTGCGTCAGGGCGTCGAGCATGGGGAATTGGTAAACTGATGGCTGATCGGAGTTGCGGCAGCGAAATGCCTGATTTGCTTTTATATTTTAGCACCGCCGCGGTCTGGCTCCTGCTCTCGGCCGTGGCATGGCGCGCAACGCGCCCGGCGCTCGCCGCGGCGAGCGCCGGGCCGCGCGAGGACGCGCGCCTGGAGACCGTCTTCGTCCCCGTGGCGCTGGTCCTCAACGGCATGCTGCTCTACCGCGGCATCGTGAAGCCCGACGGCCTCGACATGAACGTGGGCAACGGCGTCGCGATCCTCGTCTGGCTCACGGTGCTGATCTACTGGGTCGCCGGGCTCGCCTTCCGCGGCCTCGCCGGGATCCTCGGCCTCATGGCGCCGATCGCCTTCTGCGCGGTGGTGCTGCAGGCCGCGACGATGAACGTGTACCACGTCGTGAATTACGGCGGGGATCCGCTCTTCGCGCTGCACTTCGCGATCGCGATGCTCGCCTACGCGCTCTTCTTCGTGGCGACGATCCACGCGCTGGTGATGCTCGCCGAGGAGAAGTGGCTGCACCGCGGCGTGCTGCCGCCCTTCATCCGGCAGCTGCCGCCGCTCCTCGAGATGGAGGCGCTGCTCTTCCGCATCCTCCTCGCGGCGTTCGTGCTGCTCACGCTCACGGTGGTCTCCGGGCTCTTCTTCTCCGACGAGCTCTTCGGCAAGCCCTTCGAGCTCACGCACAAGAACGTGTTCGCGATCCTCTCCTGGTTCATCTTCGGCGGGCTGCTCGCGGGCCACTATTTCCGCGGCTGGCGCGGCCGCACCGCCGTGTACTGGACGCTCGCGGGATTCACCGCCCTCCTCCTCGCCTACATCGGAAGCAAGGCCGTCCTGGAGCTGATCCTCAAGCGCGGCCTCACGCAGCCTTGACCGACGCGGTACCCATGCAGTGGCTCTTCGTGGCGCTCGCGGCGCTCCTCGCCGCCTCGGGCTTCTTCTCCATGTCCGAGACGTGCATGATGGCGCTCAACCGCTACCGGCTGAAGCACCTCGTGCGCGAGGGCAACACCGGCGCGAAGCTCGCATCGGCGCTCCTCGAGCGCACCGACGAGCTGCTCTCCTTCATCCTCGCCGGCAACACGGTCATCAACGCGGCGACCACCATCCTCGTCGCCGAGATCTGCCGCCGCTTCTTCGGAACGGGCGAGTTCGTGCTCGCGATCGCCACGGTCGCCGCGAGCTTCGCGATCCTCATCTTCGCCGAGATCGTGCCCAAGATCCTCGGCGCCACCTACTCCGAGACGATCGCGCTCGCCGCCTCCTACGTCCTCACGCCGCTCATCCGGGCGACGCGCCCGCTGATGTGGATCGTCAACGTGTTCGTGCGAGGGTTGCTCAAGGTGCTGCGCATCCGCCGCGTCGGGGAGGGCGCCTCGCAGCCGCTCAGCATGGAGGAGCTGCGCACGCTCGTGCTCGAAGGCGGCAAGTTCATCCCGAAGAAGCACCGCTCGATCTTCCTCAACCTCTTCGAGCTCGAGGACATGACGGTCGACGACACGATGACGCCGCGCGGCAAGATCGAGGCGATCGACCTGAACGACGACATCGAGGACGTGAGGAACGCCATCGCGACCTCGCACCACACCCGGCTCGTGGTGTGCGAAGGCGGCCTGGACAACACCGTCGGCACCCTCCACGTGCGCAAGGTGCTCAACCTCAACCGCCGCGACGAGATCGACCTGCAGGCCCTGCGCTCGATCATGCGCGATCCCTACTTCGTGCCGGAGGGGACGCCGCTCCTCACGCAGCTCAGCAACTTCCAGGAGAACCAGCGCCACATGGGCCTGGTGGTGGACGAATACGGCGAGATCCTCGGCCTCGTCACCATGAAGGACATCCTCGAGGAGATCGTGGGCGAGTTCACCAGCCAGGCGATCGGCAGCTCCGCGCTCTTCCACAAGGAAGCCGACGGAAGCGTGATCGCCGACGGAACCTGCTCGCTGCGGGTGCTCAACCGCAAGGCCGGGTTCGACTTCCCCCTCGAGGGCCCGAAGACCATCAACGGCCTGCTCCTCGAGGAGGTCGAGGACATCCCCGAGGCGGGGACGACCATCGTGGTCGCCGAGCACCCCGTGGAGATCCTGCAGGTGCAGAACCGGATGGTGAAGGTGGTCCGGATCCTGCCGAAGGCGGCGCCTGCGCGCAGCCGCGAGGCCGCCTAGCGCGCGGCCCCCGGCGCGCCGTAGCGCGCCACGAACCCGCGGTCGATCCGGTCCTTCCAGCGCCAAACCCAGCCGCCTTCCCACGACCAGCCGTCCCAGACGCCGACCGCGTGGCGGTTGCCGGTGGATATGAGGGCGAGGTGGCGGGCCGGGCTCTCGTGCGGCTGCAGCGGCCTTCCCTCGAGGGCCGCGGCGAGGTTCGCGGCGAGCGCGGGTCCGGCGCGCACCGCGAAGACGCCGGCCTTCGCGTGCGGCCTTCCCTCCACCGCCGCGCAATCGCCCGCGCCGAACACGTCGGGATGGGACACGGACTGGAGCCGGTCGTTGGTGAGCAGGAAGCCGCGCTCGTCGGTGGAGAAGCCCGAGGCGCGGATCCACGGCTGCGGCGCGCCTCCCGTCGCCCAGAACACCGCGTCCGAGGCGAACTCGAGGCCCTGCTCGAGGCGCACGTAGTCGCGTCCCACTTCCGTCACCGCGCTTCCCGTATGGATGCCGATGTTGCGCCGGCGCAGCTTGCGCACCAGGCGCTTGCGCGCGCCCGCCGGGTACTCGGGAACGAGGAGCCCGGTGTTGGTGATGATGCGCACGTGCGCCCAGGCGAGCCCGAGCTCCTGGCGCAGGCGATACTCCATGGCGAGCGCGACCTCCGCCCCCGCCGCGCCGCCGCCCACCACGCTCACGGAGCCGACGCGTCCCTCGCGCGCGCGCACCAGCACGTCGCTCCATCCCTTCACCGCCTTTTCGAGCGGGCGCATCACCACCGCGTGCGAGTCGACGCCGCGTACGTCGTGCCCGTAGGGCTGCGTGCCGACGTCGAGCGAGAGCACGTCGTAGGCGACGTTCGCGCCGTTGTCGCAAACCACCGCGCGGTCGGTCGTGTCGACGCGGATCGCGTACGCCGGCATCAGCGTCGCGCGCGCGCGCTCCGCGAGCGCGCGCAGGTCGATCGTGCACTGGTCGATCTCGTAGTGGCCCGCGAAGAGGCCCGGAACCATCCCCGAATAGGTGAGCCACGGGTACGGCGTCACCATGGTCACGTCCCAGCGGCCGCCGTCGCCCTCGGCGAGGCTGCGCAGGACCTCGACGTGCGCGTGGCCGCCGCCGAGGAGCACGAGGCGCTTCATCGCGCGTCCCCGGCGGCGAGCGCGACATCGCCGAACCACGCGGTGGCGGTCTCGTAAGTCTGGTCGGTGTCGTTGCCCACGGCGATCCCGGACACCGCGTGCAACGCCGCTCGCGCGCCGAACGCGGCGCGATAATCGGCGACGAGGTCGCGACGTTCGTCCACCCATCGGCCCGCGCGCGCGGGACCGCTCTCGAGCACGATCATGCGCACGCGGTCGGTGTAGGGGCTCCAGGCGGCGGTCCCGACGGGATGGCGGTTGTCCCACACGTAGCAGAGCGCCGTGCTCGGCAGGTCGCCGCCGTGCTGCAGCCGCGCGAGCGCGATGCGCACGCGATCGGCGAAGGGCAGCTCGCTCGAGGGCACGTCGAAGAACACGTAGAGGCGCGCGGCGAAATCATCCCCGGCCTTGGCCGCGAGGTCCGCGCGTTGCACGACGCGGTCGACCTTCCAGCGCCAGGAAAGGATCGGCCGGCCGGCGGGATCGATGTGCAGCGCGTACGCCGCCGCTCCGGCCGCGTCCTCCGAATGCACGCGCAGCACCGTGGTGCCGCCGTCGTCCACCAGCGCGAAGGCCGGCGCCTTCGAGCGCGACGGGACGAGCTCGCGCCATCCTGCCGGCAGGCCCGGGGCCGGCCGCGACGCGGAGAACGGCGGAATCGCCGCGACGCTTTCCTCGCGCCGCGCGGGCGACTCCGCCGCCGCACCGATCGCGATCGGGGCCGCGAGCGAGAGCGCGAGCACCGCCGCCCTCATGACAGGACCTCGTCGAGCAGGCCCTCGCGCTGCAGGCGCGCATAGTCGTCGGGACGGTCGACGTCCCACAGCGCGTCGAGCTCGACCCAGCGCGCGCGCGCCCGCTCGAGGCGCTCGCGGGTGCGCGCCATCACCGCCGCGCTTCCCCAGGGGATGTCGTCGAAGAGGCCGCGCACCGGACGCGCGAGCCCGACCAGCACGTAGCCCCCGTCCTCCGCGGGAACGAACGCGGCGTCCGCCTCGCGAAGCGCCGCCGCGGCGGCGGCGAGATGCGCGGGCTTGAGCGCCGGACAATCGGCGCCGATCACGAGGAGCGGCGCGGGCGAGCGCTCGAAGGCGCGGCCCATGCGCTCGCCGAGGTCCGCGCCCTGCTGCGCCTCGAGGCGCACGCCGAACTCGCCGGCGCAGCGCGCGAAGAACGAATGGCTCGCGTCGGGCAGGCACCACAGCGAGACCGGGCCGAGCCCGGCGTGCACCGCCGTGGAGAGCGCATGGCGCACGAGGCCGGCATGCAGGCTCGCCGCCGCATCCGCGCCGAGCACCGCCGCGAGCCGCGTCTTCACCTCGCCGGGCACCGGCGCCTTGGCGAAGACCGCGACGGCCGCTTCAGGACGCGGGTCGCCCGGCGTCATAGCGGCGTGCGAGGCGATGCGGATCGGCGCCCAGCGCGTAGGCGAAGCGCAGGCGCCACATGAGGGCGATGGTGGCCAGCACGCCGCGGCGCTCCCAGCGGCGACCGGAGGTCGCGACGCGCTCGCGAAGGCACGCCGGCCGCGAGAGCTTGCGCAGCGCGCTCGAGATCGCCACGTCCTCCATCAGCGGGATCGGCGGGAAGCCGCCGACGCGCTCGAAGGCGGCGCGGCGCACGAAGATCGCCTGGTCGCCGGTCGCGATGCCGGTGAGGCGCGAGCGCAGGTTCATCGCGGCGGCCACGACGGCGAGGAGCGGCGCGCGACCCTCGATGCGCACGTCGAAGCGGCCCCAGGCGCGCCGCGGCTCGGCGAGCGCCGCCTCGATCGCCTCGAGCGCAGCCTCGGGCAAGCGCGTATCCGCGTGCAGGAACACCAGGACCTCGCCCCGGCTCTCGCGTGCGCCCGCGTTCATCTGCGCGGCGCGCCCGCGCGGGGCGCGCAGCACGCGATCGCACAGCGGCGCGGCGATCTCGCGCGTCGCGTCGGCGCTCCCGCCGTCCACCACGATCACCTCCGCGCCGCGCCGGCGCGCACCGGCCAGCGCGGCGAGCGCGGCGGCGATGCCGTGCGCCTCGTCGAGCGCCGGGACGATGATGGAGATGGAAGCCATGGGGACGATTGTAACGTCCGCCCCGGCCGGCTCAACGGGAGACGTCGTTGAGCGACCAGTCGTAATCGAGGAAATCCACGTCGACGCGCTGCGCGCGGATCGCCGCGCGGTCCTCGGTCCGGTCGGCGAGGAGGTCGGCGTAGCGCGCGAGCGTCGCCTTCACCGACGTGTAGCCGTGCCAGCCGTGCTCGAAATCCTTGCCGTACCAGTCGAAGATCTTCGAGACCTCGAGCTTGCCGGCGGCCGGGTCGTAGCGGTTGCGGCTGCGGTCGGAGAGGAAGCGGCGCACGGCGTCCTCGAGCTGGGCGTCGAGTCGGTCGGCGACGTACGCCTCGTTCCTCAGCATCGGGCAGCCGATCGAGGCGCACACCACCGCGAAGTGCACCCGCGGCTCGTCGTACGCGCCGGCCTTGCGCAGCATGCCGTGCTCGATGCCGTCGAGGCTCGTCGGCTCGCCGAAGAGCGTGAAGAACTCGTCCTTCCAGGGATTGCCGAAGAACGTGCCGAAGTCGCGGATCGAGCGGATGTCCGGGTAGCGCGTGAGGATCTTCTCGATCGTGAACGCGTTGTACGCGTTGATGAGGAAGGCCTCCCGCTGCGGCCGGGTCCATGCGTCGAACTCGGCGCGCGCCACCTTCTCGAAGTCCGCGGTGACGGCATCGAGGGCCTTGCGATCGTCCTTCATGCCGGCGTAGTCCACTCGCGAGGCGTCGCCGTTCGAGACGTAGCGCACGTGCCTCTTGAGGAGCGCGTCCCAGGCGGCGTACGCGTGGTCGAACGCCGCCGCGGGCAGCGCGAGGCAGAGCGCGACGGCTGCGAGGAGCCGGCGCATCATTCGAGGGTCTCCGCGGGCCCTGCCTGGTAGGGCCTCCTGTCGCCGAGGTCGCCGAGGCCGGCGAGCACCGAGCCGAGCCCCGCCTCGCCGCGCATCCATGCGTTGTAGCGCGCGGCAAGCCGCATCTGGCCGCGCGTCACCCGGCGCCGGCGCCACTCGCCCGCCGCGTACCGGTTCGCCTCGGCCATCGTGGGATAGGCGTGGATCGTGCCGAGGATGCCCTTGAGGCCGATGCCGTGGCGCATCGCGGAGACGAACTCCGCGAGGATCTCGCCCGCATGCTCCCCGGCGATCGTGACGCCGAGGATCCGGTCGGTCCCCGCTCGCGTGAGCACCTTCACGCGCCCCACGGCCTCGCCGTCCGTGATCGCCCGGTCGAGCTCCGCCAGGTCGTAGACCGTCACCTCGTGCGCGATGCCGCGCTCCTTCGCCTCGCTTTCGTTCAGGCCCACGCGCGCCACCTCCGGATCGGTGAACGTCACCCACGGCACCACCGACCAGTCGACGCGGAAGCGCCGGAAGCGCCCGAAGAGCGCGTTCACCGCGCAGTACCAGGCCATGTGCGAGGCGGTGTGCGTGAACTGGTAGGGGCCGGCGACGTCGCCGCACGCGTAGACGTTCGGATAGCGCGTCGCGAGGTGCTCGTCCACCTCGACCGTCTTCTGCCCGGTGAGCGGGATGCCGAGCTCCTCGAGCCCGTAGCCGGTCGTGTTCGCGACGCGCCCCACCGCGCACAGGATCGCGTCGCACTCGATGCGCACCTCGCGGCCCTCGCGCTCGGCGATCAGGATCCTCGCCGCGCCCTCCCGCCGCACTTCCTTCGCCTTGTGCCCGGTGAGAACCTCGATGCCCTCGGCGCGGAACCGTTCGGCCACCAGCGCGGAGAACTCGGGATCCTCGCGCGTCATGAGCCGGGGCGCCATCTCCACCTGCGTGACCGCCGCGCCCAGCCGCGCGAAGCACTGCGCGAGCTCGCAGCCGATGGGACCGCCGCCGAGCACCACCAGGCGCCGCGGGAGCTCGCGGAGCGCCCACACGTTCTCCGAGGTGAGCGGTTGCGCCTCGGCGAGACCGGGGATCGGCGGGAGGAACGGCCGCGCGCCGGCCGCGATCACGATGCTCTTCGTGGTGAGCGTGCGCGTGCCGCCGCCTGCGAGCGCCACCTCGACGGTCCACGGCGACGTGACGCGCGCCCGTCCCTGCAGGCATTCGACGCCGAGCTCGCGGTAGCGCTCGGCCGAGTCGTGCGGCTCGACCTGCGCGACGACGCGCTGCACGCGCTCCATCACTTCGGCGAAGTCGAAATCCGCGCGCGCCTCGCGCAGGCCGAGCTCCCGCGCGCGCCGCATGTCGGCGAGCAGGCGCGCGGTGCGGATCAGCGCCTTCGAGGGCACGCAGCCGGTGTTGAGGCAATCGCCGCCCATGCGTTCCTGCTCCACGAGCGTGACCTTCGCCTTCACCGCCGCCGCGATGTACGCGCTCACGAGCCCGGCCGAGCCGCCGCCGATCACGACGAGGTTGCGCTCGAATTTCGCGGGGCGCGGCCACTTCGCGTAGACCTTGCGCGCCTTCATCGCCGCGAGCACCCGCTTCGCGGCGAGCGGGAAGAGCCCGAGGATCACGAACGCGGCGATCAATCCCGCGGAGATGCGGAACTCGCCGAGCTGCGTGCCCGCGTACACGTACACGACCGTGCCGGCGAGCATGCCGATCTGGCTCACCCAGTAGAAGGTCCGCGCGCGGATCGGCGTGAGGCCCATCACCAGGTTGATCACGAAGAACGGGAACGCGGGGACGAGGCGCAGCGCGAAGAGGTAGAAGGCGCCCTCGCGGGCGACGCCTTCGTTCACGGGCTTCAGCTTGTCGCCGAACCTCGACTGCACCCAGTCGCGCAGCACGAAGCGCGAGGCGAGGAAGGCGAGCGTCGCGCCGATCGTCGAGGCGAACGAGACGAGCAGCGTGCCCCACGCGAGGCCGAAGATGGCGCCGCCGGCGAGCGTGAGGATCGCCGCGCCGGGCAGCGAGAGCCCCGTCACCACGACGTAGATCGCGAAGTACGCCGCGGCCGTCCCCACCGGATGCGCCGCGAAATACGCCTCGATGGCGGCGCGCTGCGACTGGAAGTAGGCGAGCGAGAAATAGCGCTGCAGGTGGAAGGCAAAGAACGCCGCGATGCCCGCGGCGAGGAGCGCGAAGACGGCGATCCGCCCGCGTGTCACGGTGCGGCGGCGGCCGGTGCGTGGCGCGGGCCCTCGACCATCCTGCGATGGTAGGACGCGTGCGCCGCGGAGCCCTCGGGCCAGCTCGCGAGGAAGCGCTCCATCCAGCGCCCATGGTCGTATTCGATCGCGACCGCGTCGATCGAGACCGCGCCGAGCGCGAGCCCGTACGCGCGCCCCGGGCCGGCGAAGGGGCGCGTCGAGATGCGCGTGAGGAGCCCATGGCGCGTCGCGGCGAAATTCGGCATTCCTGCGGCGCCGTTGTTCGCCACCGCGCGCCGCCGCCCTTCCACCTCGAACGCGCGCATCGCCGGAAGGCAGGTGTGCGAGCCGGCGAACGCATCGACGCGCGCATCGCGGAACGCGCCCTCGATCCAGCGGCGATGGCGCGGATCGTCGAGCCGGTCGTGCGCGAAGCCCCAGCCGGCGAGCGAGGAAGCGTCGCCGTGCACGATCCCGATGCGCGCATCGCCGACGCGGGCCACGAGGTGCATCGGGAGCGCCGCGAGCGCGGCGCGGTGCGCCGGTTCCCGGCGCGCCGTCTCGCGCAGGCGCGCGAGGATCTCGTTCGAGCGGGCGACCTCCGCGTCGCTCACGTCCGCCGGGTATGCGCAGCCGCAGCCTGCCCCGCTCTCCTCGCCCGCGACCTCGGTCTCGACGTTGCCGCGCAGCGCCGGGTGGGCGAGCACCTCGCGCGCGACGCGCTCGAAGTCGTCGCGAGCGACGTCGAACCAGTGGAAGTCGCCGTTGAAGACGAGCTTCACCGCGCCCGCCTCGCGCCGCGCGAGGGCGAAGACCGCGTCGAGCGCCTCGAGGTTGCCGTAGAGGCCGCCGACCACGTAGAGGGTGTCGGCCTCGATCTCCGGGGGACGATCGAAGACGCGCGGCGGATAGCGGTAGGGGACGGGACAGGCGCGTCCGGGGCGCGCCTGCGCCATCCGCGGCGCCGCGAGCGCCGCATCGCGGCTCACGCGAGCGCCCCGCCGCAGCTCGATCCCTGGCCGGCGGTGCAGCCGTAGCAATGGTCGCGCACGACGACGGGATTGCCCTCGAGGTCACGGCCGATCGCCTGCGACACGTGCGTGCGCGGGCGCCCCGCGATCCGCAGCGGCAATCCGAGCATCTGGTTGAAGTCGCAGTCGTACAGGTAGCCCTGCCAGTCGATCGAGACGAGCGAGCGGCACATCACCGTGGCGAGGTTCTCCTCGCGGTGCGCCTCGCGCAGGAGCTGCATGTACGCGCCGAACTGGCCCTTGGTGACGAGCGTGGAGCCGAAGCGCTGGATCGGCATGTTGGCGAGGGTGAGCAGGCGGTTGAAGCGCACGCCCTCGCGCTCCCCGAGGATGCGCTTGTAGTCTGCCTCGAGCTTCGCCTGCGCCGGCGGAAGCACCGGGCCCTGCGGGTTGTAGACCAGGTCGAGCGTGAGGCCGCCCGCTTGCGCTCCGTACCCGAGCGCGTTGAGCGCGCGGATCGCGGCGATGCTCGACTTGTACACGCCCTTGCCGCGCTGGCGATCGACGAGCTCCGGCGTATAGCAGGGAAGCGAGGCGATCACCGCCACGCGATGCGTTGCGAGGAACTGCGCGAGATCCTCCTGGCCCGGCTCGTGGAGCACCGTGAGGTTGCAGCGGTCGATCACGGAGACGCCGAGCGAGCGAGCGGCGACGACGAGCGGGCGGAACTGCGCGTGGATCTCGGGCGCGCCCCCGGTGAGGTCGAGCGTGGCGGCGCCGCTCGCGGCGAGGAAATCGAGGATCTGCCGCGCCGTCTCGGCGGACATCGTCTCGGTGCGCGTCGGCCCCGCGTTCACGTGGCAATGCACGCACGACTGGTTGCACACGTAGCCG
>DATIZV010000166.1:0-2305 GCA_035516915.1 Usitatibacter sp. | reverse complement strand
TCGTTCCAGTCGAGCACGCGCCATTCGAGCCGGCCGCAGCCGCGCTCGACGGCGAGCGCGGCGAGCCGCGCGAGGAGCGCCTTGCCGATGCCGTGGCCGCGATGCGCCGGCTCGACGAAGAGGTCCTCGAGATAGAGCCCGGGCTTGCAGAGGAAGGTCGAGAAGGTGGTGAAGTAGAGCGCGAAGCCCACCGCGCGTCCCCCGCGCTCGGCGACCATCGCCTCGGCCGCGGGCCGCGCGCCGAAGAGCGCCTCGGCGAGCATCGGCTCCGTTCCTTCGGCCATGTGCTCGAGCTTCTCGTAGGTCGCGAGCTCGCCGACGAGGCGCAGCAGCTCGGCGACATCTGCGCGCGTGGCCGGACGGATCGCGTAGTCCGCGCGCGCGGGCCTCAGAACCGGTTCTTCCATTCGCGCAGCTCCGCGAACACCGCGACGGCACCGGGCAGCGTGCGGCCGGCGTGCCGCTCGGCCGAAGCCACCACCTCGGGCTCGGCGCAGCGCAGGAAGGGATTGGTCGCCCGCTCCTCGCCGATCGTGGAGGGAACGGTGGGCTCGCCGTGCTCGCGCTTCGCGCCGTCGCGACGCTTGCGCTGCGCGAGCCGGGCGTTGCCGGGCTCGACCGCCTCGGCGAAGCGGATGTTGGCGAGGGTGTATTCGTGCGCGCAATAGACCCTCGTCGCGGGCGGGAGCGCCGCGAGCTTCGCGAGCGAGCGCGTCATCTGCGCCGGCGTTCCCTCGAAGAGCCGCCCGCAGCCGCAGGCGAAGAGCGTGTCGCCGCAGAAGACGACGGGATCGCCCGCGTCGTGCACGTACGCGATATGGCCCGCGGTGTGTCCCGGGACGTCGAGCACCTCGAGGGCGTAGCCGAGGCCCGGCACCTCGACCGCGTCGCCTTCCGACAGCGTGCGCGTGAGCCCGCCGATGCCGTCGTGGGCCGGGCCGAGCACCGGGCATTTCCAGCGACCGGCGAGCGCCGGAACGCCGCCGATGTGGTCGCCGTGGTGGTGCGTCGCGAGGATCGCGGAGAGCTCCAGCCCGCGCTCGTCGAGGAAGCGCTGGATCGGCGCCGCATCGCCCGGATCCACGGCGGCGGCGCGCCGGCCGTCCTCGACGACCCAGAGGTAGTTGTCCTGGAACGCGGGCAGCGCATGGATTCTCACCATGACTCCGAGTCTATTAGAATTGACCCATGGCGACCAACACGCTGCAGGATTGGTTCGAGACGCCGCTCGGGCAGTACCTGCTCGAGAAGGAGCGCGCGTACCTGGACGACGTGACGCCGGACGTCTTCGGCTTCCACGCGCTGCAGCTCGGCCTGCCCCGCTTCGACCTCCTGCGCGAGAGCCGGATCGCGCACCGGATGCGCGTGGCCTGTTCGGACCACCCCGACCTCTACGCCAAGTGCCACGAGCTGCCGTTCGCCACGCAGTCCGTCGACCTGGTGCTCCTTCCGCACGCGCTCGAGTTCGCCGAGCAGCCGCACGCGATCCTGCGCGAGGTGGACCGCGTCATGATGCCGGAGGGGCGCCTCGTGATCCTGGGGTTCAACCCCTGGAGCCTGTGGGGATTGCGCAGCACGATCGGCCCCTCGCGCGGCGAGCATCCGTGGAACGGCCGCTTCGTCTCGCTGCTCCGGGTGAAGGACTGGCTCGCGCTGCTCGGTTTCGACGTGTCGGCCGGTCGCCTGGCGGGCTACGCGCCGCCCTTCGACAACGAGCGGCTGCGGCATCGCTTCCGCTTCATGGAGCCCGCGGGCGATCGCTGGTGGGCGGTGGGCGGCGCGGTCTACATGCTGCAGGCGATCAAGCGCGTGCGCGGCATGCGCCTCATCACGCCGGCGTGGCAGGAGAAGGGAGCGCGCGAGAAGACGGTCGCCGCCGCGGCGAAGCGCCAGGGCTCGCGGGCGGCGCGCGCCGACGAGGTGATCGCCTCATCGAAGCCGGCGGGCCACCTGCGGATCGTCAAGTAAATTGGGCGACGAAACCGAGGGTGTCGAGGGCGCGCGCGGCAGGGCGATCAACATCTACACGGACGGCGCCTGCAAGGGCAATCCCGGCCCCGGCGGCTGGGGCGCGGTCCTGGAATGCGACGGCGAGGAGAAGGAGCTCTACGGAGGAGAGCGCTCCACGACCAACAACCGCATGGAGCTCACCGCGGTGATCGAGGCGCTCGCGGCGCTCAAGCGTCCTTGCCGCATCGTCCTGCACACCGATTCGCAGTACGTGCAGAAGGGCATCACCGAGTGGCTGCGCGGCTGGAAGGCGCGCGGCTGGAGGACCGCTTCGAGGGAGCCGGTGAAGAACGTC
>DATIZV010000165.1:0-7557 GCA_035516915.1 Usitatibacter sp. | reverse complement strand
GATGAGGCGCAGGATCGTCTTGCGCCCGCCGATCACGAGGGTATGGCCGGCGTTGTGGCCGCCCTGGAAGCGCACCACCGCGGCCGCGTGGTCGGTGAGCCAGTCGACGATCTTGCCCTTGCCCTCGTCGCCCCACTGGGTGCCGATGACGACTACGTTACGTGCCATTTGCCGTCCTTCTTCTCGAGCCTGCGATCGCAGCCGAGCTCCTCGCGCGCCGCCCCGTGGCCCGGGAGCTCCACGACCACCACCTCGCCCGCCTCGCGAAGCTTCGCGATCGCGGCGTCGAGAGCCGCGTCCTGCAGCGCGGGCGCGAGGATGCGCCGGCGCGCGGGCGGAGCGGGGGCGAGCGCGGCGAGCTGCCGCAGGTCCATCGTGAATCCGGTGGCCGGACGCGCGCGCCCGAAGCTCGCGCCCACCTCGTCGTAGCGGCCGCCGCGCGCGATCGCGTCGGGACTGCCCGGGGTGAACGCGGCGAAGGTGAGGCCGCTCTCGTAGTTGAATCCGCCCAGCTCGGCGAGGTCGACCGACACCTCGACCGCCGCGCCCGCGCAGCTCTGCGCGAGGCGCTCGAGCTTGTCGAGCTCCGCGGCGATGGCGCGGCTCTTCGGAAGCTCGCTGCGCGCGCGGTCGATCACGTCCACGCCGCCGTTGAGCGCGGTGAGCACGGCGAGGTCTCCCGCGGCCGCGCAATCCTTCTGCTGCACCGCGTGGAAGACTTCCTCGGCGCGTTCCGAGTCGACCTTCGCCGATTCCGCCATCGCGCGGTAGATCGCGGGGTTGCCGAGATCGATGTGCACGCGCTCGAGTCCGGCGCGCTGGAGCGCGGCGATCATGAGCCGCACGATCTCGACGTCGGCCTCCAGCCCGGCGTGGCCGTAGAGCTCCGCGCCGATCTGGATCGGCTCGCGCATCTTCGTCATGCCCGCCGGCCGCGTGTGCAGGACGCTCCCGCAATAGCACAGGCGCGCCACGCCCTGGCGATTGAGGAGGTGCGCGTCGATGCGCGCGACCTGCGGCGTGTGGTCGGCGCGCAGGCCCATCATGCGTCCCGAGAGCTGGTCGACCAGCTTGAAGGTGGCGAGGTCGAGGTCGCGCCCGGTGCCCGAGAGCAGCGACTCCAGGTACTCGAGCATGGGCGGCGCCACCAGCTCGTAGCCGTGGAGCTCGAAGAGGTCGAGGATCGCCCGGCGCAGGCGCTCGATGGCGCGCGCCTCGGCGGGGAGCACGTCCTCGATGTGCTCGGGAAGGAGCCAGCGTCTCATGTGGTTTGCCTGGCGGGGAAGGAGCCCGGTCCCCTGGCCTCCGAAGGAGGCCGCCGGGACGAGGGGCCGCTTCAATGCGCCAGGAGCAGGATTATGAGCCCTACCATCATCGACGTCAGCCCCGCGAAGCGGATCTGCCCGTCGGTCAAGTCGGTGAGCTTGCGGAACACCTCCCGCCAGAGCTTGGGCGCGGTGAACGGCAGGATGCCTTCGATCACGAGCACCAGGGCGATCGCCGCGATGACGATGCCGCTCATGGCGCCGGGGCCTTGGCGCGGCCCGGGCTGCGGAAGTACTTGAAGAAGTCCGACGACGGGTCGAGCACCAGCACGTCGCTCTTGTTGCGCAGCCCCTGCCGGTACGCATCGAGGCTCCGGTAGAAGCTGTAGAACTCGGGGTTCTTCCCGTACGCCTCGGCGTAGATGCGCGAGGCCTGCGCGTCGCCTTCGCCCTTGATGCGCTGGGCGTCGCGGTAGGCGTCGGCGATGATCACCTGGCGCTGGCGGTCGGCGTCGGCCTTGATCTTCTCGCCCTCGGCCTGGCCCGTCGCGCGCAGCTCGTTCGCGACGCGCTTCCTCTCCGATTCCATGCGGCGGTAGACGTCGGCGTTGATGTCCGGCACGAAGTCCACGCGCTTCAGCCGCACGTCGACCACGGCGATGCCGATCTGGCGCGCGTCCTCGTCCACCTTCTTCGCGACCACGCTCATGATCTGGTCGCGCTCGCCGGAGACCACGTCGTGCACCGTGCGCTTGGCGAACTCCGCGCGCAGCGCGTCGTTCACCGTCTGCGCGAGGCGCGCCTCGGCCTTGGCGGGGTCGCCGCTGACGGCGACGTAGTACTGCTTCACGTCCTCCACCCGCCACTTCACGAACGAGTCGACGAGCACGTTGCGGTTCTCGGAGGTGAGGAAGCGCTCGGGCTCGCGCGGCTCCATCGTCTGGATGCGCATGTCGAAGAGGCGCACGTTCTGCAGCAGCGGCACCAGGAAATAGAGGCCGGGCTTCGTATCGACGGCGACGACCTCGCCGAACTGGAACTTGATCGCGGCCCTGCCCTGCTTCACGACGTACATGCTCATCGCGACGAGGGCGAGCACGACCAGCGCCGCAACGAACAGGGCCACGGCGGCGCGCCTCATCGCGTCTCCCGGTCGCGCGAGCGCAGGGAATCGGCCCGCGATGAGGTGACGTCGGTGGACGGCGGCGCCGACATGCCGCTCGTGTCCTGCTGTGCGCCCGGGCGAACGGTGGTGTCGGGAATGCTCACCGTGGCCGTGGGGGACTGCGTGGCGGAGAGCTGCATCAGCTTGTCGATCGGGAGGTAGAGCAGGCTCTGGCCGTTGGTGCCCTTCGTGTCAACGATCACCTTGCTCGTCGACGAGAGGATCTGCTGCATCGCGTCGAGGTACATGCGCTCGCGCGTGACGCCGGGGGCGCGCTGGTACTGGGCGAGGATCTGGCTGAAGCGCGCGGTGTCGCCCTGCGCGTTGGCGATCACGCTCTGCCGGTAGCCGTTCGCCTCCTCGAGGAGGCGAGCCGCCACGCCGCGCGCCTTCGGCACGACGTCGTTCGCGTACGCCTGCCCCTCGTTCTTGAAGCGCTCGCGGTCCTGCTTCGCGCGTTGCACGTCCTCGAACGCCGGCAGCACCGGATCGGGCGCCTGCGTGTTCTGCATGTTCACCGAAAGGATCTGGATCCCGGTCTTGTAGCGGTCGAGGATCTGCTGCATGAGACGCTTCACGTCGGCGCCCACTTCGGTGCGGCCGGCGGAAAGCACGAAGTCCATCTTGCTCTTGCCGACCACCTCGCGGATCGAGCTCTCCGCGGCCTGGCGCACGTTCTCGTCCGGGTCCTTGTTGTTGAAGAGGTAGTCCTCGGGGCTCTTGATGTTGTACTGGACCGCGAACTGCACGTCGACGATGTTCTCGTCGTCGGTGAGCATCTGCGCTTCCTGCGGCTGCTTGTTCTTCGTATTGCCGCGATAGCCCACCTCGACCGGCCGCACGCTCGCGATATCCACGACCTGCACGCTCTCGACCGGATAGGGCATGTGCCAGCGCGCGCCGGGCATCGTGGTCTCGACGTACTTGCCGAAGCGCAGCACGACGCCGCGCTTGCCCTCGTCCACGATGTAGAAGCCGCTCGCGAGCCATACCGCGATCACGAGCAGGACCACGAGCGCGAGCCCGCCACCCATCGCGGCGCCGTAGTGGTTCGGCGCGCCGGGCCCCGACGGGCCGCGCGGCCGGAAGCCGAGCAGGCCGGTGATCTTCTGCTGCAGCTTCCTCAGGATCTCGTCGAGGTCGGGCGGACCCTCGTTGTCCTTCTTTCCCCACTGGGGATCGTTCGGCGGCATGAAATTGGATCGAGGAAATTCGGGGACAGACCCCTATTTTCGAGGAGACACTCCGTCGAGCGAAAACAGGGGTCTGTCCCCGGATTTCCGCTCGTTCTTCAGGCGGCGGCGAGCGACCCCCGGGCGGCCTCCCGCGCCGCCTCCGCCAGCACCTCGCGAAGCGCTTCGACTCCCGCGCCGGTGAGTGCACTCACCTTGATATTCAAGATCTTACCACACGCGTCGCGAACCACTTCCGGCTCCAGCCCGGGCGCGCGATCGATCTGGTTGTACACCAGGACCTGCGGCACGTCGCACGCGCCGATCTCGGCGAGCACCGCGTTCACCGCCTCGATCTGCTCCTCGCGCTCGGGGCTCGCGCCGTCCACGACATGCAGCAGGAGATCCGCCTGCACGGTCTCCTCGAGCGTCGCGCGGAACGCGTCCACGAGCGAATGCGGCAGGTCGCGGATGAATCCCACGGTATCGGAGAGCGCGATCGACGCGCCCTCGCCGAGGTACACGCGGCGGGTGGTCGTGTCGAGGGTGGCGAAGAGCTGGTCGGCGACATAGGCGCTGCTCCTCGCGATGCGATTGAAGAGGGTCGATTTGCCCGCGTTGGTGTAGCCCACCAGCGCCACGCGCAGCATGCCCGAGCGCGTGCGCCCCGCGCGCTGCGTCGCGCGCACCTTGCCGACCTTGCGGATCCTCTCGCGCAGCTTCTTCACGCGCTCGCCGATCATGCGCCGGTCGAGCTCGATCTGCTTCTCGCCCGGGCCGCCGGTCTTGCCGAGCGAGCCGCGCTGGCGCTCGAGGTGGGTCCATCCCCGCACCAGGCGCGTGGACAGGTGCTCCAACCGCGCGAGCTCGACCTGGAGCTTGCCCTCGTGCGAGCGCGCGCGCTGCGCGAAGATCTCGAGGATCACGTCGGTGCGGTCGAAGACGCGCACCTCCGGCCCGCCCTCGGAGAGCGAGCGCTCGAGGTTCCTCACCTGCGCGGCGGAGAGCTGCTGGTCGAACACGACGACCTCGGCACGATGCTCGCGCAGCGCCATGCGGATCTCGTCGACCTTGCCCGAACCGGCGAACGTGGCCGCATCGGGCCGATCGCGCCGGCCGCGGATCACGTCGACGACCTCGGCGCCGGCGCTCGCCACCAGGCGCGCAGCCTCCTCGACCCGTTCCCCGGCCTGCGGGGACCGGCCGATGTCGAGGCTTACGAGGATCGCGCGCGAGCGCTCAGGATTCCTGGGAATGCTCAATCGGTACCGTGACCGGGCGTGCCGGCACCACCGTGGAAATGGCGTGCTTGTAGACCATCTGGGTCACGGTGTTCTTCAGGAGCACGACGTACTGGTCGAACGACTCGATCTGTCCCTGCAGCTTGATCCCGTTCACGAGGTAGATCGAGACCGGAACGTGCTCCTTGCGCAGCGTGTTGAGAAACGGGTCCTGCAGCAGTTGGCCCTTGTTGCTCATTGTTCTGCCCCTTTTCGAACCGTCGGGTTTCCCGGTCTACGCCGGGCCGTTGACCTGCAGGCGGAAGTATACCCGCCCCGCAAAGGGACACCCGGCGGGCGGAAGTAGTTCCTACCTGAAAGTGGGGTCAGATTCCCTTTTCCCCACGGGACGGCATCCCCGCTTTCTACCCATAGCGGCGCTTGGAGATGATCTTCCTGCGCCGGCGCTGCGCATCCTGCTTCTCGGTCAAGGGCTTGCGCCGGCCCTCGAAAGGGTTGGGCGCCGAACGCAGCTCGATGCGCAGCGGCGTGCCCTCGAGCTTGAACGCCTTCTGGAAGGTGTTCTCGAGATAGCGCTTGTACGGCGCCTTCACGCCCTCGAGGCCGGTGCCGTGGATCACGATGATCGGCGGGTTGGAGCCGCCCTGGTGCGCATAGCGCATCTTGGGCCGGAAGCGCCCGGCGATCGGCGGCTGCTGCTGCTGGACCGCGGCCTGCAAGGCCCGCGTCAGCTTCGGGGTGGAGAGCTTCGCCATCGCGGCCGCGAAAGCGGTTTCCACCGCGGCGAGCAGCGGCCGGATCCCGCTTCCCTTCAGCGCCGAGATCGGCACGAACGGAGCGAAGTCGAGGAACGCGAGCTTCCTCTCGAGCTCCTGCTGCACGTCCTTGCGCTTGTCCGCGTCGATCGCGTCCCACTTGTTCACCGCCACGACGAGCGCGCGCCCGGCCTCGAGGATGTAGCCGCCGATGTGCGCGTCCTGCTCCGTGATGCTCTCGGCCGCATCGACCACCAGCACCGCGACGTTCGCCCGCTCGATCGCCTGCAGGGTCTTCACCACCGAGAACTTCTCCACGGATTCGAACACCTTGCCCTTGCGGCGTATTCCGGCGGTGTCGATCAGCGTGTAGCGGCGCCCGTCGCGCTCGAGCTCCACCTCGATCGCGTCGCGCGTCGTGCCCGGCTCGCCGAAGGCGATCACGCGCTCCTCGCCGAGCAGGCGATTGACGAGCGTGGACTTGCCGACGTTGGGCCGGCCGACGATCGCGACGCGCGGATGGTCCGGCTCTTCCTCCTCCGGCTCCGGCTCGAAGCCCGCGAGCGCGTCCTCGACGAGGCTCCTCACGCCTTCGCCGTGCTCCGCGGAGATCGCGCGCGGCTCGCCGAGCGCGAGCTCGTGGAACTCGGCCACCGCGATCTCCTCGCGCATGCCCTCGGCCTTGTTCACGGCGAGGATCACGGGCGCGCGCGCCTCGCGCAGCTGCTGCGCGATGCGCTTGTCCTGCGGCGTGAGGCCGGAGCGCGCGTCGGTGAGGAACACGATCACGTCGGCTTCCGCGATCGCCTCGCGCGCCTGGCGCGCCATCTCCGAGAGGATGCCCTCCTTCGCGACCGGCTCGAATCCGCCGGTGTCGACGACGATGAAGGGCTTCTCGCCGACCCGTCCCTGCCCGTAGTGCCGGTCGCGCGTGAGTCCGGGCAGGTCCGCCACCAGCGCGTCGCGCGAGCGCGTGAGACGGTTGAAGAGCGTCGACTTGCCGACGTTCGGCCGGCCGACGAGGACGAGGGTCGGTTTCAAGTGCGAAGCGCTCGAAGGCGCCTAGAAGCGCACGCGCAGGAGCGACCCGCCCGCGGTCTGCACGAAGACTCCCGAAGGGGTCGACACCAGGGACACGATTGGCGTGCCGTCGGTGGCGAGGCGCCCGATGATGGAGCCGTCGTTGGGCGAGAGCACGTGCAGGTAGCCCTCGCCGTCGCCCACCACCACCTTGCCGTCGAAGAGCACCGGCGCGGTGAGCGAGCGATAGAGCAGCTTGGACTGCTTCCACACGCTCGCCCCGCTCCTCTTGTCGAGCGCAAGCACGGCGTCGGTCTCGTCCACGAGGTAGACGTTTTTCTCGTCGAGCGCGAGCGAGTGCGCGGTGGAGACCTCGCGCGACCAGAGCACGTTCCTCGTCGCGATCTCGAAGCAGGCGACCTTGCCCTGGTAGGCCGCCGCGCAGATGTCGGGGCCGTCGATCACCGGCAGCCCGGCGACGTCCGCGATGCGCTCGAGCTCGGTCGCGCCGCGCGGCACCGCGACGGTGACCGCCCACGTGAGCTTTCCATCCTCGAGGTCGAGGGCGATGAGCTCGCCGTTCGAGTAGCCGGCCACGACGTCGCCGCCGATCGCGAGGACGCCGGTCGGGCTGCGCAGGAGGAGCGAGGGCGTGGGCCGCTGGTAGACCCAGAGGCGCTTGCCGTCCGCGAGCGAGAACCCGTAGATGCGCCCGTCGACCGTGCGCACCACGACGACGTCGCGCGACACTGCCGGCGCCGCGAGCACCTCGCCCGCGACGTGCTCCACCCAGACGACCCTTCCCCGCGCCGGATCGATCGCGAGCACCTCGCCCTTGAGGGTGCCGACGTAGATTCTGCCGTCGGCGACGTCGACGCCGCCGGAGATGGGCTTCCCCGACTCGAGGCGGTCGATGACATGGCCGTCGCCTTCGGCGAG
>DATIZV010000164.1:0-8761 GCA_035516915.1 Usitatibacter sp. | reverse complement strand
CGCATCGCCTGGACGTCGATCTCGGCGGCGCGTACCGCTTCGCGCAGTCGCACTTCGGCGGGTCGAACCTCTACATGGACGCGGTGAAGCAGAACATCCGCTTCGTGGAGAAGAGCGCCGAGGCCGGCGACATCGTGCTGCGCCGCCAGCCGCCGCCCGCAAGCTGCGACTAGACGGTTCCTGCCCGATGCCGTCGGGCCGCCGCTCGCGGTCCGCTCTCCGGCCGGGTCAATTCACGACGGCGCCCGTTTTTTCGACCACTGCGCCCCAGCGCGCGTATTCGCTCCTCATGAGCGCGGCGAACTCCTCGGGCGTGCTCGGCGCCACTTCGACGCCCGCCTTGCGCATCAGCTGCTGCGCCTTGGGATCCGCGAGCACCTTGCGAATGCTGGAGTTGAGCTTCTCCACCACGTCCGCCGGCGTGCCCTTCGGCGCGAGCATCCCGAGCCAGATCGTCGCCTCGTAGCCCTTCACGCCCGCCTGTTGCATCGTCGGCACGTCCGGCAGGTCCGGCGCGCGCTTCGTCGAGGTCACGGCGAGCGCGACGAGCTTCCCGGTCGGGAGGTTGCCGAGCGCGTTCGGCATGCCGACGAAGCCCGCCTGCACCTGGCCGCCGAGGAGGTCCTGCATCGCCGCGTTGCTGCCCTTGTACGGGACGTGCGTGAGCTTCACGCCGGCCTCCTGCATGAAGAGCGCGCCGACGAGGTGCTGGGCGCTGCCGTTGCCCGACGAGCCGAAGAAGATCCTGCCCGGCTCCTTCCGCGCGAGCGCGATGAACTGCTGCACCGTCTTCACGCCGAGCTTCGGATTCACCACCATCACGTACGGTCCTTCGACGAGCCGCATCACCGGGGTGAAGTCGTTGAGCGCGTCGTAGGGCATCTTCTTGTAGAGGTGCGGGCTGATCACGTGCGTGGTCGAGACCATGCCGAGCGTGTAGCCGTCCGGCGCGGCCTTCGCGACGACGTCGGTGCCGATGGTGGATCCGGCGCCAGGACGGTTCTCGATCACGATCGGCTGGCCGAGCACCGGCTGCAGCTCCTTCTGCAGGATGCGCGCGACCACGTCGGTGAAGCCGCCGGGACCGAAGGGAACGACGATCTTGATCGGCCGGCTGGGGTAGGTGTCCGCGAACGAGGGGAACGCGAGCGCGAGGAGCGCCAGCGCCGTGAGGCAGGCCCGTTTCGTCATGGCTATCGTTTCCCGCTCGGATTCACCCGCGGTACACGGGATCGGGTTGGGAGAAGAAGGCGTGCAGGATGTGGTACACCACGCGGTAGTTCTTCTGCTGGAAGCTCGCGTGGGAGATGCCGGCCATCACCGCGAACTGCTTGTCCGCGTTCGGCAGGCGCCTGAAGAACTCGAGGAGGTCGTCGAAGCCCGCGATGCCGTCATGCTCGCCGCGCATGACGAGGGTCGGCACGGCGAGCTTCGCCGGGTCGACGAGCGGCAGCTTCGAGCACATGTCGACGTAGGTTCCCGTCGGAACCGAGTCGTCGAGCGCGAGGATCGCGTCGGCGAAGGCCTCGACGGTCGCCTCGTCCGCGGTGCCGGGATGGTCGCGCGTGAAGATGCTGTGCACGAAGGCGCGATCGATCGGCCGCCGGTTGACCGACTGGAATTGCGCGAGCTTCTTCCTGCGCTCGGCGAGCGTGGGGCTGCCTTCGCCGGTCCACACGAAGGCGTCGAGCGCGAGGCGCGCGACCCGCTCGGGATGGCGCTCGGCGAAGAGCGCGGCCTTGAGCGCGCCCGAGGAGATGCCGTACACGAGGAGCCTCTTCGCGCCGCTCTTGTCGAGGATGTACTGGCTCCCCGCGGCGAGATCGTCGGCGCCGTTCGAGATGTCGTTGTTGATGGGCCGCGACTTGTCGGAGCGTCCGTAGCCTTCGTTGTCGAGGGTCCAGGTGTCGTAACCCAGCGCGGCGAAGTGCTCCATGGCCGAAGAGTCGGGGCGACCCGGCACGTGAAGGTCGAAGGTCGGCTGCGCCGCCATCGAGGAGCCGTGGACGAAGAGGATGGTGCCGCGGATCGCGGTGCCCGCAGCCGGCCGCTTGTTCCAGAGGAAGAGCCTCACGTCGCCCTTGCGGGTCCAGTGCTCGGTGCCGCCTTTCCACGTCGTCGCCGATCCCTCCGCCGCCACGGCCATGCATTCCTCCCGCGGGACATCGTTCTGGTATCGTCGTGCAGTGTAAGCCAACTTTCGCGCTCGCCCTTTCACGAAGGTGACGAAGCCCATTGCGCACGGTGTGGTGGACGGTCCGGATTCGGTGACGGAAGTGGTCCTGAAGGCCATGTCGCGAACGCCGGATGCACGGCTGCGCGAGGTGATGGAAAGCCTCGTGCGCCACCTGCACGCCTTCCTGCGCGAAGCGCGGCCCACCGAGCAGGAATTCGAGACGGGCCTCGATTTCCTGCGCCGAATCGGCGAGGCATGCGGTTCGGAGAAGAACGAGGCGATCCTGCTCTCGGACCTCCTCGGCGCCTCGACGCTCGTGGTGGCCCTCGAGAAGCAACGCCGCGGCGGCGTGGGGACCGATCCCGCGCTGCTCGGCCCGTTCTGGCGCGCGCAATCGCCGCGCTGCCGGCCGGGCGACTCGATCGCGCGCGATGCGCGCGGCGGCGAGCCCCTCGAGATGAGCGGCCGCGTGATGGACGCGGAGGGGAAGCCCATCGCCGGTGCGCTCGTCGACGTGTGGCAGGCTTCGCCCGTGGGCCTCTACGAGAACCAGGATCCGGGGCAGCCGGATCGCAACCTGCGCGGCCTCTTCGAGACCGACGCCGAGGGACGCTACCGGTTGCGCACGGTGCGGCCGGCGGGATATCCGGTCCCTACCGACGGCCCGTGCGGCGAGCTGCTGCGCGCGCAGGACCGCCATCCGTGGCGGCCCGCGCACATCCATTTCATGATCTCGCACGAAGGTTACGCGACGCTCGTCACGCAGGTCTTCGACAACGCCGACGGCGGCATCGAGAGCGACGTGGTCTTCGGCGTCACGCCGGCGCTCGCCGCGCGCTTCGAGCGCGGCCCGGACGGCATGCTGAGCCTCGAATACGACTTCGTGCTGCGGCGCGGCACGCGGCGAATCCCGGCCGCGCCGATTCCGTGAGCGCGTTCGAGCCGATCGAGCGCCTCGAGGGGAGCGACGTCCTCGTCGCGGGCGGGCTCGGTGCGGTGGGACGCGCCATCGCCCGACGTGCGGCGCTCCTCGCGGCCGCCCGCTCCGAGCAGGGGGCGGCATGGCGCGCGTGCTGAACGTTTCCGCGGCGGCCCCTAGCGGCGAGCGCATTTCGGTCGAGCTCGTCGAGTTCGGCACCAACCGTCCCAGCGAGGGCGACGTCGCGATCGAGGTGCGCGCGGCGGGCATCAACCCGAGCGACGCCAAGGCGATGCTGGGCCTCATGCCGAGCGCGGTCTTCCCGCGCACGCCGGGGCGCGACTTCGCGGGCGTGGTGGTGGAAGGCCCCGCGGAGCTCGTCGGGCTCGAAGCGTGGGGCACGGGCGGCGACCTCGGGATCTCGCGCAATGGATCGCACGGCGAGCGCCTCGTGCTGCCGCGCGCTGCGATCGCGGCGAAGCCGCGCAACCTTTCGATGATCGAGGCCGGAACCGTCGGTGTGCCCTTCGTCACGGCCTACGAAGGGTTGCGCCGCGCGGGATATCCGGATGCGCATTCCGCGGTCGCGGTATTCGGCGCGAGCGGGAAGGTCGGCCAGGCGGTCGTGCAGCTCGCGGCGCGTTCGGGTGCGGCGGTGTTCGCCGTGGATCGCCGCGGCGATGCGCCGCGCGGATTCGCTTCGCGCGCCGTGCGCTACATCGACGCGAGCCGCGACAAGCCCTCGGAGGCGATCCGCGCCGAGACCGCAGGCCGCGGCGCGGGCATCGTCTTCAACACCGTCGGAAGCCCGTGGTTCGCGGAGGCGAGCGCGAGCCTCGCCAAGCGCGGCACGCAGGTCTTCATCGCGACCGTCGAGCGCGCGGTGCCGTTCGACATCCTCGCGTTCTATCGCGGCATGCACACCTTCGTCGGCGTCGATTCGCTCGCGCTCGCGGCCGTCGACTGCGCTGCGATCCTCGCGGCCCTGCGCCCGGGCTTCGAGGACGGAACGCTGCGTCCCTACGCGGTGGCCGAAAGCGCACGCTTCCCGCTCGAAAGGGCGAACGAAGCCTATCGTGCGGTCCTCGCCGGGTCGCCGGGGCGCGCCGCGTTCGTTCCGGAATGAAAGGACCCGTCAGTCGCCGCCGAACGCGGGACGATCCGAGGCGCGGCGGTTGAACGGCGGGCTCGCCTGGTTGGCGGCGACGTCGGTCGCGCTCCCGGCCGCGCGTCCGAGGCGGGGCGCCGCTTCGCGCGTGCGGTCGTACGTGCGGCGCCACATCTCGGCGGCCGTCTCGCGTCCGCCCAGCCCGAAGGCGAGGCCGAACGCGAGCGCCGCGGCGCCCACCACCGCCATGAACAGGATGTCGATCAGGTTCTCCGCGATGCCCAGCTGGTTCACCGCGACCACGATCGCGAACGCCCACACGGCGATGCGCGCCACCTTCGCGATGAGCCCGGGATCCGAGAAGTTCGCTTCGCCGGTCGATGCGCGCACCAGGTTCCCGAGCGCGTTGGCGGCGATCCCGCCGATCACGAGAACGACCAGCGCCACTACGACGTTCGGCAGCCACAGGAGCAGCTCGCGGAGCACGTCGGAAACGGCGGGGAGTCCGAGCGCGTCGAACGCGACGATCAGCGCGATGAGCCGGATGAACCATTTCGCGAGGTGCCCGAGGAAACCCGAGGCGTCGGTGTCGATGCCGAGCCGCTGGACGAAGTCGGAGAATCCGGAGCGGCGCGCGAGGTTGTTGAAGTGCACGGCGCGTGCGACGCCGGCGACGGCCCGCTGGATGAGCGAGGCGACGAACCAGCCGATGAGCAGGATGAGCGCGAAGCCGATGATGCGTGGAATCGCCGCCAGGAGCAGGGTGAGGGCGGAGCCGAGCGACGCGAGCGTCGCCTCGCTCCAGTCGTGGAAGGTGGCGCCGATGGGCATGGTCGTTCTCCTCGTTTTCGATGGCAACTCTTTCGCTGCGCGGCAATTCCTTGCGCGCGGAGCGGCCGCGCGCGCCTCGCCATCGCGGCGCCTTGCGGTCCGTCCGCATCATCGAGCAAGTTGCGCGCCGTGCGCGCGCGGCATGGCGCGAGTGGACCATCACCGCGCCGGTGCGCCCGCACCAGCCGCAGATGACGAGCAGAACGATGCAGGGCAGCGGGAGCCGCATCGGGCCCTCGAGGCTCGACGGACGGCGCGGGGTCTTGCCCCGCTAAGCGCGGCGCGTTCCGACGAGTCCCGGCCAGCGCAGCGATGCGCCGAGCAGGCGGTACGAGAGCCAGAGGAAGAGAAGCGGCAACACCGCGGTCTGCACGATGAAGATCGCCATCAGCGTCACCATGTGGCGGATGCCGTTTTCCATGCGCGATTTGATCGCCGCGACGTTGTCCTTGATGTCGCTGCCTTTCCGCGCCAGCCATTCGCGGATCCGGTCGAGCAGGCTCGCGTTTGGATCGCCGGCGGCTTGCGCCATCGCGGGCGGCTGCAGCGCGAGCTCGACCTGCGACTGCGCCTCCTGGTACGGTCCGGCCATGGCGAGGCGGAACGCGCCCTCGCTGGCGAGCGCGGAGATCGGCACGGCGAAGCGGACGAAGAGCAGCAGGACCACGACGCGGTTGAGCCATGCCGGCGGCCCGGGCCCGCGAACGGCCGTCGCCGTCCATGCGAGGAGGACGATCGTGAGGACGGCCGATATCGCGTGCAAGGCGCCGATCGAGATGAGCAGCCGCTGCGCGCCGAGGGACACGCAGGCGGCGAGCATCAGGTTCGCGAAATCCACCACGACGTCGTTCAACGGCTCGAGGGCCTGCCCCGGGCTCGCGCTCACCACGACGCCGGAGAGCGTCGTCGATTGAACGACCGAGATGATCGCGTTGGCGGTGCGCGCGGCCGCGAACGTGACCATCGCGCGCTGCAACCCGGCGTCGACGTACTCGTGCGCCGTCTTGTCGAGCGGCCCCAGCCAGGCGAGGGCGACGACGATCGCAAAGGCCCCGCAAAGCGCGATCCTGCGCACGGGCGATGGAAGGGGCGGGAGTGGCGTCATGGATCGTCGAGCGGCGCTCCGAACACGAATCGAACGTGCGAGCTGCCAGGCTTATCCTTGGAACGTCCTGGAGCCGCTCTCTGCTCCGCGCGAAGGTCCCGGACGATCATTTCGGGCCGTGGGACCTCCTCGGAAACGAAGGAAATTGTAGCCGCCGCCGGCGAGGACGGGGTACGCTTTGTCGATCGTCACGGCGCTGTGGACGCAAGCATGTCCGACGACCTGATTCTCTTCAACGGCCGAATCACTACCCTCAGCGCAGGGCTTCCCGAAACCCAGGCGTTGGCGATTCGGGGCGGCCATGTGGTGGCCGAGGGATCGAACGAGGAGGTCATGCGCAACGCCGGGCCGCGAACGAAGCGGATCGACCTGCATCGTCGGCGGGCCATTCCCGGTCTGGTGGACAGCCACACCCATATCATCCGCGGGGGACTCACCTACAACCTCGAGCTTCGCTGGGACGGCGTGCGCTCGCTCGCCACCGCCATGGAGATGCTCGAGGAGCAGGTTGCGCGCACTCCTGCGCCGCAGTGGGTGCGCGTGGTCGGCGGCTTCACCGAGCGCCAGTTTCGGGAGCAGCGGCGCCCTTCAGGGCGGTTCAGTGGGCGGGCTCGCCCGCCTTTCGGCTCGACTCGAAAAGGAACCAGGTGCGGCGCTGCGTCTCGTCGATCCAGACCTCGATGAGGCTTGCCGTGGCGACGTCGCGATGCTCGTCGCATAGCTCGTGGGTCTCGCGAAGGCGAGCGGCGAGCTCCTTGTTGTCTTCGCGCAGCTCGGCAAGCATGTCGAGAGGCTCCACGTATTGGGCATCGTTGTCGGCCACGCGCTGCAACCGCCCGATGTGCCCGATCGGTCGGATAGTGCCCCCTCCGAGCTTCCGAACCCGCTCGGCGATCGGATCCGTCATGCCGAAGATCTGGTCGGCCTGCTCGTCCAGGAGCAGGTGGTAGTCGCGGAAATGCGGGCCGCTCATGTGCCAGTGGAAGTTCTTGGTCTTGAGATAGAGGGCAAAGACGTCCGCGAGCACGGCGTTCAACGCGGCCGAGATGTCCTTGACGGCTCCCCTCGAAGGTCGGTCGGGGTTGCCAGCGGGGATGCCCGCCTCGTGCCGAGGTCACCTTTCTTCTTCGCGCCTAGTCTCTCCGCCATGACCGCTCCTCCTCACGTTGCGATGTCGGGGTTGAATACGCTCGGGCTGCGGGGCCCGTCTCGAACGGGCCGCGCGGATTGCGGATTGCCGCGCCGCCGGTCGCGAATGGCTACCCGGGCGGGTGCCTCAATGCGATGCGCCAGGCGCCGGCGGAGAGCAACCAGATCCCGAGCATGATGCCGATGATGACGACCGAGCTTCCCGGCCAGCCGATCGCGATCAGGATCGCAAGCAGGATCGAAAGGATGCCGTCCAGCAGGACCCAGCCCCAGCCGCGCATCGGGCGGGCGCGAAACGAGAGGACCACGCGTGCGATGCCGCCCACGAAGAGGAACGCGCCGATCAGCAGTCCCAGCGAGGCAACCGCGGCGAGAGGAAGCACGAGGATGGCGATTCCGAGAACCAGGTCGAGGATTCCGGAGGTGAGCTTCCACCCGAAGTGGCCGAGCGCGCGCGTCTGGATCGCATAGGCGATTTCGATTCCGCCGCCGATCAGCAGGATCCAGCCGAGAACCAGCGCGGCGGACAGGGCCGCGATGCCCGGCATGAGGATGGCGAGGATTCCGGCGACGATGAGCAGGAGACCGCAGGCGAGCCGCCAGCCGTTTTCGCGGGCTCGGGGGCTGGGGGAGCCGAGATGTCCGACGTTGGTGGTGCTCATGGGAGCCTCCCGGGTTCGAGCGAGGAGCGGTCCATGCTACGCCTGTGCCGGGAACGCCGCTTCCGTGACCCGGTTGCCGTCGGCTTGCTTGACACCGGTCACCCGGGATCGGACGATGGAAGCACGAAGTGTCGAGTGCCCGTGAGGAGGAAACCCATGCAACAGCCCGACAAGCACGCGCTATCGCATATCGAACGCCTCGTCGACGAGGAGCATCGCCTGTTCGAGAAGGAAAGTCTTTCGGACGAGGACACCGCTCGACTGAAGCAGATCGCCGTGGAGCTCGATCAGTGCTGGGACCTGCTTCGCCAGCGGCGCGCCGCGCGCGAGACCGGGGGCGATCCGTCGAAGGCACAGGTGCGGCCGCCGGATGTGGTGGAGCGCTATATCGGCTGACGGGGCCGCGAATCTTCGGGACGAAAGCGCTTCGCGGCGATGTCCCAGCGGGTTGGCCGATCCGGCGCAACGCCGAGAGTGGCGCCCCGAACACGAATCGAACGTGCGACCTGCCCCTTAGGAGGGGGCTGCTCTATCCACTGAGCTACCGGGGCGCTGCGGGCGGAATTATCTCATGCACGCCCGAAGCGACACCCGACGCCACGGCCTTCCGTCCGCACGGTGGTGCGGGGAGGTAGCCCGGGAGGCCGGCTACGGCATCGACGCCGTGTAGGTCACGCGACCGCCCTTCGCGCTCGTACCGTAGGTGCCGGCCGAGGGGATCGTCGTGTTGGCATACGCGAAGGTCCACACCGCGCTGCGGTTCGTCACGTTGCCCGCGTTGAGCACCGGCGTGCTGGTGTTGCCGCCGGCG
>DATIZV010000163.1:0-7039 GCA_035516915.1 Usitatibacter sp. | reverse complement strand
AGCCTGCTCGAGCATCCGATGGAGCAGGGGAAGCAGGCGCCGCACGTGGTCGCGCGAGGCGAGCTCCGGCACCACGCCGCCATAGTCCGCGTGGAGCAGGACCTGCGAATGCAGGGCCTCGCCGAGCAGCCCCGCGCGCGTGTCGTAGAGCGCGACGCCCGTCTCGTCGCACGACGTTTCGATGCCGAGGATCAGCAGGGGAGTCCCTTCCGGAGCGCCCGGACGCCTTTCCCGGGGGCCAAAATGCTGATATTATGCGTGGTTTTCCGGCATCGATCTCTTTCCCGCATTCCCCATGCCCATCGTCCGAGTCAAGGAAAACGAGCCCTTCGACGTGGCGCTTCGCCGCTTCAAGCGCGCCGTCGAGAAGACCGGGCTCCTCACGGAGCTTCGCGCGCGCGAGTTCTACGAGAAGCCCACTGCCGAGCGCAAGCGCAAGCATGCCGCCGCGGTGAAGCGCCGCTTCAAGCGCATGCGCGCACAGATGCTTCCGCCGAAGCTCTACTGAGGGGCGCGCCGAACCGATCCTCGCGGCGAGCCGGGCCCCGCGCCCCGCTCGCCGCGGTCTTTTCGGGACAGACCTGGTGCTGTCGCTGCCTGGTTCAGGGTCTGTCCCGGGTTTTGAGCCGGAGGCCACGAAGATGTCTCTACGGGAACGATTGAACGAAGAGCTGAAGGCCGCGATGAAGGCGCGCGAGGCCGAGCGGCTCGCCGCCCTGCGCCTGATGCTCGCCGCCGTGAAGCAACGCGAGGTCGACGAGCGCGTGACGCTCGACGACGCGGGCGTGATTGGCGTCGTCGAGAAGATGATCAAGCAGCGCAAGGACTCGATCGCCCAGTACGAGAAGGCGGCGCGCCAGGACCTCGCCGACCGCGAGAAGTACGAGATCTCGGTGATCGAGGGATACCTGCCGAAGCAGCTGTCGCAGCACGAGATCGAGGCCGCCGTCGCCGAGGCGATCGCGCAGGCCGGCGCGAAATCCGCCGCCGACATGGGCAAGGTGATGGGCGTCCTGAAGCCCCGTCTCGCGGGCCGCGCGGACATGGGCAAGGTCTCCGCGCTGGTGAAGTCGAAGCTGCAGTAGCATCGCTCGCGCCCCGGAGGGCGGCGGCCGTCGACGCCGGAGCGAAGAGGCATAATCTTCCGCATGATCCCTCCGGAGTTCATCCAGTCCCTGCTCGGGCGCGTCGACATCGTCGACGTGGTGGACCGCTACGTGAAGCTCAAGAAGGCGGGAGCGAACTACACCGCCTGCTGCCCCTTCCACAACGAGAAGACCCCGTCCTTCACGGTGAGCCCGTCGAAGCAGTTCTACCACTGCTTCGGCTGCGGGGCGCACGGCAACGCGATCGGCTTCCTGATGGAGTACTCGGGCCTCGCCTATCCGGAGGCGATCCGCTCCCTCGCCGAGACGGTGGGCATGCCGGTGCCCGAGACGCGCTCGCGCTACGAGCGTCCCGGCGCGAGCGAGGGGCCGGCGCTCACCGCGCGGATGATGGACGCGCTCACGTACTACCGGTCCGAGCTCAAGAAGTCGCGCGTCGCGATCGACTATCTCAAGGGCCGCGGCGTTTCGGGCGAGATCGCGGCGCGCTTCGGCCTCGGCTATGCGCCCGACGGATGGCAGAACCTCGAGGCGGTGTTCCCCGACTATGCGACCGCCGCGCTCAAGGACACCGGGCTCGTGATCGATTCCGATCCCGGAGAAGACCATCCGGAGAGGAAGTCGCGCCGCTACGACCGCTTCCGCAACCGCGTCATGTTCCCGATCCTCGATGCGCGCGGCAACGTGATCGGCTTCGGCGGACGCGTGATCGGGCCCGGCGAGCCGAAATACCTCAACTCGCCGGAGACGCCGCTCTTCGAGAAGGGCCGCGAGCTCTATGGCCTCTACCAGGCGCGGCGCGCGATCCGCGACGCGAACCGGGTGATCGTCGTGGAGGGCTACATGGACGTCGTGGCCCTGGCGCAGAACGGCGTCGAGAACGCGGTCGCGACCCTCGGCACGGCGACCACGCCCGTGCACGTGGCGAAGCTCCTCAAGCTCGCGGACGACGTCGTGTTCTGCTTCGACGGCGATGCCGCAGGCCGGAAGGCCGCGTGGCGCGCGCTCGAGGTGTCGCTCCCGGTGCTCGCCGACGGCAAGGTGGTGAGATTCCTCTTCCTTCCCGTCGAGGACGATCCGGACACCTTCGTGCGGCGCGAAGGACGCGAGGCGTTCCTCGCCGCCGCCTCGCAGGCGAAGCCGCTTTCGCAGTTCCTGTTCGGCGAGCTCGCCGCGCGTGTCGACATGGCGAGCGAGGAGGGCCGTGCCCGCTTCGTGGCCGAGGCGAAGCCGCTCGTCGCGCAGGTCCAGGCGCCGGCGCTCGCGGCGATGCTGCGCCACCGCCTGGCCGAGATGGCGCGCCTCGATCCCTCCGAGGTGGAGGCGCTGCTGCCCGCGCGGGCCGCCTCGCGTGCCCCCTCCCGCCCCACGGCGCCGAGGGCGACGCGCGGCGCGCCGCCCGCACCCGAAGCCCGGCTGCTGGGGCGCATCCTGATGCGTCCCGAGCTCGCCGCCGCGGTGCCCGACGAGGTGCTCGAAGGATCGCGGCCGGAAGCGGCGACCCTGCGAGCCGTCGTTGGATTCTGCCGCGGAAGCCCCAATCTCACGCTTGGACAGGTGAGCGCCTGCTTCCAGGGGGGCGAGCACGAGGCTGCGATCGAGGAGGCCTTGCGCGAGCCGCTCCTCGCCCAGGCCGAGGCCGGAGAGCTGGACCTCCAGGCGGAGGTGGCCCACTGGGTGCAGGAGCTGCGCCGGGAGCGGCTGTCGCGCCGCCAGGGGGAGCTCGCACGGCTCCTCGATGCGGGAACGGCAACTCCGGAGGAGCTCGCCGAGTACAAGGCGCTGTATGCCCGGATGGAGGCGGCCAAGTCGGGGAATCCTCCTACGGAAGGGATGTCCAAATTCTGATACAATTTTCGGTTTTCCCCGACGAGCCCTAAGCGGGAGTCGCATACGTGAAAAAGTCGAGCAACGAGCACCAGAAGGCCGAGGTGAAACTCGCCGAAGTCGAGGCGCAGAAGAAGCGCCTGAAGAACCTCATCGTCCTCGGCAAGGAGCGCGGCTACCTCACGTACGCCGAGATCAACGACCACCTGCCCGACGACATGACCGACGCCGAGCAGATCGAGGGCGTGGTCACGATGCTCGCCGACATGGGGATCTCGGTCTACGACGAGGCGCCCGACGCCGAGCAGCTCCTCATGAACGAGGCGCCCGCGCCGATCGCCGAGGAAGACGTGATCGAGGAGGCGGAGGAAGCGCTCTCCACCACGATCGACGCGGAGTTCGGCCGCACCACGGACCCGGTGCGCATGTACATGCGCGAGATGGGCTCGGTGGAGCTGCTCACGCGCGAGGGCGAGATCGAGATCGCCAAGCGCATCGAGGACGGCTTGAAGCACATGATCCACGCGATCTCGTCGTGCCCGACGACGATCGAGGAGATCATGCGCATGGCCGAGCTCATCGAGAAGGACGAGATGCGCATCGACGAGCTCGTCGACGGCCTGGTGGACGAGGACGAGGGCGAGGAGGTCGTCGAGGAGGAGATGACCGAGGAGGAAGAGCTCGAGGAGCTCGACGCCGAGGAGCAGGAGGCCGAGGACGAGGCCGTGGCGAGCGCCGACCTCGAGGAGCTCAAGCAGAACGCCCTCGCGCACTTCAACAAGATCCGCCGGCAGTACAAGAAGATGAAGAAGATCCTCGGCGAGAAGGGCTACCGCTCGCGCGCGTACAAGGACCTCCAGGAGGACATCTCCACGGAGCTCCTCGCGATCCGCTTCACCGCGAAGCAGGTGGAGCACCTCTCGAACGGGCTGCGCGCGCTGGTCGAGCGCGTGCGCTCCCACGAGCGCGAGATCATGGAGCTCTGCACCAAGAACTCGAACATGCCGCGGGCGCACTTCATCAAGGTGTTCCCGGGCAACGAGACCAACCTCAAGTGGGTGAACGAGGAGATCGCCTCGGGCAAGGTCTACGCGAAGGCGCTCGACCGCTTCAAGCCCGCCATCGTGGAGCAGCAGGACGCGCTCATCACGCTGCAGAAGGAGGTCGGGATCCCGATCAAGGACCTGAAGGAGATCGCGCGCCAGATGTCCACGGGCGAGGCGAAGGCGCGCCGCGCCAAGCGCGAGATGATCGAGGCGAACCTGCGCCTCGTGATCTCGATCGCGAAGAAGTACACCAACCGCGGGCTCCAGTTCCTCGACCTCATCCAGGAAGGCAACATCGGCCTCATGAAGGCGGTCGACAAGTTCGAATACCGCCGCGGGTACAAGTTCTCCACGTACGCGACGTGGTGGATCCGCCAGGCCATCACGCGCTCGATCGCCGACCAGGCGCGCACCATCCGCATCCCGGTGCACATGATCGAGACCATCAACAAGATGAACCGCATCTCGCGCCAGATCCTGCAGGAGACCGGCCAGGAGCCGGATCCCGCGACGCTCGCCGTGAAGATGGAGATGCCCGAGGAGAAGATCCGCAAGATCCTCAAGATCTCCAAGGAGCCGATCTCCATGGAGACGCCGATCGGCGACGACGACGATTCGCACCTCGGCGATTTCATCGAGGACCAGGCCGGGCTCGCTCCCTCCGATAGCGCCCTCTACGCGAGCTTGCGCGAGGCGACCAAGGACGTGCTGGATTCGCTCACGCCGCGCGAGGCGAAGGTGCTGCGCATGCGCTTCGGGATCGAGATGAACACCGACCATACGCTCGAGGAAGTCGGCAAGCAGTTCGACGTGACGCGCGAGCGCATCCGGCAGATCGAGGCCAAGGCGCTGCGCAAGCTGCGGCATCCTTCGCGGTCGGAGAAGCTGAGGAGCTTCCTCGAGGGCGAGAGCTGAGGAGCTTCCTCGGGGGCGAGAGCTGGGAAAACGGGGCCCGTTCGCGGGCCCCGTCGTCTTGCGGGCCGCGGCCCGTTCAGCGCTGCGCGCCGCGCCTCGTTTCCTCGCGGGTGGGCGTCGGATGCTCGGCTTCCAGCAGCGCGATCCGCTGGTTGAGCCGCCGCAGGTCCCGCTGCAGCTTCGTTAGCCAGATGTCACCCAGCAGCGCCTTCACGATCAGCACGATGATCGCGCCCAGGAAGAGCAGCGTCGGGGGATACGCGATCCGGAGCAACGCTCCCAACTTGTCGATGAGCGAGGGCCACAGCCCGAAGGCGAGCGAGAAGAAGGCGATCGCGATCCAGAACATCCCCTGGCGGATGTGCAGGTGGTCGCGGCGCACGAGATAGAGGATGCCGACCGCGAGGCCGATGCCCATGAGCAGGACGGGTACGTGGAAGGTTCCCATTCAGATCCGCGGCCGCCAGCGCGCGAGGCACAGCAGCGAGGTCTCCACCATGTAGCGCGCGACGGTCCACCAGGAGAAGAAGACGCGCGAGCCGCCGTCGCGGCGAGGGCTCATCTGCACGGGGACCTCGGCGATGCGCAGGCGCGCCCGGTGCAGCAGGAGCAGGACGCCGATGTCCTGATAGTCCAGCAACGTGGCTTCCTTCGAGGCGAGGACGCGGCAGGCGCGTGCGCCGTAGTAGCGGAAGCCGGAGGTGAGGTCCTCGAGGCCGAAGCCGGTGAGGAACCGGAAATAGGCCCATGCGAGGTGGCGCAGGGCGCTGCCGCGGCTGGGGCAGGCGGCAATGACGACGTCGGCCGAACCTCCCGCTTCGACGAGGCGCGAAAGATGGGAGGCCGCGTGCTGGCCGTCGGCGTCCATCGTCACCACCGCGGAGTAGCCGTGGCGAAGGGCGTAGCGGATCCCCGTCTGGATGGCGCCCCAGGCCCCCTGCCACAGCGGCGCGCGCAATACGGTCGCGCCGTGCAGCAATGCGATCGCCACCGTGTCGTCGACGCTTCCATCATCGACCACCAGCACGTCGAAATCGCTGGCCGCGTGCACGTCGCCGATCACGGAACCGATGCACTTTCCCTCGTTCAGCGCGGGAATCACCACGAGGGCGCGTCCGCGAGGCTTCGCCACGGCGGACGAAGCCGCAGGAACGCGACCGAAGTCCGTGGGTGGATCCGCGTCGATCGCCGGCGGGTTCGATTGCGCCTCGGCCTGGCGGATCCGTGCCACCAGCGCGTACAACGCGCCGATGCGCGCCTCGATGCGCGCGACGTCGAACTCCCGCCGGTAGCGCTCGAAGCCCAGGCGCCCCAGCATGTGGCGCCGCGCCGGATGGGAGGCGAGCGACTCGAGGGCGGCGCGCCAGGCCTGCACGTCGTCGGGGGCGGCCGAGATCGCGTTCTGTCCATTGCGCCCGACGTAGGTCACGCCGCTGCCGGGGAGGTCGCTCACGACCAGGGGCTTCGCGTAGCGCATCGCTTCCACGAGCACCAGCCCGAACGCCTCGGTGCGCTCGCGCGACGGCAGGCAGAGCACGTCGCAGGATGCGAGCAGCCGGCAGAGCGCCGCGTCGTCGACCTCGCCGAGCAGCCGGATGCGCTTCTCGCTTCCGCAGCCCGCGACCGCGCGCTCGAGGGCGAGCCATTCCTCGCCCGCGCCCGCGATGCACAATTGCGATCCCGCGAGGCCGGCCACCGCGCGGACCAGCGTGTCGAGGCCCTTGTAGTAGGTGAGGCGCCCGACCGCGAGGATGCGCAGGCCCGTGCCGGTCCAGAAGCTCGAGCCTTCGGTCGCGTCGACCTCGGGCAAGCGCCCGGGCGCGACGCCGAGCGGGATCACCTCGCACTTGTAGCGCCACTCCTGCAGCGGCTTGCTCGCCTCGAGGTACTGCGGCGAGGTGACGACGATCGCCTCGGCGCACTCGAGCAGGGCGCGCTCGAAGACGCGGTAGTAGGGATACAGGAGACGCAGCGAGCGCTTGAACTTCGAGGGTTCGACGTCCGAGTGCCAGTGCACGATCCACGGCAGCTTGCGCGCGGCGGGCACCGCGAGGAGCCAGAACGGGCTCACGTTCGGCATGTGGACGTGGATCACGTCCGGCGCGTGCTCGCGGATGGCGCGCGCGATCCAGAACGGGAACGCCG